>NZ_JBEYAL010000008.1:0-258472 GCF_040631655.1 Streptomyces sp. NPDC019937
GCCGATCAGCCAGACCACCTCGACCGTCACCCTGGAAGGCCCTGCCGCCCAGTGGCTGGACCTGCCCGGCCCGCCCGTCACCGCGGTCGTCGCCGCGGGGGCGTCCTCGCCGCCGTGTACGGCGCCGCCGGGACGCTCGCCGTGGTGGCGCTCGCCTGGACGGAGTGGCACGGGATACGCGAACCGGGGGCGGCGCTCGCCTTCGGGCTGCTCATCGCCCTCGGGGAGGCCATCCGGTGCGGCGACACCCCGGCCGCGCTCCCGCGTGCGAGCGGGGCGCACGAGCAGCGCGGCGAGCCGACGCCGCTCGCCGCCGCGGGCGCCCTCGGGTACGCCCTGCTGGGGCGGCTGGGCGGGGAGCCCACCAGCCATGGGGTGCTCCAGGTCGTCACCGTCGTCGTGGCGGCCTCGCTGACGGGCCTGGTGCCGCGCATGGCGCTCGGGCGCCCGGCCGACCCGGGCCACACCGCCCGCCGCGTGCTGAGCGTGGGGTTCGCGGCCACCTGCTTCCAACCGTTGCACCACACCGGCCGGTTGGCCTCCTGGCTGGGGCACGGCCCCGCCCTCGTCGGCTACTTGCTGGGCGTGCTGGCCCTGACCGCGCTGTGCGACGCGGTGCTCGCCGCCGCCCTGGCCCGCGCCCGCACCGGCTGGCCGTACGGTCCGCTGCTCCGCGACGAGCTGCGGGCGCTGACCGGCATAGGGTCGGCGATCTGCGCGACCGGGGTGGTGATGGCGCTCACGGTGGCCGTCGCCGGGCTGTGGGCGCTGCCGGTGCTGGCGCTGCCGCCGCTGCTGATCCAGTACTCGTTCCGCCGCTACGCCGCGATCCGGGCCACCTGCCGCCAGACCATCGCCTCCCTCGCCCGCTCGACCGAGATCGCCGGGTACACCCCGGCCGGACACGCCCGCAAGGTCGCAGGGCTCAGTCGGGCGGTCGGCCGTGAGCTGGGGCTTTCCGAGCCCGCCCTGACTGTGCTGGAATACGCGGCGCTGATGCACGACATCGGGCAGCTGTCCCTGGTGGACCCGGTCCCGGCCGGGGCGACCGAGCCGCTGTCCCGCGCCGAGCAGCGGCGGATCGCGCGGCTGGGCGGCGCCGTGGTACGGCAGACGGGGGTCCCCGCGGAAGTCGCGGTGATCGTCGAACGGCAGGCGGACCCGTACCGCGCACAGCCGCTGTCCGCGCGTATCGTGCGCGCGGTGAACGCGTACACCGAGGCGGCGGGCGGCCCGGCGGCCGGGGGACAGGGGGGAGCGGCCCCGCTGCGCGCCCTGGAGCGGCTGCGGCTGGGCACCGCGCGGGACTTCGACCCGGCGGTGGTCGAGGCGCTGGCGACGGTGCTGTCCCGCCCGGCGTACGACCGTCCCCGGTGAGGAACCCGGAGGGAAGGCCGGGGAGGAACCCGGTGGGCGACCGGGTGAGGAACCCGGAACTCGCGGGTAATGAGCGGGTCTCCCAAAAGGCATGGTTGGATGCGAGAGAGGGGTGTCGGGCCGATGGCCGGTGGCAAGGAGGTGTGGTGGGCATCGTCTCCCGGCCGAAGGGTGAGGGGCTGGGCTGAGATGTCCGCGGATGTGTGGCAGGTTGTCTCCCAGGGAGGGCGACGCCGTCCGCGCAAGGTTCTGGTACGGGACTACTTCGATACCGGCAGGCGGGAATCGTGAAGATCTTCGGCAAGGTACGGCACCGGCCGTCCGCCTCATGGCGGCAGGCCACGGACCGTGCGTTCACGCTCATCGGCGATGGCCGGTACGAGGACGCGGGCGCGCTGCTGACGCGCGCCGCCGATCTGGAGCCGTGGCTGTCGGAGTCCTGGTTCAACCTCGCTCTGCTGCACAAGTTCCGGCACGACTGGGAGCAGGCCCGGGCCGCCGGGCTGCGCGCGGTCGCGCTGCTGGACCGCGAGGCGGGCGCTCCCGACTGGTGGAACGTGGGCATCGCCGCGACCGCCCTCCAGGACTGGCCGCTGGCCCGCCGCGCCTGGCAGGCGTACGGGCTGAAGGTGCCCGGGGAGGCGTCCGCGTCCGGTGAGCCGCTCGGCATGGAGCTGGGCAGCGCGGCGGTGCGGCTGTCGCCGGAGGGCGAGGCCGAGGTGGTGTGGGGCCGCCGGCTGGACCCGGCCCGGATCGAGGTGCTGTCCATCCCGCTGCCGTCCTCCGGGCGGCGCTGGGGCGAGGTGGTGCTGCACGACGGCGTTCCGCACGGGGAGCGCGTCACCGCCGCCGGGCCCGCGTATCCGGTGTTCGACGAGATCGAGCTGTGGGCGCCGTCCCCGGTGCCGACCTGGGTGGTGCTGCTGGAGGCGGCCACCGAGGCCGACCGGGACGCCCTGGAGCGGCTGGCGGCGGACGCGGGCTTCGCGGCCGAGGACTGGTCGTCGTCGGTGCGGCTGCTGTGCCGCTCCTGTTCGGAGAGCCGGATGCCGAGCGACGAGGGCGAGGGCGAGCACCTGGACCCGCACGACCACAGCGAGCCGGGCCACCCCGGGCCGCTGGGGCACCGTACGGCGGGCTCGGGCTCGCTGTGGGTCGCCGAGCGCGAATGCGGGATCGCGGCGCCCAGCGGGCTGGTGCGGGGGCTGCTGGACGGCTGGGTCGCCGACAGCCCGGACACCCGGGAGTGGCGGGACCTGGAAGAGGTCTGCTGAACGTCCGGGGAAGGCCGCTGACCGGGCGCTGATCCCGCTGCCTTCCGGGTGGGCCGTACCCTGTAGGGCGACGCATCACGGTTACAGGGAAGGCGTACGGCGGACGATGTCGCAGCAAGGGACCACGAAGCAGCAGGTGGACGACGAGTTCGTCGTGGACACGGAGGACTGCGAGGAGCGCGAGCGGGCGTACCGCGAGCGCGGCACCGCCCGCCCGATCACCGTGGTCGGCAATCCGGTGCTCCACAGGGAGTGCAAGGACGTCACCGAGTTCGACGAGAAGCTGGCGGCGCTGATCGACGACATGTTCGCCAGCCAGCGGGCGGCGGAGGGCGTGGGCCTGGCCGCCAACCAGATCGGCGTCGACCTCAAGGTCTTCGTCTACGACTGCCTGGACGACGAGGGCGTACGCCACGTCGGCGTGGTCTGCAACCCGGTGCTGGAGGAGCTGCCCGCCGACCGCCGGGTGCTGGACGACTCCAACGAGGGCTGCCTGTCGGTCCCCACCGCCTACTGCGAGCTGGCCCGCCCGGACTACGCGGTGGTGCGCGGCCGGGACGCCGAGGGCAAGCCGATCGCGGTGCGCGGCACCGGCTACTTCGCGCGCTGCCTGCAGCACGAGACCGACCACCTCTACGGCTACCTCTACATCGACCGGCTCTCCAAGCGCGACCGCAAGGACGTGCTCCGGCAGATGGCCGAGGGCACCGCGCGCTACGAGACGGTGCCGAACGACTGAGGTCACCAACCGTACGGCGAAGGGCCGGACCCCGGGCGGGGTCCGGCCCTTAACGTTTGCTCCGGGATCAGAAGTCGTCGTCGAAGGAGACCGAGCCCTCCACCGCGACCTGGTAGGCCGAGGCGCGGCGCTCGAAGAAGTTGGTCAGCTCCTGGACGTCCTGCAGCTCCATGAAGGAGAACGGGTTCTCCGAGCCGAAGACCGCGGGGAAGCCGAGGCGCTTCAGGCGCTGGTCGGCCACGCACTCCAGGTACGCCCGCATCGATTCGGTGTTCATGCCCGGCAGCCCGTCGCCGCACAGGTCGTGGGCGAACTGCAGCTCCGCCTCGACGGCCTCCTTCAGCATGTCGGTGACCTGCTGCTCCAGCTCGTCGTCGAAGAGGTCGGGCTCCTCCTCGCGGACGGTGTCCACGACCGAGAACGCGAACTCCATGTGCATGGACTCGTCGCGGAACACCCAGTTGGTGCCGGTCGCCAGGCCGTGCAGCAGACCGCGCGAGCGGAACCAGTACACGTACGCGAAGGCGCCGTAGAAGAACAGCCCCTCGATGCAGGCCGCGAAGCAGATCAGGTTGAGCAGGAAGCGGCGCCGGTCGGCCTTGCTCTCCAGCCGGTCGATCTTCTCCACCGAGTCCATCCAGCGGAAGCAGAACTCCGCCTTCTCCCGGATGGAGGGGATGTTCTCCACCGCCGCGAAGGCCGCCGCCCGGTCGTCCGGGTCGGGCAGATAGGTGTCCAGCAGCGTCAGATAGAACTGGACGTGCACGGCCTCCTCGAAGAGCTGCCGCGACAGGTACAGCCGCGCCTCGGGGGAGTTGATGTGCTTGTAGAGCGTCAGCACCAGGTTGTTGGACACGATCGAGTCGCCGGTCGCGAAGAACGCCACCAGACGGCCGATCAGGTGCTGCTCCCCGGGGGAGAGCTTGGCGAGGTCGGCGACGTCCGAGTGGAGGTCGACCTCCTCCACGGTCCAGGTGTTCTTGATCGCGTCCCGGTAGCGGTCGTAGAACTGCGGGTACCGCATCGGCCGCAGGGTCAGCTCGAACCCGGGGTCCAGCAGGTTCTTGGCCTGGTCCGGCGCGGTGTTCACGGTGGTCATCTCGGATGCGGTGGGCATTACTGGCAGGCCTCGCAGGACTCGGGGTTTTCCAGGGAGCAGGCGACCGCTTCGGCCTCGGCGGGCGCCGCTTGCGCGGGGACGGTGGCCGTGGCGGCGCCCCCGCGGGCGCTCTGGGCGATCCGGGTCGCCGGGCGCGAGCGCAGGTAGTACGTCGTCTTGATGCCGCGCTTCCAGGCGTACGCGTACATCGAGCTGAGCTTGCCGATGGTCGGCGCCGCCATGAACAGGTTCAGCGACTGGCTCTGGTCGAGGTACGGCGTACGGGCCGCCGCCATGTCGATCAGGGCGCGCTGCGGAACCTCCCACGCGGTCCGGTACAGGTCCCGTACCTCCTGGGGCACCCAGGAGAAGTCCTGGACCGAGCCGTTGGCCTCGCGCAGCGCGTCACGGGTCTGGGCGTCCCAGACGCCGAGCTTCTTCAGGTCGTTCACCAGGTAGTTGTTGACCTGGAGGAACTCACCGCTGAGCGTTTCGCGCTTGAAGAGGTTGGAGACCTGCGGCTCGATGCACTCGTACACACCCGCGATGGAGGCGATGGTGGCGGTCGGCGCGATCGCCAGCAGCAGCGAGTTCCGCATGCCGGTGGTGGCCATCCGCCGCCGCAGCGCCTCCCAGCGCTCGGGCCAGGTGACCTGGGCGTCGGCGTAGTGATCCGGGTGCAGCACGCCGCGCGCGGTGCGGGTCTCGGCCCACGCCGGGTGCGGGCCGTGGCGCTCGGCGAGGTCGCAGGACGCCTCGTACGCGGCGAGCATGATGCGCTCGGAGATCCGGGTGGACAGGGCCTGCGCCTCGGGGGAGTCGAACGGCAGCCGCAGCCGGAAGAAGACGTCCTGGAGGCCCATCAGGCCGAGCCCCACCGGGCGCCAGCGGGAGTTGGAGGCCCCGGCCTCGTCGGTGGGGTAGAAGTTGATGTCCACCACGCGGTCGAGGAAGGTCACGGCGGTGCGGACGGTGCGGTCCAGCCGCTCCCAGTCCATCTGGCCGTCCTCACCGAGGTGGGCGGCGAGGTTGACCGAGCCGAGGTTGCACACGGCGGTCTCGCCGTCGTCGGTGACCTCCAGGATCTCGGTGCACAGGTTGGAGGAGTGGACGACCCGGCCCGGCTCGGCGGTCTGGTTGGCGGTGCGGTTGGCGGCGTCCTTGAACGTCATCCAGCCGTTGCCGGTCTGCGCGAGGGTGCGCATCATCCGGGCGTACAGCTGGCGCGCCGGGACCTGCTTGACCGCCCGCCCCTCGGCCTCGGCCTTGCGGTACGCGGAGTCGAACTCCTCGCCCCACAGGTCCACCAGCTCGGGCGCGTCCACCGGCGAGAGCAGCGACCAGTCGGCGTCCGCCTCGACCCGGCGCATGAACTCGTCCGGGATCCAGTGCGCGATGTTGAGGTTGTGGGTGCGGCGGGCCTCTTCGCCCGTGTTGTCCCGCAGCTCCAGGAACTCCTCGATGTCCGCGTGCCAGGTCTCCAGGTAGACGCAGGCCGCGCCCTTGCGCCGGCCGCCCTGGTTGACGGCCGCCACCGAGGCGTCGAGCGTGCGCAGGAACGGCACGATGCCGTTGGAGTGCCCGTTGGTGCCGCGGATCAGCGAACCGCGGGCGCGGATGCGGGAGTACGACAGGCCGATGCCGCCCGCGTGCTTCGACAGGCGCGCCACCTGGTGGTAGCGGTTGTAGATCGAGTCCAGCTCGTCCAGCGGCGAGTCCAGCAGATAGCAGGACGACATCTGCGGGTGCCGGGTGCCGGAGTTGAACAGCGTGGGGGAGCTGGGCAGGTACGACAGCGTGCTGGTCATCCGGTACAGCTCGGCGACGTCCGCCAGCGCCCGCTCGGTCAGGTCCTCGGCGAGGCCGCAGGCCACCCGCAGCAGGAAGTGCTGCGGGGTCTCGATCACCTGACGGGTGATCGGGTGGCGCAGCAGATAGCGGCTGTGCAGGGTGCGCAGCCCGAAGTAGCCGAAGCGGTCGTCGGCGCCGTCGGCCAGCGCCTGGTCGACCAGCGCGTCCAGCCGGGCGGCGTGGGCGGTCACGAACTCGGCGGTGGAGTCGGCGATCAGGCCCTCGCGGTGGCCCACGGCGACGGAGGCGGAGAAGGAGTCCGCGCCCTGCCCGGCCGCCTCCTCGGCGATGGCGCGGGTCAGCAGCCGCGCGGCGAGCCTGGAGTACTCCGGCTCCTCGCCGATGAGTCCGGCCGCCGCCTCGGTCGCCAGGGAGCGCAACTCCGCCTCGTCCGAACCGGGATGGCGGCCGCGCAGGGCGGCGGCCGCGACCTTGCCGGGGTCGGTGGCGGGCAGATCGGCGGTGAGCGCGGTCAGGGTCCGCAGCAGGGCGGTCCCGGGCGCGTCGGCCGCTGCCGATGAAACCGCTGCCTCTGAAACCGGATCGGCGGGCGCGATGGTCACTGAAGTGTTCTCCCTCGCTCGGCTGGGGGCCTTCGAGGGCGGTGCGCGATGGCCGCTCACGGGCATGCCGATTCCGCTCCACGGCACTCCACGCAGCGTCCATCCACCCAACCCGCGGGGCCCGGACGTATGCAGACGGCCATCGGCAGGTCATCGGACTCACGGGTACGCAAAAGCGCACACGTACACCGTTGCGGGACAGTTCCGGATTCACACCGGATTCCCCTGCGGCGACAGCGAGGACGAGCATACATCTTGTGTCGTGCTGCGCACGCGCCCCCAGATGTTGTGTCGTCAGCTGGGCGAATTCGTATAGATGTGCTAGTCACGGCGGGCTTTGGGTGCGCCGGAATCCCAGGGAAAACTAGCTTCCCGGGCCGCTCGCCCGCCATTCGTCCAGGGCACGGGCGAGTCGGTCGCGGTAGTCGGCGTAGCCGTCCTCATAGGCGCCGCGAAGCCCGCTCCGGGGTTCGACGGTACGGGACGCCGCGCGTCGGCGGGACGCGTCCCCGGGGTCGCCGAGCGACCGCCGGGCGACCGCGACCGCGCCCCGCGCGCCGACCTCCGGCTCGTCGGGGAGGGCCACCGGGCGGCCGATGACGTTCGCGAAGATCTCGGTCCAGGCGGCGGAACGCGCGCCACCGCCGCACAGCGCGAGCCGCCCCGAGAGCCCGGCCGCCTCCAGGCAGTGGCGGGCGGCGTAGGCGACGGACTCGCACACGGCCCGTACGGTGTCGGCGCGGGTGGAGGCGAGGGTGAGGCCGTCCAACCGCCCCTGGGCGGCGGGCTCCACGAACGGGGCGCGCTCCCCGGCGCCGGACAGGAAGGGCAGCGCGGTCACGCCGTTCGCGCCCGGCGGGCTCTGGCCGAGCAGGGTGTCCAGGGAGGCCGTGGTCGTCCCTGTGAGATCGAGCACCCACTCCAGGGCGGCGGTGCCGACCATCGCGGGCATCGCGCGCAGCCAGCGGTCCGGGTCGGGGGTGCACAGCCACATGCCGGCCGGATCGGCGGCCGGGTCCACCGCCACGCGATCGGTGAGCACCTGACAGGCCAGCGTGGTGCCCACGATGAGCAACCCGTCGCCCACGTCCCGCACCCCGCTGCCGATGGCGCACGCCGGAAGGTCGTACGGGCCGGAGACGACGGGCAGTCCGGGCGGCAGCCCGGTCAGCCGGGCCCCCTCCTCGTCCAGCGCGAGGACGGTGCCGGGCGCGGCGGGCGGGGGCAGCAGCCGGGCGTGATCGGCCAGTCCGCACAGCTCCAGGGCGCCCGGCACGTACGTACGGGTGGTGACGTCGAGGAACGGCAGGGAGGCGTCGGAGGCGTCCACGGTGATGACGCCGGTCAGCCGCTGGGCCACCGCGTCCACGCAGTAGCCCGCGACCGCCGCCCGCTCCAGTGTCCGCGGCTCGTGCTCGGCCAGCCAGCGCAGCAGCGGGGCGTGGCAGCCCGGGAACAACCCCGAGCCGGTGAGGGCGTGGAGGGCGGCGAGCGTGCCGTCGGACCGCCAGCGGGCGACGGTCCCGCTCGCCCGCCCGTCCAGCCAGGAGATCGGCGGACGGACCGCCCGGCCCGCCTCGTCGCGCAGCCACAGCCCGTCGCCCTGGCCGGTGAGCGCGAGCGCGGCGGGCGGGCCGGGGAGCGCCACGGCCACCTCGCGCACCACCTCGGCGACCGTGCCGAGCACATCCTCCAGATCCTGTTCGACCCGGCCGCCGGGCAGCCGGTTCAGCCGGCTGGGGCGGGCCGCGGAGGCGAGCGCGGCCCCGTCGGGGGCGAAGGCCACGGCCTTGGTGACGGAGGTGCCGACATCCACTCCGACGATCACGCGCATGGCCTGCTGCCCTCCGGAAACCTCGGAACCCCGGCACTCCATCACATGAGCGATGCTAGATTTAACACTTGAGACGTGATCAGGCAATGGCCGACGCATCGAAAGGCCCCGGATGACCGCCCGACTGCTGCTCGTACGCCACGGGGAGACCGTGTGGCACGCGGAGAACCGGTACGCCGGAACCTCGGACATCGCGCTGACCGAGCGCGGCCACCGGCAGGCGCGGGCCCTCGCCCACTGGGTGAGGGGTCGCGGGATCGACGCGGTGGCGTGCTCACCGCTCGGCCGGGCGCGGCACACCGCCGAACCGGCCGCCACCGCGCTGTCCCTGGCCCCCGAAGTCGTCGAGGACCTGCGCGAGATGGACTTCGGCTGGGGCGAGGGCCGCACCCTCGCCGAGATGGAGGCGGAGGACCCGGCGGCCGTCCGGGCGTTCCGCGAGGACCCCGAGTCCGGCGCCTTCCCCGGCTCCGAGCGGCCCGGCGAGGCCGCGGCCCGGGCCGTCGCCGCGCTGCGGCGGCTGGCCGCCGCGCATCCGGACCGCACCGTGCTCGTCGTCGCGCACAACAGCCTGCTGCGGGCCGCCCTGTGCACCCTGCTCGGCATCCCGGTCGGCCGCTACCGCGCGGTCTTCCCCCGGCTGGACAACGCGGCGGTGACCGAGATCGGGATCGACGGCGACCGCACGGCGCTGCGCTCCCTGAACGTGCCCACGGACGGCGCCGCGGGAGGGCCCCGCCCATGACCACGGTCCGCTCCCAGGACGCCCGCCGGCAGACCATCACCGAGCACGTCCTCGCGCACTCCACCGCCACCGCGGCGGAGCTGGCCGACCTCACCGGGGTCAGCCTGATGACCGTGCACCGGGACCTGGACGAGCTGGCCCGGCTCGGCGTGCTGCGCAAGTTCCGGGGCGGGGTCTCGGCCCTGCCCTCGTCGGTCTTCGAGGCCGGCCTCGCCTACCGGATGGGCGCCCACCGGGCCGAGAAGGAGGCGGTGGCCGCCACCGCCGCGCGGCTGGTCGAGCCGGGGATGTCGGTGATGCTGGACGACTCCACGACCGTCCTCGCGCTCGCCCGGCTGCTGGTGGAGTCCGCCCCGCTGACGGTGGTGACCAACGCCCGCCGGGTGATCGAGGTCTTCGCCGGGGTGCCCCGGATCCGGCTGATCGGGCTCGGCGGGGAGTACTCGCACACCCATGACTCCTTCCTCGGCGTGCCGTGCGCGGAGGCGATCGCGGCGCTCTCGGTGGACCTGGCCCTGGTCAGCACCTCGGCCATGGACGCGGCGACCACGTACCACCAGGAGCAGGACGTGGTGCTGGTCAAGCGCGCCATGCTGGCCGCCGCCGCCCGCACGGCGCTGCTGATGGACGCGTCCAAGACCCGGCGCACGGCGCTGCACCGGCTGCGCCCGCTGGCCGACTTCGACCACCTGGTGGTGGACGGCGCGGCGGACGCCCTGCTGGTGGGGGAGTGGCGGGAGCGTACGGACGTGAGGATCGCGCCCGAGCCTTCTTAACACCATTGGCGTTAACTTAACTCCACGCGTGAGGGGCGTGATACGTGATGTCCGACCGGCCCGAGGTCGTCGCGGGAATCGACATCGCCACGGCGGCCGTGCGCGTGGTGTGCGCCGACGCACAGGGGCGCGTACGGGCGCGGGGCGGTGCGGAACTCCCGCCCCCGCGCCGGGGTGCGGGCGGCCACAGCGAACAGGACGCCACGGCCTGGTGGCCCGCCGTCGCGGCGGCCCTGCGCCAGGCCACCGGGGCGCTTCCGGCGGGCGGCCGCGAGGTCGTGGCGGTGGCAGTCGCCGCCACCTCCGGCACGATCGTCCTCGCGGACGGCCGGGGCGAACCCCTCGGTCCCGCCCTGATGTACGACGACCGCCGCGCCGCCGCGCTCAACGCCCGGGCCCAGGAGGCGGGCGCCGCGCGCTGGCGGGCCCTCGGCCTGTCGGTCGGCCCGACCGCCGCCCTGGGCCGCATCGCCTGGCTGGCGGGCGGCGGCGGTCCGGCGGTCCACGGCGGGGGCCGCCACCTCCTCCACACCCCCGACCTCCTCGGGTGGCGGCTCACCGGCGGGCCGGTCGCCACCGACTGGTCGCACGCGCTCAAGAGCGGCTACGACGCGCGCGCCGGGGAGTGGCCGGGCGAGGTCTTCGACGCGCTCGGCGTACCCACCCGGTGGCTGCCGTCCGTCCGGGCACCGGCCACCCCGGCCGGCACGGTGAGCGCGGACGCCGCGGCGGAGACCGGGCTGCCCACCGGTTGCACGGTCCGTCTCGGCATGACCGACGGCTGCGCCGGGCAACTCGCCACCGGGGCCGTGCGGCCCGGGCAGTTCGTGGGGATCCTCGGCACCACGTACGTCCTCAAGGGCGTCACCCGGGACCTGGTCGCCGATCCCTCCGGCGCGCTCTACAGCCACCGCCACCCCGACGGCTGGTGGCTGCCGGGCGGCGCGTCCAGCACCGGTGGCGAGGCCGTCGCCCACCTCCCGTCCGAGCGGCTGCCCGCGCTCGACCGGGCCGCCGCGGAACGCGGCCCGGCCTCCGTGGTCGCGTATCCGCTGCAGCGTGAGGGCGAGCGGTTCCCGTTCGTCAGCGGCGCGGCCCGGGGCTTCGTCCTCGGCACTCCGGCCGACGACGCCGACCGGCACCGCGCCACGCTGGAGGGTGTGGCCTTCCTGGAACGCCTCGCGCTGGAGCGGGTGGCGGAGCTGGGCGTGACGGTCGAGGGCCCGCTGTGGGCCGCGGGCGGCGGCAGCCGCAGCCCGCTGTGGTCCCGCATCCGCGCCACGGCCTCCGGCCGCCCGCTGCGCGTCGCCGAGCACGCCGAAACGGCCTTCGGCGCCGCCCTGCTGGCCGCCTCCGGGACCCTCCACCCGGACCTCACGGCGAGCGCCGCCGCGATGGTCCGCCCCGGCCGGGACGTCGAGCCGGACGCGCGCGAGCAGGCCGCCCTCGACGCCTCGTACGCCACCTTCACCGCGGCGCTGCGCGAGCGCGGCTGGCTGCGGTGACGTGCCCGGTGAGCCGGGCCCGTATCTCCGCGGCTATATCTCCACGCCTATACCTCCACGGTGAACGCCCACAGCGCGACCCCCGGGACCGGCTCCCAGTCCCGCTCGGGCGCGCGCCGGAACCCGAGCCGCTCGTAGAGCCGGTGGGCGGTGGTCATCCGGGGGTGGGTGGACAGGACCATGCCCGCGAGCCCCAGCTCCCGTGTGCGGTCCATACAGGCCCGCACCAGCGCCTCGGCGGCCCCGCGCCGCCGAGCCTCGGGCCGCACCGCGAGCATCCGGAACTCGCTCTCGTCCGGGCGGGCCAGCTCCGCGTACGTCCCCCCGTGCACGACGAAGGCCAGCGCGCCCAGCACCGCGTCGCTCGCCGCGTCCGCCGCGACCAGCACCGCCGACCCGGCGGCCCGCTTCCGCGCGTCGCGCAGCTGGTCGAGATAGGGGTCCTCGGCCCCGAAGTCCAGCAGCCCGTCGCCGAGGTACACGGCCGCGGTGAACTGCCCGATCTCGTCCAGCTCCTCGTCCCGCGCCGGTCTCACGATGATGTCCATGGACCGCAGTGTGCCGCACGGTACCGACAACCGGGCTGTCACTGGGTGACGGTGCTGATCACTCCCGTGGAGCCGGCGCGCTTGTTGGCGGCCTCGGCCTCCTGGTAGGTGACGTAGAGCCGGACCGTGCCGTCCGGCAGCGTCAATTGGTAGAGGACAACGGGTTGAGGTGTTCTTCCACCACAGTTACAGGCCATGGGTGCTTTTCCTTTCAGTCCAGCCACCGCGATGCCACACCGGCGAGATAGGAAAGCGTCAAGGCGGTTGCCGGTAGCTGGAACCACGCGGTGGTGTCCAGGGAGAAGGCGTATACGGCGGTGGCTCCGGCCACCCATGTGCTGGTGCACCAGCCGCAGTTGACCAGATAGGTCACCGGAGAGTCGTCGCCGAAACGGTCGGCGATCCACATCCGGATCCCCGCCGCCAGGGTGTCCTTGGTGATGAAGCGGGTGATCCGGCAGGTGGTGCCGAGGGCGAGAAAGAACGCTGCGAGGCTCATCGGATCGTTCCCCGTCGGTTCGATCGATGCCTTTCATTACATGCACGACGGGCGGCAAGAGGCGATACCCCGTCAGCGGGTTCCCCCGAATAGCCGAGCGTTTGTCATATGAATGCGCCACCATGCGAGCCCGTATGCGCCAAACGAGTGATGGCCGTTCTGAGGTCTTGAGTGACGCGGATGCGCGTGGATAACTGGAAACGTGGCATCGAGGCCGCCCCATACCTCGTCAGCCATTCAGGAGCCAGGCATTCGCTCCGTTTCTCCGCCTCATCCGTGCACCGCTCCTGCGCCCTGCTCGGCGGCCCACCAGCTTTCCTTTCCTCCGCTGTCGGCCCGCGTGCGCCCAGTGCACCTCACCTGACCCTTCCCGGGGAGGACTGATCATGACCTCGACCGATCTCGTGTCCGCAGCCGCATCCACCGAGGACCACTGGCCCTGGTGGCCCCCGTCGCCGGTGGGGCCGCCGCTGCTGCTGACCGTGGTGCCCAACTCGGGCCCCACCAGCGGCGGGAACCTCGTCCAGCTGACCGGGGTGAACCTGCGCAACGTCATCAGCGTGACCTTCGGCGGCGTTCCCGCCGCCATCGTCAGCCAGAACGGCAACGACACCGTCGTGGTGGTCGCTCCGTCGCACGCGGCCGGGAGCGTCCAGGTCCTCGTCATCACCGTATCCGGCACCAGCAACAGCCAGCCGTACACCTACATCGCGCCGCCCCCGCCCACCGCCACCTCCATCACCCCGGCCTTCGGCCCGACCACCGGCGGCACGGTGTTCGTGATCAACGGCACCAACCTGAACACGGTCACCAGCGTTACCTTCGCCAACGTCCCCGCGACCATCGTGGCCGTGAACCCCGCCGGTACCCAACTGGTCGGCATCACCCCGCCGGGCGCGGCCGGCACCGCCGCCGTGGTCGTCACCGGCCCCGGTGGCGCGGTCACCGTTCCGGGCGGCTTCACCTACTTCGTGGCTCCGCCCCCGCCGGTGGCCACCACGATCACGCCCAACACGGGAACGGCGGCCGGTGGTACGCCGTTCACCATCACCGGCACCAACCTCGGCGGCGTGCTGGGCGTGCTGTTCAACGGCGTTCCCGCCACCAGCGTGGCCGCCACCGCCACCACGGTCACCGGCGTCACTCCGCCCGGAGTGGTCGGCCCCGCGACCGTCACCCTGGTGACGGCCACCGGAACGACCACCGTCCCCGGCGGCTACACCTACACGTGATCCGTACGCACGGCACCGGCAGCCCGGGGCGCACCCGGGCTGCCGGTGCCGTCCGGCGGAGCCGTCACGGGCCGACCACTGATTCCCGCTTCTCCGGCCGTGCGGTGGCGAACAGCGCGGCGGCCGCGGTGTCGTGCAGCGACTCCAGCGCCGTGCGCTGCCGCCGCGCCCGGTCCAGCAGCTCGGTGAGCCGGTCGGGCTCCAGGCGTGCGTCCCGGTCCGCCGCGACCAGCAGCGTGTGCCACAGCATCGCCTTGCCCTCGACCCCGATCCGCAGCCCCTCCAGCTCGATGAGCGTGCTGAGCCCCGAACGACGCAGCACCCGGCCGTTGAGCTTGAGCCGCCCGGCCTTCTCGCCCAGCCAGCCACCGCAGAGCTTGTAGCGGCGTACGGGCACCTCGAGGGCGGCCATGACGGCCCGGAGCGCCTCCCGGTCCTCCATGATCTGCACGGCGAGGTTCTCCAGGTCGGCGCCGATGGCCGACCGCCGGTGCTGCCGGGCCATCCGGCGGGCCAGCTCCGCTCCGCCCGTCGCTCCCGCCAGGTGGTCGTTGAGGTAGATGCCGAGCATGTGGGGGCTCGTCCTGGGCTCGCTCATGATCGCCCTCCCGGATCGGGCAAGGTCGTACCGGCCAACGCGCCCCTACGGAGTGCCCACCCACCACCACCTCAACCAGCCACGCCCGGTCGCCCCGGCCCGGTGTTAGGTTGGGGCGCGGTGCCCCCGGCACCCCGGACGAGCGCGTCGTACCCGGTCACGACAAGACGACGTAGTAAGCGTGCCTATTACTACGTGAGGTTCCTGTCATGGCGTGGATTGTTCTGATGCTGTCCGGTCTGCTGGAGACGGTCTGGGCGGCGGCCCTCTCCGCCTCGCACGGCTTCAGCCGGCTCCGCCCCACCCTGCTGTTCGCCATCGCCGCCGCGCTGAGCATGGCCGGACTGTCGTACGCGATGCGCTCCCTCCCCATCGGCACCGGCTACGCGGTGTGGGTCGCGATCGGAGCGGTGGGCACCGCGGTCTACGGCATGGTCGCGCTCGGCGACCCGGTGAGCGCGGGGCGCATCGTCTGCCTGGGCCTGATCGTCTCCGGTGTGGTGGGCCTGAAGCTGATGCACTGAGCGGCACGAGAGGGCCGCCGCCTCCCGTGGGGGAGACGGCGGCCCTCTCATGTGACGCTGCCGGGATCAGTGGCCGCCGGGGGCGCCCGCCGTGGCCGGGGGAAGGTCGGCCTGGACGCCCGGGTCGCCCGCGTCCGCCGTGTAGTCGGCCGGGGACGTCTCGTCGATGCCGTCGGGGGCCTTCAGGGCCCGCAGCACGACCGTGAGCACCACGGTGACCGCGACGTTGAGGACGAAGGCGGTGAATCCGATGTAGCCGATCTCGCCGATGCCGGGGATCTCGTCCGAGCTGCCGCCGAAGTGCTTCTGGGTGGGGCTGGCCACGCCGTACGCCGCGAGCGTGCCGTAGAGCATGCCGACCGCCCATCCGGCGAGCAGCGCCCACCGGTGGAACCAGCGGGTGAACAGGCCGCCCACCATGGCCGGGAAGGTCTGCAGGATCCAGATGCCGCCCAGCAGCTGGAAGTTGATGGCGACGGTCTTGTCCATGGTCAGGACGAAGGCCAGCGCGCCGACCTTGACCAGCAGCGAGACCAGCTTGGAGACCTTGGTCTCCTGCGCCGGGGTGGCGTCCGGCCGCAGGAAGTCCTTGTAGATGTTGCGGGTGAACAGGTTCGCCGCGGCGATGGACATGATGGCCGCCGGGACGAGGGCGCCGATGCCGATGGCGGCGAAGGCGACCCCGGTGAACCAGTCGGGGAACATGTCCTCGAAGAGCTGGGGGATCGCCAGCTGTCCGTTGTCCACCTTCACGCCCGCCGCGATCGCCATGAAGCCGAGCAGCGCCAGCAGGCCGAGCATCAGCGAGTACAGCGGCAGGATGGTGGCGTTGCGGCGGATCACCTCGCGGCTGCGGCTGGAGAGCGTGGCGGTGATCGAATGGGGATACATGAACAGCGCCAGCGCCGAACCGAGGGCGAGCGTGGCGTAGCCCCACTGCTGTTTGTCCCCGCTGGCCAGCGCGCCCTTGGGCGCGCCGGTCGGGCCCGGCTGCGACAGGGCGTGGCCCGCCTTGGCGAAGATGTCGTCGAAGCCGCCCAGCTTGATCGGGATGTAGATGATCGCCACCGCGATGACGATGTAGATCAGGGTGTCCTTGACGAAGGCGATGAGCGCGGGGGCGCGCAGCCCGGAGGAGTAGGTGTACGCGGCGAGTACACCGAAGGCGATCAGCAGCGGCAGGTCCTTGACGAACCAGTTGGTGTCCTCGCCGCCGCCCACGCCCATGACGTCCAGCACCGCCTGGATGCCGACGAGCTGGAGGGCGATGTACGGCATGGTGGCGAGGATGCCGGTGATCGCGACGGCCAGCGAGAGCCCCTTGGAGCCGAAGCGGCCGCGGACGAAGTCCGAGGTGGTGACGTATCCGTGCTTGTGGGACACCGACCACAGCCGGGGCAGGAAGGTGAAGATCAGCGGATACACGAGGATCGTGTACGGCACCGCGAAGAAGCCCGCCGCGCCCGTCGCGTAGATGGCGGCCGGGACGGCGACGAAGGTGTACGCGGTGTAGAGGTCGCCGCCGAGCAGGAACCAGGTGATCCAGGTGCCGAAGCTGCGGCCGCCGAGTCCCCATTCGTCGAGGTTGTCGGCGTTCTCCGCGGCCCGCCAGCGGGCGGCGAGGAAGCCCATCACCGTGACGGCGAGGAAGAAGATGATGAAGACGGCGAGCGCGACGCCGTTCACGCCGTCCTTCATGCGGAACCGCCTCCCTTGCGCGCCCGCCGCTCACGGCGGACCAGGATGTACGCGAGCGTCGTCAGCGCGGCCGAGATGGGCACCCAGAGCATCTGGTACCAGTAGAAGAACGGGATGCCGATGAAGGTGGGCTCGATCTTCGCGTACGAGCCGACCCACAGCATCGCCACGAAGGGCGCGATGAGACAGAGCGCGGCCACGACACGCGAGGGCGTGACGACCGGTCTCCTGTCCGCGGACGTGTCTGACATGGCTGCGGGCTCCCGTCCCCTCGGCGCATCCGTGCTGATCACCGGTGCTGATCATTTGTGCAATGCGCAGGAATCTAAGCCCGTGGACCGGCGGTCGTCACTACCCGTCCGCATATCGGTATGAGAAAGAAGCGAAGTCGGCCGTCCGGTTCAGCCGTTCGGGCGCTGGAGCCGGGCCACGAACTTGTAGCGGTCGCCGCGGTAGACCGAGCGCACCCACTCCACCGGCTCGCCCGCCGCGTCCAGCGAGTGGCGCGAGAGCATCAGCATCGGCAGGCCCACGTCGGTGCCCAGCAGCCCGGCCTCGCGCGGAGTGGCCAGGGAGGTCTCGATCGTCTCCTCGGCCTCGGCCAGGTGCACGTCGTACACCTCGGCCAGGGCGGTGTAGAGCGAGGTGTACTTGACCAGGCTGCGGCGCAGCGCGGGGAACCGCTTGGCCGACAGGTGGGTGGTCTCGATCGCCATCGGCTCGCCGCTGGCCAGCCGCAGCCGTTCGATGCGCAGCACCCGGCCGCCGGTCGCGATGTCCAGCAGCGCGGAGAGCCGGTCGTCGGCGGTGACGTAGCCGATGTCCAGCAGCTGGGAGGTGGGTTCGAGGCCCTGGGCGCGCATGTCCTCGGTGTACGAGGTGAGTTGCAGGGCCTGGGAGACCTTGGGCTTGGCGACGAAGGTGCCCTTGCCCTGGATCCGCTCCAGCCGCCCCTCGACGACCAGCTCCTGGAGGGCCTGCCGCACGGTGGTGCGGGAGGTGTCGAACTCGGCGGCCAGGGTGCGCTCCGGGGGAACCGGGGTGCCGGGCGGCAGGGTTTCGGTCATCTCCAGCAAGTGGCGCTTGAGCCGGTAGTACTTCGGGACGCGCGCGGTGCGCGCCCCGCCGGAGCTGTTGCCGCTCTCGGCGGCGGCCGTCGTGGCCGTCGCCGCCATTGCCCCCTCGGTCTCCATCGCGCCCTTTCCGACGTCTGGTCTGCTGCCGTCACCGGCCTCTGATGATTTCAGCGGCTCACATCGTGGCACGGCATGGGTTCGTGGTGGCTTCCCTGACCGGATGTCGAGAGATGTCGGTCCGGTAACGGAGCCGGAAGCGGCCTTGTCCACCCTTGACACCCCTCCAGGTCGAGAGCCACGCTGCGTAAAGTGGTCTAAACCATTAAACCTCTCATTCGGCGATGTGGGGAGTAGGCGGCCGTGAAGTGTGCGCGCGTGGCGGCGACGGGTGTCGCGGCGCCGCCGGTGTCGGTCGCCTCGCCCCGGGCGCGGTGAAGGGAAGATCCACGTCCATGACGACCCTCGCGCGCGAACCGGCCACCCTCGCCCGGGACGCCCTCACCGTCCTCCAGCCCGGCTTCACCGGCACCTCCGCCCCCGACTGGCTGCTGCGCCGGCTCGGCGAGGGGCTGGCCTCCGTCGGGCTGTTCGGCCGCAACATCGCCTCGCCCGAACAGCTCGCCGCGCTCACCGCCCGGCTGCGCGCCGAACGCGACGACGTGCTGGTGGCGATCGACGAGGAAGGTGGCGACGTCACCCGTCTGGAGGTACGCGGCGGCTCCTCCTTCCCCGGCAATCTGGCCCTCGGCGCGGTCGACGACACCGGGCTGACCCACGCCGTCGCCCGGGAACTCGGCCGCCGGCTCGCCGCATGCGGCGTCAACCTCAACTGGGCGCCGTCCGCCGACGTCAACTCCAACCCGGACAATCCGGTCATCGGTGTCCGCTCCTTCGGCGCCTCGCCCCGGCTCGTCGCCCGGCACGCCGCCGCCTGGATCGAGGGGCTGCAGGGCGCCGGGGTCGCCGCCTGCGCCAAGCACTTCCCCGGGCACGGCGACACCGCCGTCGACTCCCACCACGCCCTGCCGCGCATCGACGCCGACCCCGACACCCTGGCCGCCCGCGAACTGGTGCCCTTCCGGGCGGCCGTCGCCGCCGGCACCAAGGCCGTGATGAGCGCGCACATCCTGCTGCCCGCGCTCGACCCGGCCCGGCCCGCCACCCTCAGCCGCGCCGCCCTGCACGGGCTGCTGCGCGCCCCGGCCGCCGAGGGCGGGCTCGGCTTCGACGGCCTGATCGTCACCGACGGGATCGAGATGCGGGCCGTCGCCGACGCGTACGGCATCGAGCGGGGCAGCGTGCTGGCGATCGCCGCCGGTGCCGACGCGATCTGCGTCGGCGGCGGCCTCGCCGACGAGGGCACGGTGCTGCGGCTGCGCGACGCGCTGGTCGCGGCCGTGACGGACGGGCGGCTCCCCGAGGAGCGGCTGGCCGAGGCCGCGGCGCGGGTCCGGGCCCTGGGGGAGTGGGCGAAGTCCGCCGGAGGGCCGGACGCGGCGCGGCGCATCGCGCCCGCCCCGGAGGCGGGGCTCACCGCCGCCCGCCGCGCCCTGCGGATCACCCCGGCGGACACCGCGTACGTGCCGCCGGCCGGGCCCGTCCTCGTCGCCGCCCTCACCCCGGTGGCCAACATCGCCGTCGGCGACGAGACCCCCTGGGGCGTCGCCGCCGAACTGACCCGGCTGCTCCCCGGCACCACGACCGCCGCCTACGGCCCCGAGGACGTCGCCGACCGGGGGGCGTCCGTCGTGGTCGCACAGATGCTCGACGCCGCGGCGGACCGTAGGATCGTCGCTGTGGTACGCGACGTCCACCGCCACGGCTGGATGGCGGGCGTCCTGGACACCCTGCTCGCCGCCCGGCCGGACACGGTCGTCGTGGAGATGGGAGTGCCCCAGGCACCGCCCCGCGGTGCCCCGCACATCGCGACCCATGGCGCCGCCCGGGTCTGCGGGAGGGCGGCCGCGGAAGTCATCACCGGCGTCACGACCCGCGTCACCACCGGCAACGAGGCCGGGCACTGACATCCCCGCACCACCGGCACAGCCCACTGGAGGCACCCAGTATGTCCGCCACGACGACGGCCCCGAACAGCGATCAGCCGGGCCGGATCATGTCCGGCGAGATGAACGAGCAGCCCGCGGTGCTGCGCCGCATTCTCGACCAGGGCGCTCCGAAGATCCGCGAGACCGCCGAGCGGATCGCCGCGCGCGCACCGCGCTTCGTCCTGCTCACCGCCCGGGGCACCTCGGACAACGCGGCGCTGTACGCCAAGTACCTGCTGGAAGTGCTGCTGGGCAAGGCCTGCGGCCTGACCTCCATGTCCACCACCACCGCGTACGGCGCGCGGCAGGACCTCACCGACGTGCTGGTGATCACCGTCAGCCAGTCCGGCGGCTCCCCTGACCTGGTCGCCTCCACCGAGGCCGCCCGCGCGGCCGGGGCGATCACCTTGGCCGTGACCAACAACGCGGACTCCCCGCTGGCCGGGGCCGCCGAATTCCACATCGACGTGCTGGCCGGGCCGGAGAAGGCGCTGCCCGCCACCAAGACCTACACCGCCGAACTCCTCGCCCTGTATCTCTTCGTCGAGGGGCTGCGCGGCGGCGACGGCGCGGCCGCCAAGGCGCTGCCCGACCTCGCCCAGCAGATCCTGGACCGCCAGGACGAGGTGCGGCAGCTCGCGGGCCGCTACCGGTTCGCCGATCGGATGGTCCTCACCTCCCGGGGCTACGGCTACCCGACCGCCAAGGAAGCGGCCCTGAAGCTGATGGAGACCAGCTACATCCCGGCTCTCTCCTACTCCGGCGCCGACCTGCTGCACGGCCCGCTCGCCATGGTCGACAACATCTCGCCGGTGATCGCGATCGTCACCGAGGGCAAGGGGGGCCAGGCGCTGCAGCCGGTCCTGGAGCGGCTGCGCGGGCGTGGCGCGGATCTCGTGGTGATCGGCAGCCAGGCCGAGGTGGACCGGGCGTCCGCCGGTTTCCCCCTGCCCACCGAGGGCGTCGCCGAGGAGGTCCAGCCGATCCTGGAGATCCTGCCGCTGCAGATGCTGGCGTACGAGGTGACCATCGCCCGGGGACAGGACCCGGACGCGCCGCGCGCGCTGGCGAAGGTCACGGAGACGCGATGAGGCTTCAGGGGCGGGCCCGCAAAAACACCCGCGGGCCGCGGCGCCGGGGCGGGACCCTCAACCCACCCGGCACCGCAGCCCGGAGCTCGTCGGCCGAGCAGCCGACTTCAAGAGGCGTACGGAGCGGTCAGGGCAGAGCGCGCCGTGTGCCTCCGATCCGCCCTCCTGTGCGGGGAGAGCGGAAGATCGCATCGATGGCCATTCTGGACTAGACCAGTGCCGTCTGTCCACGCTTGTGTGCGAATAGGGTCATCCCTTGTCCGGGTAGGCTCGCCATGTGCCCTCCATGAACGATCTCGTACACCAGCACACCGCCCTCGACGAATCCGATCTCGAGTGGCTTCACCTGCTGGTATCGGAGTGGCAGCTGCTCTCCGACCTCTCCTTCGCCGATCTCGTCCTGTGGGTGCCCACCAGCGATGGCACCCGCTATGTCTCGGTCGCGCAGATGCGGCCCAACACCGGGCCCACCTCCTATCAGGACGACATGGTCGGCCATCTCGTTCCCCGTGGCCGCCGTCCCATGCTCGATGCGGCGCACGATGAGGGGCGGATCGTCCGCGAGGGCGATCCCGAGTGGCGGGAGGAGGTCCCGGTCCGGGTGGAGTCCATCCCGGTCCGCCGGGAGAGCCGGGTCCTCGGCGTCATCGCCCGCAACACCAATCTGCTGACCGTGCGGACCCCCAGCCGGCTGGAGCTGACCTATCTCCAGAGCGCCTCCGACCTGGCCCAGATGATCGCCGCCGGAGCGTTTCCCTTCCCCGGCCAGCAGGTCGACATGGACGCCTCGCCGCGCGTCGGCGACGGGCTGATCCGGCTCGACGCGGACGGCGTGGTCCAGTACGCCAGCCCCAACGCCCTCTCCGCCTACCACCGGCTCGGGCTCGCCGCCGACCTCGTCGGGCACCACCTGGGCGAGACCACCGCCGAACTGGCCCCGGCGCGCGGTCCGGTGGACGAGGCGCTGGTCAAGCTCGCCAGCGGCTGGGCGCCCCGCGAGTTCGAGGTCGAGAGCGGCGAGAACGGCGTCATCCAGCTGCGGGCCATCCCGCTCAAGCCCAAGGGTGTGCACATCGGCTCGCTCGTCCTGCTGCGGGACGTCACCGAGCTGCGCCGCCGCGAGCGGGAGCTGATCACCAAGGACGCCACCATCCGGGAGATCCACCACCGGGTGAAGAACAACCTGCAGACCGTGGCCGCGCTGCTGCGGCTCCAGGCCCGCCGCATGGACTCCGCCCAGGGGCGGGAGGCGCTCAACGAGGCGGTGCGCCGGGTCGGTTCGATCGCGATCGTCCACGAGACCCTGTCCCAGACGCTCGACGAGCGGGTCGAGTTCGACGACATAGCCGACCGGGTGCTGGCCATGGTGGCCGAGATATCGCCCGGCAAGGTCACCGGCCGCCGCACCGGACGGTTCGGGATCCTCGACGCAGAGGTGGCCACCCCGCTGTCCATGGTCCTCACCGAGGTGCTGCAGAACGCGCTGGAGCACGGCTTCGGGCCGGGGGAGCAGGGCACGGTCGAGGTCTCGGCGGTGCGCGGCGGGACCGGCGAGGAGAGCCGGCTGATGGTGATCATCCAGGACGACGGGCGCGGGCTGCCCGAGGGGTTCGACCCCCAGCGCGCCGGAAACCTCGGCCTCCAGATCGTCCGCACCCTGGTGGAGGGCGAACTCGGCGGCACCTTCGACATGGTGCCCGCTCCGGAGCGCGGCACCCGTGTGGTCCTCGACATACCGGTGCGTGCCGAGAAGCACTGAGCATCTTCACGACCCCTTCACGAGGCCTGTCGCCGGGCACGTGCGGGCCGGGCAACGCACTGAGCCCCGGACCAGGATGGTCCGGGGCTCAAAAGCTCACGTTGCTGTGCGCATCGGGGCTACTGCGCGCTGCGGCTCGGGGGCCACGGGGTGTCTCAGGGTCAGGCGCTGGCGTTCCGCGCCCGGTTCCGAGCGGCACGGCGCTTCATGGCGCGGCGCTCGTCCTCGCTGAGTCCACCCCAGACGCCGGAGTCCTGGCCGGACTCAAGCGCCCACTGCAGGCACTGCTCCATGACGGGGCAGCGGCGGCAGACGGCCTTGGCTTCCTCGATCTGCAGCAGCGCAGGACCGGTGTTGCCGATGGGGAAGAACAGCTCGGGGTCTTCCTCGCGGCAAACGGCGTTGTGACGCCAGTCCATGGCTGCTCCATCTCCTCGTATTGCGGGCTTGCTGCTTGTGAATGTGAACGCTTTCACGAATCCCTCGACAAGGACAGGGACGCCGCCAGTTTGGGCGCTGGTGCGTTCCCGTGGATTTGAGGAGGGGGTTCGGGCTCTCAAGGGGGCCTTCTGTGGGGCCGTCCCGATCGCCAAGAAGAGATTCGCAAACCTCGGCGGCGGATACAACCCCTTCCGGAAAGTTTTTTTTGATTCCTTGGTGTCGGCTGTATCACAGCCGTACTTCCCGGGGGTGGATCCCAGCCTAAACGTTCGACTACAAGGACTTTATGGGGTCTGACTCACACAATCACACGCAGTGCACGGCGTACGCCTGTGAACGTCACGCTCGTACGCAGTCCCAGGTGGTCTCCGTCCATCTGGAACGGCAGTGGCGCCTGGGATTGCAAGGTGAAGTCCGTCAGATCGTGGAGCCCCACCACATGCTTGCCGTGGGGCCCCCGCTCGGGCGTCGACATCAGCAGCTGGGTCGCGTAGCGGGTCATCGCCGGAGCCGACAGCTTGGCGAGTCCCAGCACGTCGAGGGCGGTGTCGAAGGACGCGCGGGGCGCCGCGTAGACCGGGCGGTTGCCCAGGAAGGTCCACGGGGAGGTGTTGCAGACTATGGACAGCGCCAGCTCCCGGATCGGGTCCTGGCCGGGCCGTCCGAGAGTGATGGTGCCCTGCCGCCGGTTCGGCTCCCCGAAGAACTGGCGCATCACCTGCCGTATGTACAGGGCGTGGGTCGAACGCTTGCCGCGTTCGCGCTGCTGCTCGACCCGGCCGATCACGCTCGCGTCGAAGCCGAAGCCCGCGCAGAAGGTGAACCAGCGGGCGGGCACCGACTCGTCCGCGGTGCCCGGGGTGCCGGCCGTCAGGCCGAGGCCCACCGTGCGCTCGGTGCCGTCGCGCAGCGCGTCCAGCAGGGCGCCGGTCGCCTCGACGGCGTCGTTGGGCAGACCGAGGGCGCGGGCGAACACATTGGTCGAGCCGCCGGGGACCACCGCGAGGCGCGGCAGCTCGCCCGGGGCGGGGCCGTTGTGCAGCAGCCCGTTGACGACCTCGTTGACCGTGCCGTCGCCGCCCAGCGCCACGACCAGCTCATGGGTGCCGCTGTCGACCGCGCGGCGGGCCAGGTCGCGTGCGTGCCCCCGGTACTCCGTGGTCGCCACGTCGAGCTTCAGATCGCTGGCGAGCGCGTGGATCAGGACGTCACGGGTGCGGGCACTGGTGGTGGTTGCTGCCGGATTGACCACGAGGAGTGCGCGCATGGGCGCCAGCCTACCGACCCGTCGGGCCGTTCCCCGAACCCCGGGGCCGCCCGCCGGGGTCCAACGGCGGCTACGCTGCTGGGGTGAGCAGGAAGAAGCCCGCCCCCGCCAAGACGGCCACCAAGACCGCCCGGCCCGCCGCGAAGGCCGCCAAGCCCGCCGACGCCGCCGAGCCCGCCGAGGCCGGTGCCGCGCCCGCGGGGCCCCGGCCGGTCCGGCTGACCGTGGCCGCGGCCCTCGCCGGGGTCGAGGGCCTGGTGCTCGTGGGCTTCGGTGTCTACGTCCTGATCATGGGCCTGGCCGGGAACCCGGAGAGCCCGGAGCAGGCGGAGACGCTCGGGATCACCGTGCTCGCCCTGGCCCTGCTGCCGCTGCTGGCGGCCCGCGGGCTGTGGCTGCGCCGCCGCTGGAGCCGCGGCCCCGCGATGATCACCCAGCTGATGGCGCTGCCGGTGGCCTGGACGCTGGTGCAGAACGGTGGCGGGCTGATCGCCATCGGTGTGCTGACCGCCATCGCGGCCGTCACCGTCCTGGGGCTGCTCATCAACCCGACCGCGACCGAGGCGCTGGGCATCGGCCCGCGCGACGCCTAGGAACCTTCCCGTTCAGGGAGTGCCCGGGGCTCGCCCCGGGCACCGCTCGCTACTCCTCCACCAGCAGCCTGTCCCGCAACTGGGCGAGGGTGCGCGCCAGCAGCCGTGAGACGTGCATCTGGGAGATGCCGACCTCCTGCGCGATCTGCGACTGCGTCATGTTCCCGAAGAACCGCAGCAGCAGGATCTTCTTCTCGCGCGGCGGCAGATCCTCCAGCAGCGGCTTGAGGGATTCGCGGTACTCGACGCCCTCCAGCGCCTCGTCCTCCGCGCCGAGGGTGTCCGCCACCGCCGGGGACTCGTCGTCCGTGTCCGGTACGTCCAGCGACAGCGTGCTGTACGCGTTGGCGGACTCCAGGCCCTCCAGCACCTCTTCCTCGGAGATGGCCAGGTGCTCGGCCAGCTCATGGACGGTCGGGGCGCGCCCGTGCCGCTGGGACAGCTCGGCGGTGGCGGTGGTCAGCGAGAGCCGCAGCTCCTGGAGCCGGCGGGGCACCCGCACCGCCCAGCCCTTGTCGCGGAAGTGCCGCTTGATCTCACCGACGACCGTGGGGGTCGCGTAGGTCGAGAACTCCACACCGCGGTCCGGGTCGAACCGGTCCACGGACTTGATCAGTCCGATGGTGGCCACCTGGGTCAGGTCGTCCAGCGGCTCGCCGCGGTTGCGGAAGCGCCGGGCCAGGTGCTCGACCAGGGGCAGGTGCATGCGCACGAGGTTGTTGCGCAGCTCGGCCCGCTCCGTGGAGCCCTCGGGAAGCCCCCGCAGCTCGACGAACATCGCCCGCGCGCCACTCCGGTCGTGCGGATCGTGCTGCTGATGCACCTGCTCCTGCTCGTGCTGATCCATGTGGTCCGCCCGCTCTGGTCGGTCTCCTGCCGCCTCCGAGTCCGCGGGATGCGGTCGGGCCGGCGGGTGCGGGATGGCCGGGGTGCGTACTCCCCGCGATGATGCAGTGCTCACGGAGCCCCCTTTTTCCGTCACGGCTGTCCGGGGCCGGCGCCGCGCTCCTTGTACAGGCTGATGCTGACCGTGCGGTCCTCGGCGACGGTCGAATCCACCTTGCCCGCCAGTGCGGAGAGCACCGTCCAGGCGAAGGTGTCGCGCTCGGGAGCGCGGCCATCGGTGGTCGGAGCCGCCACGGTCACCTGCAGTGCGTCGTCGATCAATCGGAAGACGCAGCTCAGCACACTGCCGGGGACGGCTTGCTGCAGCAGGATCGCGCAGGCCTCATCGACCGCGATGCGCAGATCCTCGATTTCGTCGAGGGTGAAGTCCAAGCGGGCTGCCAGGCCGGCGGTCGCCGTACGCAGCACCGACAGATAGGCCCCCGCAGCGGGCAGCCGGACTTCCACGAAGTCCTGGGTCCCGGGCTCGCCTGCGATCTGGGACACCCTCACCTCCAAGGTGACACAAGCTGTTTGAGCTGAGCTGATTGGAGCGTCGGCCATATGCCCTTATGGTGGAGGGATAACGGACCGGCGCGATGTGCGGTTCGGCTGCGACGCTATCGCGATCTGCCACTCGGTGTCGCCCGGACGAAGCACGGCCCCCGTCATGGGTGAACCCCCGAGATGAACATTCCCGATATCACTCATAGTAAGCATATGAGTACGCAGCGTGGCTAGGGGTCTGCGGTCTCAATTCGAAAGAGATGTCGCCTCACTCAACGAACCGCTGGTCGAATGCCCGGAGCCTGGGCGGCCAGCGCCCGCAGCGGCTCTCCCGACAGCCTTCGCACGGTCCACTCGTCCATCGGCTCCGCGCCGAGGGACGCGTAGAAGCCGATCGCCGGTTCGTTCCAGTCCAGCACCGACCATTCGAAGCGGGCATAGCCCCGCTCCACGCAGATCCGCGCCAGCTCGGCCAGCAGCGCCTTGCCGTGGCCGCCGCCGCGGGCTCGCGGTGTGACGTACAGATCCTCCAGATACACCCCGTGGGTGCCCGTCCAGGTGGAGAAGTTACGGAACCACAGGGCGAATCCGACCGGCACGGGCGCCCCGCCGCCGACCTCCTCGGCGATCAGCGCGAACACCGCCGGATGCTCCCCGAAGAGCGCCGCGCGCAGCTGCTCCTCGGTGGCCTTGGCCTCCTGCGGTGCCCGCTCGTACGCGGCCAACTCGCGGATCATCGCGAGGATGGCCGGGACGTCGGACGGCGTGGCTGATCGGATCATGTGGTGAAGGCTAGCTCGCCGCACCGACAACGCGGCAGCGGATTCCCCCGCGCATCGGTCCCCGGCGCGCCCGTCCGCCCCGCCCCGGGGGCCGGGGACGGCTAGACAATCAGCAGGTCCACGTAGCACCAGCGCCAGTCCTCGCCCGGTTCGAAGCTGCGCATCACCGGATGCCGGGTCTCCTCGAAGTGCTGTGTGGAGTGTCGATAGGTCGATGAATCGCAGCACCCTACATAGCCGCACTCCAGGCAGATTCGCAGCTGCACGGGATGGCTGCCGAGTGCCAGGCACTCGCGGCAGGTGGTGGCCTGTGGCTCCGGTTCGGGGCGCGGCAGGGCCGGAACATGTGGGCACTCCTTCATGATTGCCAGACTAAATGCTGACGGGCTGATGAAACGGGACGGGACGGGGCATGGATGTCACTCCGCTGTTGATGCTGGTCGCGGGCAGCGCGGCGGTCGCGGGCGCGGCCCGGCGCACCCCCGTGCCCCCGCCGCTGCTGCTGGTCGCGGCCGGGTTGGCGGTCTCGTATCTGCCGGGGGTGCCGGACTACACCCTGGAGCCGGAGATCGTGCTGCCCCTGGTGCTGCCCCCGCTGTTGCACACCGCCGCGCTCGACAGCTCCTATCTGGACCTGCGCGCCAATCTGCGGCCGGTGGCGCTGCTGTCGTTCGGCTATGTGCTGTTCGCCACCCTCGCCGTCGGCTGGATCGCCCATCTGCTGGTGCCCGATCTGCCGCTGACCGCCGCCCTGGTGCTGGGCGCGGTGATCGCCCCGCCGGACGCGGTGGCGGCCACCGCCATCGCCCGCCGAGTCGGGCTGCCCTCCCGGCTGACGACCGTTCTGCGGGGCGAGTCCCTGGTCAACGACGCGACCGCGATCACCGCCTACCGGGTGGCGCTCGCCGCCGCGGTGGGGGAGGGCGCCACCTGGACCCATGCCGCGGGTGAGTTCCTGCTCGCCGCGGTGGGCGGCGTCGGCGTCGGCCTGGTCCTCATGGTGCCGCTGCACTGGCTGCGCACCCGGCTGCGCGATCCGCTGCTGCAGAACACCCTCTCGCTGCTGATCCCCTACACCGCCTACGCGGCCGCCGAACAGGTCGAGGCGTCAGGCGTGCTGGCGGTCGTGGTGGTCGCGCTCTACCTCGGGCACCGCTCCTGGCAGGTCGACTTCGCGACCCGGCTCCAGGAGGCGGCCGTCTGGAAGATGATCGCCTTCATCCTGGAGTCGGCCGTGTTCGCGCTGATCGGGCTGCAACTGCGGTTCGTGGTGGGCGGCCTGGGGGAGTACGGGGCGGGCGAGGCGGCCTGGTACGCGGTCGCCGTCTTCCTGGCCGTGGTGGCCGTACGGTTCGTCTGGGTCTTCCCGGCGACCTTCGTGCCGCGCGCCCTCTTCCGCAGGATCCGGGAGCGGGAGCCCGGCACCGACTGGCGGGCGCCGGTCATCATCGGCTGGGCCGGGATGCGCGGAGTGGTGTCCCTGGCCATCGCCTTCTCGATCCCGGAGACCGTGCACGGCGGAGGCGCCTTCCCGGCCCGCACCCTGATCCTCTTCCTGGCCTTCACCACCGTCATCGGGACCCTGGTCCTCCAGGGGCTCACCCTGCCCGCCCTCATCCGCGCGCTGGGCGTACCGGGACCCGATCTCCAGGCCGAGACGCTCGCCGAGGCGCAGGCGCAGGCCCAGGCGTCCCGGGCCGCCGAGGACCGGCTGGACGAACTCCTCGCCGACGAGCGCAACACGCTGCCGCCACCCCTGGCCGACCGGCTGCGCAATGTGCTGGAGCGGCGCCGCAACGCGGTGTGGGAACGGCTGGGCACGGTCAACGAGGTGACGGGCGAGTCGGCGGACGACACCTACCGCAGGCTGGCGCGCGAGGTGATCGGCAGCGAGCGCGCGGTGTTCGTGAAGCTGCGGGACGCGCGCCGGATCGACGACGAGATGCTGCGCACGCTGCTGCGCCGACTGGACCTGGAGGAGGCGGCGGCCTACCGGGAGGAGACGGCCGAAGGCGGGCCCTGACCGCCTCCGGCCGGGGCCCGCCGCTCCCAACGGGCTCCTACTTCAGCCGCTCACGGATGCGCGCGCGCATCGAGGCCATCGTGAACCCCCGGGGGTCGATCTTGCCCGGCTGCCATTCGAGATGGCCGATCACCGACCGCTCGGTCCAGCCGTGGCGGCGGCAGACCGCGGCCGCCGCCCGGGCGATCGCGTCCAGCTGGACCTCGGGCCACGGGTCCTCGCCGTCACCGAGGTTCTCGCATTCGAAGCCGTAGAACGCGCGATTGCCGTCCGTGTTGGCCTCGTTGTCGGGCGGGAGCGCCTTTTCGGCGATCACCGCGCGCAGGACGTCGTCGTCGCCGAGCCCCGCGTGGTTGGCGCGGCCGTAGCCGACGAGATGCACTCCGCCGTCCTTGGCGATCACGCCGTGGCACAGCGGGCCGGGCAGCGCCTCGTCGCCGTCGCGGCAGATCTCGACGGTGAGGTCGGTGCCGGAGGTGACGGTGTGGTGGATCATCACACCGTGCACCGGGCCCCAGGGCCCCTTGTGGTTGCGGTTGTGGTTCCGCCAGTCGCCGACCTGCACCACGCGCAGGCCCTCGTTCTCCAGTGCCGCCAGGAAGTCCCCCGCGGACATGGGTGAGGCCATGACCGCCTCCGTTCTGATCGTGCGGCGGTCGCCGGTCGCGGCCCGCCTGTATCACCGTATGCTTACCCAAAAACACGGTGGGTCATCGACTCCTGGTGGAGGGGCGGTTGAGAGCGCCCGTTATGGTGCGTCTGATCCGCTCGACGACGCGCAGGAGAACCACCGCACCATGCACTACCAGGACGTACTCGACGAGGTCGCGGCCCATGTGGCGCCCCATATCGGCCGGGGGCAGGTGGCCCAGTACATCCCCGCGCTCGCGGCGGTCGACCCGGACCGCTTCGGCATCGCCCTCGCGGACGTCGACGGCAACGTCACCGGCGTCGGCGACTGGCGGCGGCCCTTCTCCGTGCAGTCCATCTCCAAGGCGTTCGGCCTCGCGCTCGTCCTCGCGCAGGACGGGGAGAAGCTGTGGCGGCGGGTCGGCCGGGAGCCCTCGGGCAACCCCTTCAACTCCCTGGTGCAGCTGGAGCACGAGAACGGCATCCCGCGCAATCCGTTCATCAACGCCGGCGCTCTGGTCGTCACCGACCGGCTGCACAGCCTCACCGGCGACGCCAGCACCACGATGCTCGACTTCCTGCGCGCCGAGAGCGGCAACCCCGATCTCGCCTTCGACCCGGTCGTCGCCGAGTCCGAGTCCGGCCACGGCGACCGCAACGCCGCCCTCGCGCACTTCATGGCGAGCTACGGCAACCTCGACAACCCCGTGCCCACCGTCCTGGAGCACTACTTCTGGCAGTGCTCGATCGAGATGAGCTGCCGCGACCTGGCCCTCGCGGGCGGCTTCCTGGCCCGTCACGGACTGCGCGCGGACGGCTCCCGGCTGCTGTCGCGGCGCGAGGCGAAGCGGGTCAACGCGGTCATGCTCACCTGCGGGACGTACGACGCGGCGGGCGACTTCGCGTACCGCGTCGGGCTGCCCGGCAAGAGCGGGGTCGGCGGCGGGATCATCGCCGTGATCCCGGGGCGGTGCACGCTGTGCGTATGGAGTCCCGGGCTGGACGCCCGCGGCAACTCGGTGGCCGGGGTGGCGGCGCTGGACCACTTCACCACGGTGACCGGGTGGTCGGTCTTCTAGCCGGCTTCCCCGGCGGCTTCCCGGGCCCCAGGGTGGCGCCGTGCCCGTGGCGGCGGGAGCATGGTGGTGTCAGCGGGAGGTGTGGCGCCATGCAGCACGAGATGCGCGCGGAGTACGAGGAAGGCAGCTCCGGGCGGGTGGCGGGCGCGCCGGTCAAGATCTGGCACATGGTCCGGGGCAACGGCACGACCGCGATGTGCGGCCGTGAGCTGGCCCCGGACGCCGAGACGCAGGCGGCGGACCTGTGGGCCTCGGGCGACTCCGGGCCCTTCTGCCACTCCTGCGGTGCGATGTACCTGCGCGAGGTCCCTTGAGCGAGAGCGACGGCGGGAGCGGCTACCGGGAGCGGGCGTCGCGGCTGGGCGGCGGCGCGGTGGTGTGGTCCCGCACCCTCGGGGCCGGGCCGCAGCGGGTCCTGCCCGACGGCTGTACGGACCTGATCTGGATCGGCGGGCAGCTGCTGGTCGCCGGGCCCGACACCCGTGCGCATCTGGCCGGTGGGCCCGCGGGGACGCGCGCCGTGGGGCTGCGCTTCGCCCCGGGCACGGGCCCCTCGGTGCTGGGTCCCCCCGCCTGTGAACTGCGTGACCAGCGGGTGCCGTTGGCCGCGCTCTGGCCGGAGGCCGAGGTGCGCCGGCTGAGGGAGCGGGCCTCCGAGGGGCGGGTGGGGCGGGTGCTGGAGGCCGTGGCGCTGGACCGGCTGCGGGACGCGGAGCCCGTCGATCCGGTGGTGGGCGAGGTCGTGGCGGGGCTCTCGGGCGGGCGGAGCGTGGCCGAGGTGGCCCGCGTGGTGGGCCTGGGCGCCCGGCAGCTGCACCGGCGGTCGCTGGTGGCCTTCGGATACGGGCCCAAGACGCTGGGGCGGGTGCTGCGGCTGAACCGGGCCCTGGAGCTGGCGCGCGGCGGGATGCCGTTCGCCGAGGTGGCGGCGGTGGCCGGGTACGCGGACCAGGCGCACCTGGCGCGCGAGGTGCGGGGGCTGGCGGGCGTACCGCTGGGCGGGCTGCTGGGGTAGCCCGCCGGTGTCCTCGTGTGCCGTCAGCCGGGCAGCGGGGCGAACAGGTCGACCTGGTTGCCGTCCGGGTCCAGGACGGTCGCGTAGCGCTGGCCCCAGAAGGCGTCCCAGGGCTCCTTGGAGCCTCTCGCGCCCGCCTCCGTGAGCTTCGCGTACGTGGCGTCCACCTCGGCCGGGCCGTCGCACAGGAAGGCCAGTGCCATCCGTCCCGGCCCGCTGGGCGGCGGGGTCTCGGCCGCGTCCCACATCAGGCGCAGCCCGCCCGGCAGGGCGGCCTCGGCATGCGGCTGGGTGTCGGCGCCGGCGGGGATGTCCAGGCCGAGCAGGCGGTAGAAGGCGAGGGAGGCGGCCATGTCCGCGACGGCCAGGCCGAGCGCGTCGAATCGTGGTGTCATGCGGGCAGCGTAGGCAGCCCGCGACCGGCCGGTCTTGAACGGATCGGACACCGGGGGACACCCCCTACGGGCAGTGGATGACCTGGCCGCCGTACGACAGGTTGCCGCCGAAGCCGAACAGCAGCACCGGGCTCCCGGAGGGGATCTCGCCGCGTTCGACCAGCTTGGACAGGGCGAGCGGAATGCTGGCCGCCGAGGTGTTCCCGGAGTCCACGACATCGCGCGCGATCACCGCGTTGACCGCGCCGAGCTTGCGGGCGACCGGTTCGATGATCCGCAGGTTGGCCTGGTGGAGCACGACCCCGGCCAGGTCCGCCGGTTCGATCCCGGCCCGGGCGCACACCGCGCGGGCGATGGGCGGCAGTTGGGTGGTGGCCCAGCGGTAGACGGACTGGCCCTCCTGCGCGAAGCGCGGCGGGGTGCCCTCGATACGGACGGCGTTGCCCATCTCGGGCACCGAACCCCACACGACCGGACCGATGCCCGGCTCCTCGGCCGCCGTCACCACGGCCGCGCCCGCGCCGTCGCCCAGCAGGACGCAGGAGGAGCGGTCGGTCCAGTCGGCGGCCTCGGTGAACTTGTCCGCGCCGATGACCAGCACGGCGGCGGCCGATCCGGCCCGTATCGCGTGGTCGGCGGTGGCCAGGGCGTGGGTGAACCCGGCGCACACCACGTTGATGTCCATGACGGCGGGATGGGCCAGGCCCAGCCGGGCGGCGACCCGGGCGGCCATGTTGGGGCTGCGGTCGATCGCGGTGGACGTGGCGACCAGCACCATGTCGATGTCGGTGGTGGCGAGGCCGCTGTGGGCGAGGGCCTTGGCGGCGGCCGCCGCCGCCATCTCGTCCACCGTCTCGTCGGGGCGTGCCACATGGCGGGTGCGGATCCCGACCCGGGCGCGGATCCACTCGTCGCTGGTGTCGACCATGGTGGCGAGGTCGTCGTTGGTGAGCACCTTCGCGGGCTGGTAGTGGCCGAGCGCCCGTACGCGTGATCCGGTCATCGGTCCAGTCTTGGGGCACACGGGACGGTCCGGTGCGCGGGCAGGTGACAACGTATCGCCCGCAGATCTGGAGCTTTCGGCCTTCCCAGCCGTCGGTGGCGGCTCCTCGCGAGGGCCGCCACCGCGTTCGGGGTCGCTCGGTCAGGACAGCTGGCCGTCGTAGTCCGGGAGCTTGAAGGTCTTCTCGGCGTGGCCGCCGGACAGGTCGGTGGCGCTGTTGCCGATGTTGGCGATGATCGTGTAGCCCTTCTTCTCGATCTCCGCGCGCTTGGCCGTCTTGTACGCGGCGACGTCCTGGAAGAGGTCGGGGAGGCCGCGCACGTACAGCCCGGCCACCGGGTAGCCCACCGTCTCCAGGTTGTACCGGGTGGGCAGCGTGAGGATGTCCGGGCGCGCGGTGACGAAGAACAGGTCCACCCCGCGGGTGTGCGCGTCGCGGGCGAGCCGGAGGACCGGCTCCACGGCGGGCGCCGGGTAGCTGAACGTGAAGTCCGACTCCAGCGAGGTGTTGTCGATGTCGAGGACGATGGCCTGCTTCTGGTCCCCGGGGTTCTGGGTGCGCTGCTCGACGTAGGGCCGGGCCTGGTCGATGACGGCCTTCACATCGCGCTTCCAGGTCTCGTAGTCGACCTTCGCGGCGGCGGTGTCCTTCGCGGTGCCGGTGGCGCTCGGCGTGGCGGCCGACGTGGTCGTGGCGGTGGCCGCGGTGGCCGTACCGCCCAGACCGATGGCGAGGCCCAAGGCCACCGCCGTCACGCCGAGCCGTCGTGATCGCGCGCGTGCTGCAGTCATGGGTTCCGTCCCTCGTCGTCGTGTCGAAGTGTGTGCCGGGTGGCATGTTCACGTTCAACAGTGGACATGAGAAGACCGCTGCGTTTACTGATGAGTAACGATTGGCGCGGAGTGGGCTTCTCCGGATGCCACATAGGCCAACGACACGTGCCGTGGCGTTCTTTGACTGGTCAGCCGATAGATGGGTATGTCATGTACTGAAGGGCCGGCCTGGACCCCGGCGGTGCACGCACCCCGCCCGGACGTCGTGTTACCCCCAGAGTTCCGGTGTCGCGCGCCTCCACCCTGCCGAGGAGGCTTGCATGTTCGATGATCGGCCCGCCTTCGGTGTCCGTGTACAGGTGCTGGGCGGTGTCACGGTCGCTGAGGTCGCGGGAGAGCTGGACATCTTCGCCGCGGGACGGATCTCCGCACGGCTCGAATCCCTGGCCCGTACGGGATGCCCGGATCTGGTGCTGGATCTGCGGCACGTCACTTTCCTGGACTGCGCCGGGGTGTCGTTACTGTGCCGCCTGCGCAATCGTGTGCTGGAGCGGGAGGGCCGGCTGCGGCTGGTCATCGTGGATCCGCGGTTCCTGCGGCTGCTGCGGATGGTCCGGCTGGAGGACGCCTTCGAGGTGCTGGAGGATCTGACACCGGCGGTCGCGAGCGCGGGGAATGCGGCGGCCGGGGGGAGTGGCGACGCCCTTGCCTGAGACGCGTATGACGTGCGGATACGGCCTGTAGCGCAGCTGATCAGGCGTCAATAGGAAGAAAAGAATTTCACTCGAACGAGGGTTTTTTGCTGGGGGAATGCCGCGTCCCCCTCTCTGTAACCGACGGTCACCCCCTTACGCTCGCCTGCACGTCACCCAGGACCCGGCGGATCCGCACCCGACGCTCCACTCTGCCCGCTTCCGGGAGTCCGAGGACGGTGAAAGGGGGCAGTGTGCCGTTCCGAGGGGAATTCGTGATGTCGCAGCAAGGCGCTCCCCGTGGCGCACCCGTGCCCCAGGGGACGTCGGACGCGACGCCGGGCGACCCGCCGGGTTCCGGCGCGGCCGCCGGTGACTTATGCCTGCCGGGCCATCCGGCCCCGCCCCCGTACGCCCGCACGTCCCGGGTCGGCGGACGCACCGTGGTGGCCCTGCACGGCGAGATCGACATCGCCGGGCTGGGGTACGTCGGCCCGGCGATGGACGCCGCCACGGGCGCCGGGGCGCCCGAGGTGGTGGTGGACTTACGGCCCACGACGTTCTTCGACTGCTCCGGTCTGGGGCTGCTGTGCCGCGCCCTGCGGCGGGTCGCCGACCGCGGCGGCCGGCTGCGGCTGGTGTGCGACGACCCCCTGATCCTGCGCACCCTGCGGGTGGGCGGGCTGCTCGACGCGCTCGACGCGGTGGCCACGCTGGAGGAGGCGGTCGGCGAGGAGTGACGCGCCGGGCGGGTCGGCCGGGGAGTGGTGGGTCAGACGCGTGGCGGCGCCACCCGGTGGCCGCGGTGCGGCCGCCCGCGGCCCCAGCCGTGGCGACGGGAGCGGTGGCGGTGGCGGGCCGGGACCTCGCTGTGGCGCTCGGCCGCGATCTTGTTGCCGTTCTGGGCGTTGAGTCGGTGGATCACCAGCACACCCACGGCGATCATCGCCAGGATCACGGCCACGGTGACGATGGTCTCCATGGTGTTCACTCCCTGGGGCCGGGCCCCGGCCTGGAGGATTCCGGCCGAAATGCGCGAAACCTTGGTGAATACACCGTACCTCCGCCCGTGAGCGGGAGCGCCCCGCGTGCGGCGCTTTCGGGCGGGGCCTTTCCGGGCGGAGGCTTTCGGGGAAACACCGGCCGCCCGCACCGGCGTCGGGGGTCCGGGTGCGGGCGGCGTGCCCTGATCAGCGGTTCAGGGGCTCATGGGTGGTCCGCGGTGCTCAGTGGGCCTTGGCGAGGTCCTTCTTCTGCAGGGCGGCCAGGCCGTTGGCCCACAGCTGGTTCACGCGGCTGATCTCGGCCGCGTTCGGCTGCGAGTTCTTGCAGGACGTGCCCGGGCCGCCACCGGACATCAGCTCGCTGCACGGGCCCGAGTAGTGGTCCGGCAGACCGAGCACATGGCCGGTCTCGTGTGCGACGATCCGCGTCTGGTCGTACTGCTGGCTCTGTGCGTAGTCGATGAAGACGTAGCCGCGGCCGTGTCCGTCGGTGCTCGCGTACGAACCGCTGGAGCTGTTGCCCTCGCGGTAGGTGAAGTCCGGGCTGCTGCCTTCCCGCAGCTTCACGTTGCTCACCGCGGCGTTCCAGATCTGGGTGCTTCTCGCTATCACCGACTTGTAGGTCGGCGCCGAGCTCGCGCTGTACGTGACGGTGACCGCGGCGGTGGCGCTGGGCGCCTTCGCCCGCTTGGCCAGCGCCGACTTCATCACGGCCTTGATGAAGGCGTCGGTGTCGGCCTTGTCCTCGGCGCCGGGGACGTAACCGGCGGACGCGGCGGTCGTGGTGGTCGTGGTGTGGCCGGGCGTGGCCGCCGACGCGGGCACGGCGGCGAGGCTCGCCGCCAGACCGAGGCCGAGGGTCGCGGACAGCGCCAACTTGGGAAGTGTCACGTGGGGGGCTCCTCATCGTCCTCGGGCCCCGGCCGCCGTGTGGGGTGCGGCGGTGGGAGCCCTGGGATGAACTCTTGGTGCCGCAGAGTCTTGAGGAGAACCGGCGTGGCGCGGAGATGCCAACCGGCGATAGCGCCATGGCATATCCCGCCGCCGGCCGGGCCGATCCACGGGTATCCCCTGCCGGCCCGCCGACTCGCCCCACAGAAAGGCGAATTGGCGCGGTTTCAGTGTCTGGTGTGACGCGCGAGAGCGCCGTTATGCTCCCGCCGTGGAGCTCGAGGTGAGGCACCTTCGTGCGCTGTGCGCCATCGCCGACACCGGCAGCCTACGGAAGGCGGCGCGGCAGCTGGGCATGACCCAGCCCTCTTTGACGACACAGCTCCGGCGCATCGAGAACACCATCGGTGGCCGGCTGTTCTCGCGGGAGGTCACCGGCAGCCGCCCCACCCCGCTCGGCCAGTCCCTGCTCAACCGGGCCCGGCCCATCGTGGCCGAGATGAACACCCTGGTCAGCGAGGTCCGGCTGGAGGTGGGGCAGACCGCGGGCGAGTGTCTGCGCATCGGCAGCACCGGCAGCCGGGCCGTGGTCGGCTGGCTGCGCAGGCTCCGCGCCCGCTTCCCGGACGCCGACACCACCATCCACATCGACGTGTCGGCGAACGCCCTGCTGGAGATGGTCGCCGAGCAGCAGCTCGACGCCGCGTTCGTCCACGAGGTCGAGGGCGCCCCGCTGCGGGTCCCCGACAGCGTGCGGCGTCGGGTGCTGCTGGCCCGCGAGCCGCAGTTCGTGGCCCTCGCCGAGACGCATCCGGCCGCCGCCGCACCGGTGGTGCGGCTCACGGACCTCGCCGGCGACCAGTGGATGGTCGACCCGACGGGCGACGGCGAAGGGCCCGGGCTGCGCCGGGTCCTCAGCGCCGCCGGGCTCAACCCGCGGGTGGTGTACGGGGACTATCTGACCGCCAGCGATCTGGTCGCCTCCGGCGAGGTCGTCGCCCCGTGCCAGCCCACGGCCCGGTCGCGCGCGGGCATGGCGGTGCGGCCGCTGCACGGGGATCCGCTGGCGGTCGGGCTGTACCTGGCCTCGCGCGTGCCGGACGAAGGCGACCCGGCCGGCTCCGCCGACATCGACGCGCTCTTCGCCGACCTGGAGCACGCGTACCTGGAGATCGCCTGGGCGAGCGACGCCTACCGCCAGTGGCTGGTGCGCAACGACAGCCCGCTGGTGCGGATCCGCGACGCCCGTCCGCCGGTCCCGCTGGCCGACATCGGCCTCGCGGGCCCGTCGGACGGTGCTTGAGGTCTCCCCGCCTCAGTCGTCGATGGCCTGGTAGGCCAGCGTCCAGAAGTCGAGATAGACCGGGGAGAACATCGGGAACTGCGCGCGCTGGGTCAGCAGGACCGCCACCATCCGCTCCGCCGGGTCCGAGGCCCACGAGGTGCCGAGCCCGCCGTCCCAGCCGAACCGCCCCGGCACCGCCGCGACGCCGTCCCGCCCGGTGACCACCGAAACCCCGAACCCCCAGCCCAGGTTGTCCCACGCGCCGGGGAGCAGCCCGGACACCGCCTTCTGGGCGGGCGTCAGCTGGTCCGTCGTCATCAGCTCCACCGACGGCCGGGACAGGATGCGCTCGCCGTCGCCGTACCGCCCCTGGTCCAGCATCATCCGGCCGAACGCCAGATAGTCGTCGACCGTGGAGACCAGGCCCCCGCCGCCGTCCGGGAACGCGGGCGGCGCGGCCCACCGGCTGTCCTCGACCCCGTCGTACCGTTCGAGCTTCCCCGTCCCGGGGTCGGCGACGTAGGAGGTGGCCAGCCGGCCGAGCTTCTCCGGCGGTACGTGGAAACCGGTGTCCGCCATGCCCAGCGGTTCGAAGATCCGCTCCCGCAAAAACGCCTCCAGCGGGCGGCCGGTGGCCCGCGCCAGAGCTACGCCCAGCACCTGGGAGCCGGTGTGGTACATCCACTTCTCGCCCGGCTGGTGCATCAGCGGCAGCGTGCCCAGGCGGCGCATCCACTCATCGGGGTCCGGCGCCGCGGCCGGGTCCGGCATCCCCACCCCGACCCCCAGCTCCTGGGCGGCACGCGCCACCGGATACGTGTCCTCCCGCGGGCCCGCCAGCATGCCGAAGCCGAGCCGGAAGGTCAGCAGGTCGCGCAGGGTGATCGGGCGGATCGCCGGAACGGTGTCCTCCAGCGGCCCGTCGATCCGGCGCAGCACCCGGCGGTCGGCCAGCTCGGGCAGCAGCCGGTCCACCGGCTCGTCCAGCCGCAGCACACACTCCTCGACCAGGATCATCGCCGCGGCCGCGATGACCGGCTTCGTCATCGAGGCGATCCGGAAGATCGTGTCCCGGCGCATCGGGTCCTCGGTGCCGACCGCCTTCGTACCGATCACCTCGACATGCGTCTCACCGCGCCTGCTGAGCGCCATGACGAGCCCGGGCGCCTCGCCCTTTTCCACATGGCGGGCCATGACGTCCCGCATCCGGTCCAGCCGTGCTGTCGAGAATCCTCCGGCGCGCATGCGCGGGTCCCCCTTCGTCCGGTGAGAGCTGCCCGTGAAGCCTGACACAGGGCACTGACAGTCCCCCGCGAACGGCGGATCAGCCGAGGTCGGGCGGCGCGCCCGGCAGGGGCTGCTCCGCCCAGATCGTCTTGCCCTCCGCGGTCTGCCGGCTGCCCCAGCGCCGGCTGAGCTGGGCGACCAGCAGCAGCCCGCGGCCGCCCTCGTCGAAGGTGCGGGCGCGGCGCAGATGCGGGGCGGTGTTGCTGGCGTCGGACACCTCGCAGATCAGCGAGTGGTCGTGGATCAGGCGCAGCTGGATGGGCGGGATCGCGTGCCGGATGGCGTTGGTGACCAGTTCGCTGACGACCAGTTCGGTGGTGAACACCGCCTCGTCCAGCCCCCAGTCGGTCAGCCGCTCGGTGACGTCCCGGCGGGAGCGGGCGACACAGGCCGGGTCGGCGGGCACGTCCCAGGTGGCCACGTGCGCCGCGTCCAGGGCGTGGGTCCGGGCGAGGAGCAGGGCGACGTCGTCGAGCACGCCGTGCTCGGGCAGCAGCGCGCGCAGGACGGAGTCGCAGGTGCCCTCCAGCGAGGCGGCGGGGTGGGCCAGCGCGTCGGCCAGCAGCACGCGCCCCTCGTCGACGTCCCGGTCCCAGCCGCCCAGCAGGCCGTTGGTGTAGAGGGCGAGCACGGTGTTCTCGGGCAGTTCGAGGTCCATCGTCTCGAACGGCAGCCCGCCCACCCCGAGCGGCGGGCCCACCGGCAGGGTGACGAACTCCACCGGGCCGCCGGGGGTGACCACGGCCGGCGCGGGGTGCCCGGCCGCGGCCATCGAGCAGTGGTGGGAGACCGGGTCGTAGACCGCGTACAGGCAGGTGGCGCCGACATCCCCGGCGGTCTCCTCGTCCCCGGCCTCCGCCGAAAGATGGATCACCAGGTCGTCGAGATGGGTGAGGAGTTCGTCCGGCGGCAGGTCCACATCGGCGAGGGTCCGTACCGCGGTGCGCAGCCGCCCCATGGTGGCCGACGCCTGGATGCCGTGGCCGACCACATCGCCCACCACCAGGGCGACCCGCGCCCCGGACAGCGGAATCACATCGAACCAGTCGCCGCCCGCCGCCGTGTACGGCCCGGCGGGCAGATAGCGGGAGGCCACCTCCACCGCCGACGGCCGCAGCACCGCCTGCGGCAGCAGACTGCGCTGCAGGGCGAGCGCGGTGTCGCGCTCCCGGGTGAAGCGGCGCGCGTTGTCCACACAGACCGCCGCCCGCGTGGTGATCTCCTCGGCCAGCAGCACATCGTCCTGGGTGAACCCTCCGGGACGGTGGTGACGGGTGAACACGGCCACCCCGAGGGTCGTCCCCCTGGCCCGGATCGGCACGGACATGACCGAGTGGATGCCGAACTCCCGGATCTTGGCGGCGCGGACCGGCTTGAGGGCGCCCCATTCCCTGATGAGGGGATCGTCTGCGGCGTAGATGATGGGCCGCCCCGCCGCCAGGCACTCGGCCATCGGGGACGCCTCCGGGTAGGTGTTCACCTTCCCCGGCTCGACCGCGGCCTCCGGAACCCCCGCGTAGATCGACTGCTGGGCGGAGCGACGCAGCACGACCGGTCCGGTGAGCGGGCCGGGCGGCAGCTCCTCGTCCTGGTCGAGCCGGTCCAGCAGATCGACGCTCACGAAGTCGGCGAGCCGGGGTACGCACACCTCGGCCAGCTCCTGCGCGGTGCGGGTGATGTCGAGGGTGCTGCCGATCCGTACGCTGGCCTCGCTCAGCAGCAGCAGCCGCTGCCGGGCCCGGTACTGCTCGGTGATGTCGTGCGCCGCCAGGCATACGCCGTGCACCTGGCCGTCCTTGGCCTTCAGCGGCGCGAAGTGGGCCGACCAGGCGTGCTCCCGCTCCTCGCCGCCGGTGCGCGGATACGTCTCCATGTGGCGCCGTTCGCCGGTGCGCAGCACGTGCCGCATCAGCGCCTCGAGGCCCTCGCTGCGCAGTGTCCCGGCGATGTCCGCGAGCCGCAGACCGTGGAGGTCCCCCTCGGGCAGGCCGATGACGCGCGCCATCTCGGCGTTCACCTTGCGCAGCCGCAGCTCGGTGTCGTAGACCGCCATGGGGCAGGGCGACTGGGCGTACGCCCAGGTCAGCAGCGTCACGTCGGTGGGTGCCGCGGCGTCGTCGGCGGCCAGCGGGGCGACCAGCAGCCAGCTGTCCCCGACGCGGTGGGCCAGCAGCGCCACCTCCACCCGCCGCCCGTCGCGGTGGCGCACCGCCACCGTGCCGCGCCAGCGCGTCCGCGCCGCCCGGGCCCGCTCCACCACGCCCTCGGCCGGCTCGGCCAGCAGCGCCGCGGCGGACCGCCCCACTACCTCCGACGGCGGATAGCCGAGCAGCCGCCGGGCGCCGTCGTTCCAGCCGGTCACCGTGGCGTCACCGCTGACGGTGACCCGCGCCGCGCCCGCTTCGTCCACGTATCCCAGCCTCGTCCACATTCGGCGGGGCATCAACCAGAGGCGGTGCCGGACGCGGGGCGCGAAAGAAGACCGCACCCGGCCGCGGGTGGCGGGCCGGGTGCGGGCAGGGGGACTCAAGGGCCCCAGGGCCGGGTCAGGCCTTCTTGGTCTCCCAGAAGATCTTGTCGATCTGGGCGATGTAGTCCAGGGCCTTCTGGCCCGTGGCCGGGTCGGTGGAGCCCTTGGCGGCGCTGAGCGCCTTCAGGGTCTCGTTGACCAGCTGGTGCAGCTCCGGGTACTTCTCGAAGTGCGGGGGCTTGAAGTAGTCGCTCCACAGCACCGAGACGTGGTGCTTGGCCAGCTCCGCGCGCTCCTCCTTGATGGTGGTGGCGCGGGCGCGGAAGTGCGGGTCCTCGTTGGCCTGGAACTTCTCCTGGATGGCCTTGACGGACTCGGCTTCGATGCGGGCCTGGGCCGGGTCGTACACGCCACACGGCAGGTCGCAGTGCGCGCTGACCTGAACCTTGGGGGCGAACAGGCGGGAGAGCATAGAGCTGTCCTTCCATTCGTGATCGTCTTCTCAGGTGCGAGATTACTCCGTGCGGGAAGGCTTTTCTCGGGTGCCCCGGGGGGCTTAGGTCAAAAGTCCGGTGACACTCCGGGGTGTCCGGGAGTGTGACCTGGGATGGTGGGGCGGATGGCGGAGTACGGACCGGAGGTGCCGTGATGCAGGAGCAGCTGCACGATCGCGGGCAGGAGAGGGACCGCGAGCAGCACGGCCTGCTGCGGATGGGGCTGGCCGAGGTGTACAACCCGTCGATGCAGCCGTCGCTGTATCCGGGCGACCAGTTGGTGGTGCGGTACGGGGTGCCCGTGCGGCCGGGGGACGTGGTGGTGCTGCGGCATCCCTTCCGGCAGGACCTGCTCATCGTCAAGCGCGCGGTGGAGCGGCGTGAGGGCGGCTGGTGGGTGATGGGGGACAACCCGGACGTGGAGAACGACAGCCGGGAGTTCGGGGCCGTGCCGGACGAGCTGGTGGTGGCCCGGGCGTGGTTGAGGGTGCGGCCGCTGCCGGGAGGGACCGGGCCCCGGGGTCAGCGGTCGGCGGCGGGGCTGCTGTCGTGGGCGGTGTCGGCGGTGCGGCCGGTGCGCTCGCGGTCGCGGGCCAGGGGCGCCGTGCGCGCGGTGGGCGCGGAGTCGGCCGGGCGGCCCGCGTCGAGGCGTTTACGGGCGCGGTAGGCGGCGACGTTGGCGCGAGTGGCGCAGCGGTCCGAGCAGTAGCGCCGGGATCGGTTTGTCGATGTGTCGAGATAGGCGTTGCGACAGGGCGGGGCCTCGCAGATGCCGAGCCGGTTCGCGCCCAGTTCGGTGAGGTGGAACGCGAGTCCCATGGAGGCGGTCGCGGCGAACCCGGCGCTGGCGTTGGCGGCGTAGTCGGCGATGTGCATGTGCCAGTCGGGGCGGCCGTCCTCGTCCCGCAGCTCGTGTCCGGAGATCTGCGGGCTCACCGGGAACTCGATGAGCAGCGCGTTGAGCAGGTCCACCGCCAGGACCTCGTCCCCGTCCGCCGCCGCCTCGAAGACCGCGCGCAGCCGGGCCCGCACCGACCGCAGCCGGGTGACGTCGGCGTCCGTCGCGCGCCGGGCCGACTGCCCGCTCTCGCCGAAGAGGGTGCGTACGGCCTCGACCGAGGTGAGCGCGTCGGTGCCGCGTGCGGGCTCCTCGCTGTTGACCAGACGCACGGCGAGATCTGAGTAATAAGCCAGTTCCACTTGTGGTCCTTACGGGGGCGGTCTATGGTCGGTTTCGGTCAGGTCGGGTAATGGGCGCTCTACGCGCCAGGGTATTACGGGCTACGACATGGAGGAACGCGATGACGGAGACCCTCGCCGCGGCGGACTGGCAGGCCTGGCAACGGAGCTGGGACCGGCAGCAGGAGTGGTACCTCCCCGATCGTGAGGAGCGGTTCCGGGCGATGCTCGACGCGGTCGAGGCGCTGGTCGGACCCGAGCCGAGAATCCTCGACCTCGCCTGCGGCACGGGCAGTATCTCGGATCGGGCGCTGCGCCGCTTCCCCGGCGCCACCAGCACCGGCGTCGATCTGGACCCCGCGCTGCTGGCCATCGCGCGCGGGCATTTCGCGGGGGACGGCCGCGTCACCTTCGTCAGCGTGGACCTGCGCGACCCCGGCTGGACGGGCCGGCTGCCGCACCCCACGTACGACGCGGTGCTGACCGCCACCGCCCTGCACTGGCTGCGCTCCGATGAACTCCGCGCGCTGTACGGCCAGGTGGCGGGGGTCGTACGGGACGGCGGGGTGTTCCTGAACGCCGACCACATGCCGGACCCGGACACGCCCCGGCTCAACGACGCGGACCGCGCGTACCGCAAGGAGCGGCAGGCCCGGGCCAAGGCCGAGGGCGCCCAGGACTGGGCGGACTGGTGGGGCGCCGCCGCGGCGGACCCGGTGCTGGCGGGGCCCGTCGCCGAGCGGTTCACGATCTTCGGAAATCCGGCGGACGGCGACCACGAGGACGGCGAGGTGCAGCCCGCCGGCTGGCACGTGGACGCGCTGCGCGAGGCGGGGTTCGCCGAGGCGCGACCCGTGTGGTGCTCGGTCTCGGACGCGATGGTGCTCGGGCTCAAGTAGGTGCTCGGGCGCACGGAGCAGCGCTCGCGGAAGCGGCGCGAGGGCGGTACGGAGCCTCACAGCCCCGTACCGCCCTCGCCTCGTCTTCCTACAGCACCTTCGACAGGAACGACTTCGTCCGCTCGTGCTGCGGATTCGTCAGCACCTCACGCGGGAGTCCGGCCTCGACGACCACCCCGTCGTCCATGAAGACGACCGAGTCCCCGACCTCCCGGGCGAAGCCCATCTCGTGTGTGACGACGATCATCGTCATGCCGTCCTCGGCGAGCCCGCGCATCACATCGAGGACGTCGCCGACCAGCTCCGGGTCGAGCGCCGAGGTGGGCTCGTCGAAGAGCATCAGCTTCGGCTCCATGGCCAGCGCCCGCGCGATCGCGACCCGCTGCTGCTGGCCGCCGGAGAGCTGCGAGGGGTAGTTGCCCGCCTTGTCGGCGAGGCCCACCCGGTCCAGCAGCTTGCCTGCGCGCTCCCGGGCGACCGCCTTGCTCTCCCCCTTGACCTGCACCGGCGCCTCGATCACGTTCTCCAGCGCGGTCATGTGCGGGAAGAGGTTGAAGCGCTGGAAGACCATGCCGATGTCGCGGCGCTTGGCGGCGACCTCGCGGTCTTTGAGCTCGTAGAGCTTGTCGCCCTTCTGCCGGTAGCCGACCAGGTCGCCGTCCACGTACAGCCGCCCGGAGTTGATCTTCTCCAGGTGGTTGATGCAGCGCAGGAAGGTGGACTTCCCGGAGCCGGACGGGCCGATCAGGCAGAACACCTCGCGGGGGGCGACCTCCAGGTCGATGCCCTTGAGGACCTGGACGGCGCCGAAGGACTTGTGGACGCCCTCGGCCTTCACCATGGCGTTCATACGCTCACATCCCCTGGCGGTTGGAGCCGGACAGCAGGTTGATCCGGATGCGCTGCAGCGGCGTCGCGGGCAGGTTCCGGGTGGTGCCCCGCGCGTAGTAGCGCTCCAGGTAGTACTGGCCCACGCTGAGCACCGAGGTGAGGATCAGGTACCAGGCGGCGGCGAGGAACAGCATCTCCGCGGTGGCGCCGGAGTTCTGACCGACCTCCGAGGTGGCCTGCAGCAGGTCCCAGTACTGGACGGCGATCACCAGCGAGGTGGTCTTGAGCATGTTGATGAACTCGTTGCCGGTCGGCGGCACGATCACCCGCATGGCCTGCGGCAGGACGACCCGGCGCAGGGTCTTGGCGTGGCTCATGCCCAGCGCCTGCGCGGCCTCGGTCTGGCCCTCGTCGACGGACTGGATGCCCGCCCGGCAGATCTCCGCCATGTACGCGGCCTCGTTCAGCCCGAGGCCCAGCAGGGCGGCCAGGAACGGGGTCATGAAGTCCGACCACTCGTCCTTGTAGATCGGCATGATGTTGATGTAGTGGAAGACCAGTCCCAGGTTGAACCACACCAGCAGCTGCACATAGACCGGGGTGCCGCGGAAGAACCAGATGTAACCCCAGGCGATGGAGGAGGTCACCGGATTCTTGGAGAGCCGCATCACGGCCAGGACGATGCCGAGGGCCACACCGAGCACCATCGCCAGGATGGTGATCCAGATGGTGTTGCGGACGCCCTTGAGGACTTCGCCGTCGAAGAAGTAATCCGGGATGGCGGCCCAGTTCACATCGCCTTCGGCGAAGGCGTAGACGAGCGTCACCAGCAGCGCGATGGCGACGACCGCGGAGACCCAGCGGCCGTAGTGCCGCACCGGGATGGCCTTGATGTCCTCCGGCGCGGGAGACGGGGTGCCGACGGGCCCCGCCTTGTCGATCTTCGTTGTCACGGATGAGTGCCTTTCAGCGCGAGCACGCGAGCGGGAGGGCGGCCGGGGTCACTTGCCGCCGTTGATGATCGCCTTGGTGACCGCGCCGTCCTCGACGCCCCACTTCGCGACGATCTTGTCGTATTCGCCGTTCGCGATGATGAGGGCGAGCGCCTGCTGGAGGGCATCGCGCAGCTCGGTGTTGTTCTTGGAGACGGCGATGCCGTACGGGGCGGCCTCCACCTGGTCGCCGACCAGCTGGAAGTCCTTGCCGCCGCCGGAGGTCTTCACCGCGTACGCGGCGACGGGGAAGTCGCTGGCCCCCGCCGCGGCGCCCCCGCCGCGCAGCCGGGTCTGGGCCTCGGTGTCATTGCCGTACGCCTCGACCGCGACCTTCTTCTTGCCGCCCTTCTCGCACTTCTTCGACTCGGCCTTGGCCAGGTCGTGCGAGACGGTGCCGCGCTGCACGACGATCTTCTTGCCGCAGAGGTCGTCCCAGGTCTTGATGCCCTGGTCGGCGCCCTTCTTGGTGTAGATCGAGACGCCGGCGGTGAAGTAGTCGACGAAGTCGACGCCCTCGCCGGCCTTCTTGCCGGTGTCGGGGTCGACGCCGTCCTGACGGCCCTTGTTGTCGGTCATGGCCGACATGGCGATGTCGTAGCGCTGCGAGCGCAGACCGGACAGCAGGGTGTCGAACGTGGCGTTGTTGAACTCGAACTTGACGCCGAGCACCTTGCCGAGCGCGTCCGCCAGGTCCGGGTCGATCCCCATGGGCTTGCCGTTCTTCTTGAACTCGACCGGCGGGTAGTTCATGTCGGAGCCGACCTTGACCACACCCGCGTCCTGGATCTTCTTCGGCAGCTTGCTGAAGAGCGGCCCCTTCTCGGCGGCGTTGCCGGAGCCTCCCGTCTTCGCCTTGTCGGTCTGGTCGCCACAGCCCGTCAGCAGCAGGGCGCCCACGGCCACGACGGCGCCGACAGCGGCCGTCCGGGACTTCGTGGTGACCCGGCGACGCGTGAAGCTGGCGGTCATGCTGGTTCCTCCGGCGGGGTGAAGGGATGTCCGAGGTTCGGGAACACGCGTGTGGGTGTCGCGATCTCGTGTGATTGGGGCATCTTGCCATCCGGACGGGCACGCTCGGGCGGCGATCCATGTCAAAATCGGATAACGGGCGATCCCCGTGGTGCACAGGAAACGGACACCGGGCTGTACAGCCCAGGTGCGGGGAGCGGTACGAAATTGTGATCATGCGGCGAATGACGCGTGACAGCAGCATGCATATTCGAGGCTGCTTCGACCGCTTCCGACGGTTATGAGAAGTTTCCGAACACCACCATTACGGAAGCCGTTCGTTCTGGGTGCACGCTTCCGGTAGAACAGACGGCTACCCCCCTCATCCGGGGCTCAGGGCGCGAGTGCGACGCGCCCGGCGTCCGTATCTGATTCCGCGTGGCGGGCATCTGCCGCGCGGCACCGGACGCGGTGCCCGCCCGCTCCGAACCTGGGGCGGTTACCCTCGACAGAAAAACGACAAAGGGGTCAAAAAGTGGCAGCGGAGATGGTGAATCCTCGCAGCGACAACGCAAACGACAGCGGCGAAGGAGCCGACGGAGTGACCGACGGAGAGCCCTTCGATCCCGCTTTCGCGCTGCACCGGGGCGGCAAGATGGCCGTCCAGGCGACCGTGCCCGTGCGCGACCGGGACGACCTGTCCCTCGCCTACACGCCGGGCGTCGCGAAGGTCTGCAGCGCGATCGCCGAGCAGCCCGAACTCGTCCATGACTACACCTGGAAGTCCCAGGTCGTGGCCGTGGTGACGGACGGCAGCGCGGTGCTCGGGCTCGGCGACATCGGCCCGGAGGCGTCCCTGCCGGTGATGGAGGGCAAGGCGATCCTCTTCAAGCAGTTCGGCGGCGTGGACGCGGTGCCCATCGCGCTCGACTGCCGGGATGTGGACGAGATCGTCGAGACCGTCGTCCGGCTCGCGCCCTCGTTCGGCGGCGTCAATCTGGAGGACATCTCCGCGCCCCGCTGCTTCGAGATCGAGCGCAAGCTCCAGGAGCGCGTCGACATCCCGATCTTCCACGATGACCAGCACGGCACGGCGGTCGTCACCCTGGCCGCCCTGCGCAACGCGGCCAAGCTGACCGACCGCGCGCTCGGCCAGCTGCGCGCCGTCATCTCCGGCGCGGGCGCCGCCGGTGTGGCCATCGCCCGGATCCTCACCGAGGCGGGCATCGGAGACGTCGCGGTCTGCGACCGCAAGGGCGTCGTCTCCCCGGACCGCGAGGACCTCACCGAGGTCAAGCGCGAGCTGGCCGGCTTCACCAACAAGGCGGGACTCACCGGTTCGCTGGAGAACGCGCTGGACGGCGCCGACGTCTTCATCGGCGTCAGCGGCGGCACGGTGCCGGAGGAGGCGGTGGCGAAGATGGCGCCCGGCGCCTTCATCTTCGCGATGGCCAACCCCAACCCGGAGATCCACCCCGAGGTCGCGCACCAGCACGCGGCCGTGGTCGCCACCGGGCGCAGCGACTTCCCGAACCAGATCAACAACGTGCTCGCCTTCCCCGGCATCTTCGCCGGCGCCCTCCAGGTCCGGGCCTCCCGGATCACCGAGGGCATGAAGCTCGCCGCCGCCGAGGCCCTGGCCTCCGTCGTGGCCGACGAGCTGAGCGCGGACAAGGTGATCCCCTCGCCGTTCGACGAGCGGGTCGCCCCGGCCGTGACCGCGGCCGTGGCCGCCGCCGCCCGCGCGGAGGGCGTGGCGCGCCGCTGAGCCTTCGCCGACCGGCTTGACAGGGCCGGGCCGCCCACGGGGCGGCCCGGCCCCGCTTTTTCGCGGGCGGGGCGGTGTGACTCACATCGCGGCGTGGTTCCGTCGTCTCCCGCCGCGCCTTATGGTCGGGATCATGTTCGCTGCCTACGCCGCACGTATCGACCGCGACCAGCCGCTCAGCGGCCTCGAACTGGGCGAGCGCCCCGAGCCGGAGGCGCGGCCCGGCTGGACGACCGTCAGCGTCAAGGCCGCCTCGCTCAACCACCACGACCTGTGGTCGCTGCGCGGGGTCGGACTCGGCGAGGAGGCGCTGCCGATGATCCTCGGCTGTGACGCCGCCGGGGTCGACGAGGACGGCAACGAGGTCGTCCTCCACTCGGTCATCGGCCAGAGCGGCCACGGCGTCGGACCGCGCGAGCCCCGCACCATCCTCACCGAGCGCTACCAGGGCACCTTCGCGGAGAAGGTCACCGTCCCCACCTGGAACCTGCTGCCCAAGCCCGAGGAGCTGTCCTTCGAGGAGGCCGCGTGCCTCCCGACGGCCTGGCTGACCGCCTACCGCATGCTGTTCACCAACGCGGGCGTACGGCCCGGCGACAGCGTGCTGGTGCAGGGCGCGGGCGGCGGCGTGGCCACCGCCGCGATCGTGCTGGGTGCCGCCGCCGGGCTGCGGATGCTCGCCACCAGCCGGGACGAGGCCAAGCGCAAGCGGGCGGTCGAACTCGGCGCCGAGGGGGCGTACGAGCCGGGGGAGCGGCTGCCGCGGAGGGTGGACGCGGTGATCGAGACGGTCGGCGCCGCGACCTGGTCGCATTCGGTGAAGTCCCTCAAGCCCGGGGGCACGCTCGTCATCTCGGGCGCCACCAGCGGCCCCAACCCGCCGGCCGCCGAGCTGAACAGGATCTTCTTCCTGGAGCTGAAGGTCGTCGGGTCGACGATGGGCGGCAAGGACGAGCTGGAGGACCTGCTGAGCTTCTGCGCGGCGCGGGGGGTGCGGCCGGTGATCGACTCGGTGCTGCCGCTGGACCGGGCGCGGGAGGGGTTCGAGAAGATGGCGGGCGGCGATCTGTTCGGCAAGGTCGTGCTGACGGTCTGACGGTCTGACGGTCTGACGGTCATGGGTGCCATGCCCCCCATGACCCCCATGGGGGGCATGGCGGCCTGACCGGCGGTCACATCTGGCGCAGATTGCACTCCTGTTCGATCGGTCACGGTCGAGAGCGATGACTTGTCATCACTCTCGGTAAAGAGTCTGGTGCTCTCCGGAGCGGGCGCGGATAATCGTGCCGGGGGGATGCACATGACTGCTTCAGTACCGCCGTTGCCGAAAATCGAGTTGCTGATCGACGCGCTCGAACAGCTCATCACTCTGCCGCCGGGCCATCGCGGCCCGGCTCCGCAGATCCTGCTCACCCAGCTGACGGAGGGGCCCGAGGCCGGGCGGATCGCCGACGGCCTGTGTGCGCGCTTCAGTGCGGGCGGCCGCGCCCGCGTTCCGTTCGCCCAGGTGGCGGGCGAGGCCGAGGCCCCGCGTCAGGAGCACGTGGGGGTCACCTTCCAGAAGATCGAGGAGGAGCTGCTGCGCAACCGGCCCGGCGGCTTCGGCAGACTGAGACTGCCCCAGTTCCGGCTGATGCGCGGCATCGTCGAGACCGACCTCGCCGGATGCCTGCCCGGCACCCAGGCCACGGAGCTGCGGAACCGGAGCTACGAGGCGCGCAGCGCCGACTCGGTCATCCTGCGCGCCCTGCAGGCCGTGAGCGGCGGGGAGGTGCCGCCGCCGACCATCCCGGGCACCGCCTGGTACTGGCTGCGCCGGCCGCTGTTCGGCCTGCTGCCGCGCTGGTGGTACGGGCGGCGCCATGGCCGCCGGATGACCCGCAAGGGCAGCTGGTACCGCAGCTGGGCCCAACTGCCCGAGGGCGGGCCCGGCTTCTTCGCCGACGCCTGTCGGCTGACCGTGGGCACGCCCGGCGCCGCGCGGCGCGAGCCGATCGTGGATGTGCTGCTGCGGGCGCTGCTCGCCGACCTCGAGCGGGCCTTCCGCCACCCCCGGCTCTCGCCCTGGGGGCGGCGCCGCCGCCATCGCGTCGTGCTCGTCTTTCCGCAGCCGCCGGCCACCGGCGACGACACCGGCCGGCTGCTGGAGCAGTTCCCCCATGCGGTCGAGGAGACGGGGTGCACCGGGGTGATGCTGCTGGCCGCGGTGAGCCCGGGCCGGGAGCGCACGGAGAGCTTCGCCGAGGCCGCCATCACGCTGAAGTCGTGGATCGGGACCACCGGCGCGGGCGGCGCCCGGGTGGTCCGGGTGGGCGTGGAGCCGCATGCGGACGACGAGGACGCGGCGCGCTGGCTCGGCCGCTATCCGGAGATCGCCGTCGGCGGCAGCCGTTCCGACGCGGCGCCGCGGGTGGAGGCCGCTGTCGCGGCGGTGGCGGGTGTCACCGTGCTCGGGCTGCTCGGCGGGTACGGCGTGGCCGTGGTGACGGCGAGCAGCGACACCGCCTGCCTCGGCGGCAGCGGCGCGTCGGCGGCCCCGGCCGGGTCCGGGACCGGTGGGGACGGCGGCGGGCGGAGCCGCCCACCGGACCGGAGCCCGCGGGCCGTCTATGGCGATGCGGTGGCCGCCATCACCCGGGAGAACGGGCGAGCCGACAAGGCGGCCCGGTCGGGCGACACGGTCCGGACGGTCGGCTATCTGGGGGTGCCGGTGACCGCCGACGACTGGGGCGAGGCCATGTACAGCGGCGCCATCCCCGAGGTGCGCGGCATCGCGCTGGCCCAGGAGGAGATCAACGAACAGGCGGATCAGCAGAAGAGCGGCAAGGTCTGGCTGAAGGTCCGGCTGATGGACGCGGGCGAGGGCTTCTCCCGGGCGCCCGGGGCGGCCACGGCACTCGCGAAGGAGATCAAGGCCGCCGAGCGCGCCGGGCAGGGTGAGGAGTTCCTGGGCGTGGTCGGCCTCGGCCAGAGCCGCCCGGGCACCCTCCGCGCCCGGAACATCCTCGCCGGGGCCGGGCTGCCCATGATCGGCACCGCGGCCACCGCCGAGGAGATGCAGCGTTCGCCGATGTACCGCCAGGTCGCTCCCGACAACCGCCGGGAGGCGCGCGTGGCGGCGGACTTCGCGCGGCACGCCAATATCGTGCAGACCGCGCCCGGGACCTGCGCCCCCGCCAAGAAGGCGGTGGTGATCGGGGATCCGACCGACATCTACAGCGCGAATCTCAGCGACCGGTTCGCCGAGGAATTCCAGGACGTCCACCGCATCTGGTATCCGGTCCAGCGGCCCTCCGCCGCGCCGCCCCCGGAGCGCACGGGTCAAGGGGACGAATGGGTCTCCCACACCTCCCAGATGGCCGACAGCATCTGCCGGAGGCTCAAGGAGGAGCCCCGCACGGTGGTGTACTGGGCGGCCCGCGCCCATGAATTCGAGAACTTCCTCGACGATTTCGACGGCCGTACCGGCTGCAACGGCCAATCGACCGTGCTCGGCGGCAACGACCTCGACAACGCGGTGGTCGAGCAGCAGCGCCCCAGCGAGAAGCACCCCAGGCTGCGGCTGTACTACGCGGCGCAGGGGCTGGCGAAGGACAGCTCGCCCAATGTGAAGGGCGACGACTTCCGCCGCAGGTACGCCGCCGCCTACGGGAGCGACCTGTGGAGCAACGACGCCCGGGTGCCGCTCGCCGCGGACGCGCTCGCTGTGCTGTCCGAGGGGATCAACGCGGCGTACCAGAGCGCGGGCACGGCGCCCTTCGGGCGGGGAGGGGTGCAGTCGGCGCTGGAGCAAGGGGTGGGCGGAGCGGAGGGGCTGCGCGGGGCCACCGGTTCGCTGATCTTCGGCAAGGGCGACAAGACGCCCGTCAACAAGAGGCTGCTCATCCTGCACGACACCAGGGGCACCTCACCGGAGATCGCGCTGGAGTGCGGCATACGGGACAGCGGCGACGAGGCGAAGACCTGGGGGCCGAGCGGTGCGTTCGACTGCCCGCGCGACCAGGACGAAGACGGTGAAGGGGGCGGAGAGGGAGAGGGCTGATCAGCGGGCCGCCGGTTCCTCGGCGTACGCCCAGCCCGACCAGCGGGTGACCTCGATGGCGATCACCGGTCCGCGCGGCGGCTGGTCGGCGTACTGCGGGTATTTTTCCACCAGCCGTCGCACCGGGTCCGCCCGTTCGGGCGCCGCCTCGGCAGGAACGATCCGCGCCCGGCCGTCGGCCCGCACCCACCACAGCTGCCGCCAGTCCTCGTCGTAGTGGTCGACCAGGAGGGAGACCGCCGGGTTGGTGTGGATGTTGCGCAGCCGCTTCAGGTCCTGGTGCCGCTTGGGCTTGTGGTCCACGGCGGTGACCACGGTGTCCGGGCCGCCGCTCAGGGTGTCCGGGGCGTCCGCGCCGTCCGGGGTGGTGAGCGCGAAGGTGGCGGGCACGAGATGCGGCCGGCCGCCCTCGTCGGTGGTGGCCAGCCGCAGCACCCGGGCGCGAGCGAAGCGCCGCCGCGCCTCGGGGGTCTCCAGTCGCATACCGGCGAGGCTACTGCGGCGCCCCGTCCCGCGGCCGGACGCGCGCCCGGGGGCTACTCGCCAACCGGGCCGCGCAGCCGACCGGTGATCCGGGCCGCCGTCTGAGCCAGCCGGCGGCGGGCGTCGGCCAGTTGGGCATCGGTCACCCCGTGGTCCCGGGCGGCGTCGCGGATGTCGTCGCGGAAGCGGTCGAGCAGCCGGTCCAGATCGCGGGCGGGGTTGTCCGACGGCGTGAACTCCGCGGCCCAGGCGGGTTCGGCCGGTGCGCCGCCCCCGTCACCGCTACCGCCACCCTCGCCGCCGTCGTGCCGGGCGGCGCCGGGCGCCGGTTCCGGTGCGTCCGCGTGCGGGGCGGCGGTCCTCGTCCCCTCGTCCGGGCCCGTCCACCCCGGCGGGAACACGCCCTGCCGGGAGAGCCGGCTCATGCTGCGGGACACCTCGCCGAGCCCGTCCCGTACCGCCCGCTGCCAGTCGCCCGCCCGGATGTGCTCCTGCGTCTGCTCCTGGACCCGCCGGGCGACCCGCTGGACCTCTTCGAGCGCGAACTCCTGGGCGTCCTTGGCCTGCTTACGGGCGCGCTGGGCGTCCTGCCGGGCGCGGCGGCTCTCCTCCTTGGCGCGGCGGGCCTGTTCCTTCCACTCCTCCTTGGCGCGCCGCATCTCCTCCTTCGCCTGCCGCCAGCTCTCGCCGCCGTCCCAGGGGCCGTCCCAGGGGCCCTGTGCGCCCGCGCCGCCTTCGGAGGTGCGGGCCTGCCGGGCCGCCTCCCGCATCTCCCGCCGCAGATCGTCGGCGGAGCCGCGGACGTCCTCGCGGATCTCGGCGGCGAGTTCGGCCATGGATTCGCGGATCTCCAGCTCCAGGTCGGCCAGTTCGCCACTGCGGTCGGCGAGTTCGGCGCGTCCGGCGTCGGTGATGGAGTAGACCTTGCGGCCGCCTTCGGTGGTGTGGGTGACCAGGCCTTCGGCCTCCAGCTTGGCCAGGCGCGGGTAGACGGTGCCCGCGGAGGGCGCGTACAGCCCCTGGAAGCGCTCCTCCAGCAGCCGGATGACCTCGTAGCCGTGGCGCGGGGCCTCGTCGAGCAGCTTGAGCAGGTACAGGCGGAGTCGGCCGTGGGCGAATACGGGGGGCATCAGAGGACCCTTCCCTGCGGACCGCCGGTGGTGCCGGAGCCGTCGGTGGTGGCCGGGCTTCCCGCCGTGCTCTCGGTGCCACCGCCGGGCGGCCCGTCACGGAAGCCGTCCCCGTCCCCGTCCCCCTCGATGGGCGGGCGCCGCAACAGCGCTATCGCGCCGGAGACGGTGGTGGCCTTGAGGCTGCCCCGGCCCGCGCCCAGGTTCCCGGTGATCCGCTTGGCGCCCCACTGGCCGGTGATCCGCAGATCCTCGAAGGCGTTGGAGACGGGCCCGCTCGCGGTGTTGGCCTCGATCCTGGCGTCGGCGGGGTGCGGCAGCCGGATGGCGATCTCACCGGAGACGGTGGTGAGGCTGATGTCCGCGCGCTCCGCGCTCGGGGCGAGGTCGAGCACCATGTTGCCGCTGACGGAGTCGGCCTTGACGACCGGGCCCGAGCCCTCGATGACGGTGAGGTCGCCTGAGACGGAGTTGAAGAGCAGATCGCCGGTGACGGCCTGGGCCTCGACCCGGCCGGAGACGGTGTCCGCGCGCACCGGGCCGGTCAGCCCGACGAGGGTGGCGTCGCCCGACACGCCGCGCACATCCGTCCGGCCGCCCAGCCCGGAGGCGACGGCGGAGGCGCTGACGACCCCGATCGAGGCGGCGGCGGAGGTGGGCACGGCGAGGGTGACGTGGGCGGTGCGGTGGTAGCCCTTGCGGTCGAGCCATTTGAGCAGGCCCTTCCACGGGAGGTCGTCGTACGCGACGCTCAGGGTGCCGTCCCGCAGGGTCACCTTCAGCGGTGGGCCCTCGATGTCGGAGAGCTCCAGCCGGGCGGGGCCGCCGTCGGTCCCGACCACGTTGACCGTGCCGTCCACGATGCGCACGTGGAGCGCGGAGACGGGCTCGTCGAAGGTGAGCTTCTGTGGTTCGCCGAACGACCACTCTGACCGGGCTGACATCCCTGGCCTCCCTGGCTGGATGCGGTCACGCAACATATCGCGTCTGACTACACACGATATATCGCGGTTCGCTGGAGTCAAGCCCGTCCCGGACCGGGGTGGGGCACCTCGGCCCGGATGCCTTTGTCGCGCGGAGGTATCCGGATTTCCGCTAGAGCATCGCTAGAGCGTTGGTGGAGCATCATGGAGTACGAATGTTCGAGACTGTTACCTTCGTGCCCCCAGAATCGGGAAGAAAGAGGGCAGTGAAGGTAATGGCGTCACAACCCTTCAAATACTCGGTGCCACGCGATTCTCAGGATCTGCGCTCTGTTGCCCAGTTACTCTTGCGGGCGGCCCACCACCACCCCGATTCCGGGGTACGTTACGTGACGGCCGAGGCGGAGCGCGCGGCAACGCGCCAGACCTACCCGGAACTTCTGCGTTCCGCGCGCCAACTCCTCACCCCGCTGCGCGAGTGCGGGCTGCGGCCGGGCGACAAGGTGGCCCTGCTGCTGGAGGACCAGCGGGAATTCCTGACGGTCTTCTGGGCCTGTCTGCTGGGCGGGTTCGTACCGTGCCCGATGGTGCCGATCACCGGCGACCCGGCCCGCTGGGCCGCCCAGCTTTCCCACATAGGCCGGCTTCTGGACCGTCCGCTGCTGGTCACCACCGACGCGATGGGCGCCGAACTGCCCGATGTGCCCGGGCTCGCCGTGGCCACGGTGGAGCGTCTGCGGGACGCGGACAGCGCGCCCGGCGCGGACGGCGGGGCGCCGGCCGAGACGCATATCGCCGCACCGGAGGACCTTGCCCTGCTGGTGCTGACCTCCGGCTCCACCGGAAATTCCAAAGCGGTCATGCTCACCCATGGAAATATTCTCGCTGCCATGGCCGGAAAGGCCGGGAAGCAGCAACTCACGGACGCCGACACCACCTTCAACTGGATTTCCTACGACCATGTCGCCGCGCTCCTGGAAGCGCATATGCTGCCGCTGTACGTCGGCGCCGAACAACTGCATACGGAGGCGTCGGTCGTCCTCGGGGAACCGCTGAACTTTCTCCGTATCATCTCCCGCCACAAGGTCACGATGACCTTCACCCCGAATTTCCTCCTCGGCCCGCTGAACGCATCGGCCCGGGAGCTGGCCGAGGAGATATCGGCGGGCGGTGAAGGACTCGACCTCGGCTCGCTGCGGCATATCGTGAGCGGCGGCGAGGCCAATGTCGTCGCCACCGGCGAGGCGTTCCTCGCCCACTACGCCCCGTACGGACTGCGGGCCTCCGCCCTCTGGCCCGCCTTCGGGATGACCGAGACCTGCGCCGGGTCCATCTACAACCGTGCCTTTCCCGTCACCGACGTGGGCCAGGAGTTCGCCAACCTCGGCACCCCCGTCGAGGGGCTGAGCATCCGGGTCGCCGACGACGACCACCGGCCACTGCCTGCGGGCGAGGTCGGGGAACTCCAGCTCAACGGGCCGATGATCACCGGTGGCTACTACAACGACGAGGCCGCCACCAAGGAGGCCTTCACCCCCGACGGCTGGTTCCGCAGCGGCGACCTCGGCCGCATCGACGACGGCCGGCTGACCCTCGTCGGACGCAGCAAGGACAGCATCATCGTCAACGGCGTCAACTACTTCAGCCATGAGATCGAGGCCGCGCTGGAGCAGCTCGACGGGGTGGCGGGCGGCTATGTCGCGGCGTTCCCCACCCGCCGCCCGGGCAGCGACACCGAGCAGCTGGTGATCGCGCTCCACCCCGAACTCGCGGACGACGACGAGCCCGGACTCCACCGTCTGATCACCGCCGTGCGCTCCACCGTGGTGATCCACTGGGGCTTCCGGCCGTCCCTCATCCTGCCGCTGCCCCGGGAGGCGTTCCCCAAGACCAGCCTGGGCAAGACGCTGCGCCGGCGGATGCGGAAGCGGCTGGAGTCCGGCGGCTTCGACGAGGTCATCGAGCGGGTGGCGGAGCTGACCACCCGGCGGCTGGGCGGCCACACCCCGCCGGAGGGCGAGACGGAACGGGTCCTCGCCGAAATCTACGCCGAGATGTTCGACACCACCCCGGAGCGGATCAGCGCGACGGCGAGCTTCTTCGACCTCGGCGGCACCTCACTGGACATCCTGCGGCTGCGGCACCAGGTCACCCGGCGGCTCGGGGTGGCGGATCTGCCGATCATCACCGTGCTCACCTCGCCCTCGGTACGGCAGCTCGCCGCCCGGCTGACCGGGGGCGGCCCGTCCGCGCCCGAGGCGTACGACCCGGTCGTGCCGCTGCAGACGGGCGGCGCGAAGACCCCGCTGTTCTGTGTGCACCCGGGGGTCGGCGAGGTCCTGGTCTTCGTCAACCTCGCCAAGTACTTCGTCGGCGACCGGCCGTTCTACGCGCTGCGCGCCCGCGGGTTCAACGAGGGCGAGAAGCCCTTCGAGAGCTTCCAGGAGATGGTGGACGCTTACGTGCGGGCGATCCGCGCCCGGCAGCCGCACGGCCCGTACGCGGTCGCCGGGTATTCGTACGGCGGCGCCGTGGCCTTCGAGATCGCCAAGGCCCTGGAGGCGGAGGGCGAGCGCGTCGACTTCACCGGCAGCTTCAACCTGCCGCCGCACATCAAGTACCGCATGGACGAACTCGACTTCATCGAGACCGCCGTCAATCTCGCCTTCTTCCTCGACCTGATCAACAAGAAGCAGTCCCTCGACCTCCCGGACGAGCTGCGCGCCCTGCCCCAGCGGGAACAGCTCGCACACCTGCTGCGGATCGCCCCACAGCGCCGGCTGGCCGAACTCGACCTGGACATGGACAAGTTCGCCGCCTGGGCGGAGCTGGCCCACGGGCTCACCGGCCTGGGCCGCACCTACCAGCCCAGCGGCACCACCCGCTCCATGACCGTCTTCTACGCCATCCCGCTGCGCGGCACCAAGGAGGACTGGCTGAACAACGAACTCCGCCGATGGGACGAGCACACCACGGAGCCGAACCGGTATGTCGACGTCCCCGGTGAGCACTACACCCTCATGGGTCCCCAGCACGTCGCGGCCTTCCAGGCCATCCTCCGCAAGGAGCTGGACCGCGCGCTGGGCGACGGATGACCAGGACCACGGAAGAGGAGAAGAGCACGGTGGAAGGCAAGAAGATCCTGGTCACCGGCGGCACCGGGCAGGTCGCCCGGCCGGTGGCGGAGGCCCTGGCGGCGGACAACGAGGTGTGGTGCCTGGGCCGGTTCGGCAGTCCCGGCGTCGAGGAGGAGCTGCGCGCCCGGGGCATCACCACCTTCCGCTGGGACATGAACGACCTGGGGGAGTCCGGCTACGAGGGGCTGCCGGACGACTTCACCCATGTCTTCCACTCGGCGGTGCGGCGCGGCGAGGACGGCGACTTCAACGCCGCCGCTGAGGTCAACTCCATCGCCTGCGGACGGCTGATGACCCACTGCCGCACCGCCGAGTCGTTCCTGTTCGTCTCGACCGGCGCGCTCTACAAGCGGCAGACCCTCGACCATCCGTACGCCGAGGACGACCCCGTCGACGGCGTGGCCGACTGGCTGCCCTGCTACCCCGTGGGCAAGATCGCCGCCGAGGGCGCGGTGCGGGCGTTCGCCGGGGTGCTGAACCTGCCGACCACCATCGCCCGGCTCAACATCGCCTACGGTCCGGGCGGCTACGGCGGGGTGCCGATGCTGTACTTCAAGCGGATGCTCGCGGGCGAGCCCATCCCGGTGCCCGTCGAGGGCCAGAACTGGTGCTCGCTGCTGCACACCGACGACCTGGTCGCCCAGGTGCCCGCGCTGTGGGCGGCCGCGGCGTCCCCCGCCACCCTGGTCAACTGGGGCGGCGATGAACCGGTCGGGATGACCGATCTGGTGCGGTACCTGGAGGAGCTGAGCGGGATCGAGGCGCGGCTCGTACCGAGTGAGGTGACGCGGGAGACGTACCAGTTCGCCCCCACGCGCCGCCGGGAGATCACCGGCCCCTGCCGGGTGCCCTGGCGCGAGGGCGTACGCCGCACGCTCCAGGCCCTCCATCCCGAGCACATCAAGCCGGCCTACGCCGCCTGAGGAGGGACGAAGACCGTGGCATCACGCAACATCGAGGCCATCCGCGCCGCCTACGCGGGGTTCCGGGACCGCGACGTCGAGGGGATCCTGTCGGCCATGCACCCGGACGTCGAGTGGGTCCACCCGGCCGGGATGGCGAAGTACGGCCTCGGCGGCACCAAGCTGGGCCACGCGGGGATCAAGGAGTTCCTGGCGCACGTTCCGAGCGTGCTGGGCGGGATGAGACTCGCCCCGCAGGAGTTCATCGAGCAGGGCGACCGGGTCGTGGTGTTCGGCACCCGGGAGGTGACGTCGCGCGGCGGCAGAACCGCCACCCTGGACTTCGTCCACTCGTGGACGATGCGGGACGGCAGGGCGACGAGGATGGAGGACATCTTCGACACCGTGGCCTTCCACGACCTGATCGAAGCTGACGTGAGCGAAAGCTGATGTGAGCGAAGGCTGACCGGAGCGAAAGCTGACGTGATCGACAGCTGACACCGGCCATCGGCGCGGATCCCCAGGCCGCCCGCCCCCGTTGCCGCGAGGGCGGGCGACCGCCTGTGGGGGGCCAGGGTCAGGACTGGTCAGACGGTGGTGACGACCTCGTCGTACTCCAGCCGCGGCAGACGGCCCATCCAGGAGTTCGGCCCCGGCTTGCCGATGTTGACGACGCAGACCGCCTGGTGGCGGCCGTCGCCGAAGAACTCCTTGGAGACGGCGACCGGGTCGAAGCCGGTCATGGGCCCGGCCGCGAGCCCGGCGGCGCGCACGCCCAGGATGAAGTAGCCCACCTGCAGCGCCGTGTTGAACTTCGCCGACGCCTCCCGGAAGCCCGGCTCCGCGAAGATGGCCTGCGGGTTCTCCATGAACGGAACGAGCTTCGGCAGCTCCTCGTGGAAGTCCAGGTCCGCGGCGAGGATCGCCACCAGGGGCGCCTTCGCGGTCTTCTCCTGGTTCATTCCCATCATGTGCGGCACCAGCCGGCCGCGGGCCTCCTCCGACCGCACGATGACGATGCGCAGCGGCTGCTGGTTCATCGAGGTGGGCGCGTACTTCACCAGCTCGTAGATGGCGCGGACCTGCTCCTCGGCCACCGGCTCGTCGGTGAAGGTGTTGGCCGTGCGGGCCTCCAGGAACAGCTGGTTCTGCGCCTCCGGCGCGAGGGTGAGGTGCCGCAGGGCATCGCTGTTCTCCGGTGTGCTCATCGAGCTCTCTCCTCATGACTGGTGCACGGCGCGTGGACGCGTACGCGATGGTGAATTAAATGGACTGGACGGCCTAGTCCATCGTGGTGAGGGAAGGCTAGACTCGCAGGTCCATCAAGGCAAGACCGGCTCACAGCGAGGAGGTTGGACCGTTGCGGACGGACAACGGTCCGCGGCGCGGCGCCGCGGGACGGCCGGCGGGGCCGCAGCCCGCCAAGCGCCAGGCGATACTGGAGGCGGCCGTCGCCGTCTTCCTGCGCGAGGGCTACACCCGGGCCGGCGTCGACGTCATCGCGGACCGGGCGCGGGTCTCCAAGCAGACCGTCTACAACCACTTCGGCGACAAGGAACGGCTGTTCCTCGCCGCCGTCGACGGTGAGCGGGAGCGGGTCGCCGCGGGCTTCGCGCCCGACTCGCTGCGCACCCCCTCCGCGGAGGACGACGGGAGGGACGTCCGCGCGGCCCTCACCGCCTTCGGCCACCGCGTCCTCGACGTACTCCTCGACGAACGCGCCTCCGCGCTGCGCCGCCTGGTCATCGCCGAAGTCGCCCGCCACCCCGCGCTGCGCCCCGCATGCGCCGAGGGCGAGCCCCAGCAACTGGTGAAGTACCTGGCCGAGATGCTCGGCCGCCGCACCGACCGGGGCGAGCTGGACGTCCCCGACCCCGCCTCCGCCGCCCAGCAGTTCGTGGCCCTCATCGTCCAGCAGGGCCTGTACCAGTCGATGTACGGCACCCGCCCCATCGCCGCCGTCGACGCCACGGCCATCTGCGAGAAGGCCGCCGACCTGATTGTCCGCGCGTACCGCACATGACGTGCGAGGAGGTGGCACCCATGCGTGCGAACGTTCTCGGACCGCTGACCCTGCGCCACGGCGCTCTGTCCGGAGTCCCCAGCGCGATGAAACCGCGCAAAGTCCTGTCCCTGCTGCTCCTCAACGACGGCCGCATGGTGCCGGTGCAGTCGCTGATGGCCGAGCTGTGGGGGGATCAGCCGCCGCGCACGGGGCTCACCACCCTGCAGACGTACATCCTGCACCTGCGCAAACTGCTCGCCCAGGTGCTCGGTACGTCCTCCGCCACGGTCACCCGCGACGTCCTGCAGACCAGGCCCGGCGGCTACGCGTTAGTGGTGCGCCCCGGCCAGCTCGACGTCCACGACTACCGCACCCTCGTCGCCCGGGCCGAATGCGCCCTGGAGGTCGGCGACGAACGGTCCGCCGACACCGCCTTCCGGCAGGCCCTCACCCTCTGGCAGGGCCCCGCCCTGGTCGACGTCTCCCCGCACGGCCGCCCGCTGCAGGCCGAGGTCGCCCGGCTGGAGCAGTCCCGGCTCACCGTCATCGAGCGCGGCATCGAGACCCGGCTGCGGCTCGGCGGCCATCTGGAGGTGCTGAGCGACCTCGCCTCGCTCGTCGTCGAGCACCGCTTCCACGAGGGCCTGCACAGCCAGTACATGCTGGCCCTCCACCGCTCCGGCCAGCGCACCCGTGCCCTCGGCGTCTACCACCGGCTGCGCATGACCATGACCGAGGAACTGGGTCTGGAGCCCTCCGCCAAGCTCCAGCGCCTCCAGCAGGCCGTCCTGGTCTCCGACCCCCGCCTCGACCACGAAGCGGGCACCCCGGGCCGCGGCCCGGTGGTCGCGTAACGGCTACGCCTCCGGTTCCGGCTACGCCTCGGGCTCCCAGGGCAGCCGGGTCAGGGCCAGCTCCGCGAGCCGTTCCAGATCGGCGCGGGAGGCGCCGTACGCGGCCTGCACCGCGATCCCCTCGGTGAGGGCGAGGACGTAGCGCGCCGCGTCCCGCGGCTCGGCGTTGCCGGGCAGATCGCCGGACCGGCGGGCGTCGGCGAAGCGCTCGGTCAGCATGACCTCCCCCGCCTGACGGCGGGTGCGCACCTCCGCCTTCGCCTCGGTCCCCGCGTCCCCGGTGGCCAGCGCGCCGTGGACCATCAGGCACCCGGCCGGGGTGTCGGCGCCGGTCGTGGCCTCGACCGCGCCCGTCAGCCACCGGCGCACGACCTCCCGCACGGTGCCGGCCTCCAGGGCCTTCGGGCCGTACGCGAAGACCGTGCGGGCGTAGTGGTCGACGACCTGCCCGAACAGGCCCGCCTTCGAGCCGAAGGCGCCGTAGATGCTGCCCGGCTTGAGGCCGGTGGCGGCGGACAGATCCGCCATCGTGGCGCCCTCGTACCCCTTGGCCCAGAAGACGCCGAGCGCCGCCGACAGGGCTTCCTCGGCGTCGAACTCGCGGGGTCGTCCCTTCGCCATGCCGGGGCCTCCTGGTTTTTTAGCGTGCGTTCAAGATAACAGTTGCCGCGGTGGCGGCGGGCGTGACATCTTGAACGAGCATTCAAGAAAGCGAGCAGGAGGACATGATGTCGCTACAGGGCAAGGTCGCGCTCGTCACGGGCGGTTCGCGGGGAATCGGCGAGGGCATCGCGCGCCGTCTCGCCCGGGAGGGCGCCGCGGTCGCGGTCACCTACAACGCCTCCGCGGACCGCGCGGAGGCCCTGGTGAAGGAGATCGTCGCGGACGGAGGGCAGGCGCTGGCCGTCCGGGCCGACGCCGCGGACCGCACGTCCCTCCGTACGGCCGTCACGGAGGTCGCCGACCGGCTCGGGCGCCTCGACATCCTGGTCAACAACGCGGGAGTCGCCGCCATGCGGCCGATCGAGGACCTGACCGACGCGGACTACGACCACGTCGCCGCCGTGAACCTGCGCGCCGTCTTCACCGCCACCCAGGAGGCCCTGCGCCATATCGGCGACGGCGGCCGCATCATCACGATCGGCAGCATCAACGCCGACCGCGTCCCCTTCGCCGGCGGCAGCCTCTACGCGCTGACCAAGGCGGGCGTGGCGGGCTTCACCCGCGCTCTGGCCCGCGAGGTCGGCGGCCGCGGAATCACTGTCAACACCGTCCAGCCCGGCCCCGTCGACACCGACATGAACCCGGCCGACGGCCCGTGGGCGGCGTCCGCCCTCCCCCACCTCGCGGTGGGCCGCTACGGCACGGCCGACGAGGTGGCCGGGCTCGTCGCCCATCTGGCGGGCCCCGACGCCGCGTACATCACCGGCGCCACCCTCGACGTCGACGGGGGCTACGCGGCCTGAGGCCGCCCGCACTCCTCGTCAGATGTCGTCGTCCTCGTCCTCGAGCCGGGCCAGCCAGGTCGCCAGCCGCTCCACCGGAACCTCGAAGTCCGGGTTCAGGTCGACGAACGTCCGCAGCTGCTCGGCGAGCCACTCGAACGTGACCTCCTCCTCGCCGCGTCGCTGCGCCAGCTCCTCGATGCCGCGGTCGGTGAAGTACAAGGGTCGCTCCGGGGTGGGTGTGGTGGATCTACCGGCCCAGGATATGCGTCCCGCGGCGACCGCTCAGCCGTAGCTGCCCAGTGCGTCGATCAGGCCCCGCGCCTGGGGCGCCCCGCGCCGGAGGAGGAGCGCGGCGGTGGTGTGCAACTCGTTCCAGGCGTGGGGTCGGCCCACGTCCGAGGCGTCGGCCGTGCAACCGAGCGCGGTGTGCGCGGCCGCGTCGGCGTGCCCGGCCGCGGCGAGCGCGTGTGCGAGGCACGCGCCGTACCAGGACCGATCGCGCCGGTACTGGGTGGGAAGTGCGCCGACCCCAGTGCGCAGCAGATCAACGGCGGTGTCCCAGCGGCGCAGATGCATCTCGGCCATGCCGCGCTGGAGGGTGAACCAGTTCTCACCGTAGAAGTACATCCACGGCGGCTCGTCCTCCGGTCGCTCGGCGGCGCGGGCGATGAGTTGTTGTGCCTCGTCAAGGAGGCGATGGGCCGCGTCGGCCTCGCCGCGCAGCGCGTATCCGCGAGCCTCCATCTGGGCCGCCATGCCCTGGACACCCAGTGAGGTCTTGGGGGATGCCCAGCGGGCGGCGTGCGCCAGCCGGGTGCAGCGGTCGCTGTCACCCGCCGACCAGGCCAGGTGTGCCTTCATGCTGAGCGTCGTGGCCGCCATGTCGGCGTCGGCCGCTTCCATGGCCCATTCGTGAGAACGGTCGTACCAGGCCAGAGCAGCCGATGAGTTCCCCTGGTCCTGCGCCATCCAGGCGAGGAATTGCGCGTGCTCGGAGGCGAGCCGTACGACCCGGGTGGCCAAACCGCTCGAGGCCGCGGGATGGAGGCCGACCACCGTACTCAACTGCTGGCGCATGATCCCGACGAGTGGGCGAGAGCCGATGTCGTCCTCGGCCTTGCGGTGCTCGGCGAGGAGCCGGTCGAGCCAGTCGAGGGTCGCGCTGTCGGCGCGGATGGCGCCACGCACGGTCTTCGTCAACCGGTCGAGCAGATCGGGATCCGGGGCGAGGGAGAGCAGTTCGAGCGAGGCGATGGGAGTCGCTTCGTCAGCCACCGCTCGCGGCTGGTCGCTTTCCCATGGGCGGGGGCTGAGGCCCACCAGGTGTCCTGGGATGCGTAATGCGTCGGCGATCTGGGTGATTTTTTCGTACGTCGTGATCGAACCCTCGCCCCGGGCCAATTTGCCCACGCGTTCGGGCTTGATGTCGCAGGCATCCGCGATCTTCGAGAAGCTGATCCCGCCCCATTGCCGGACCAGTTTGAAGACGGCGCCGAAATCATGGCGCTCCAGAGCCCTCCGTACGTCGGATCGGTCGAGGACGTGGGGAGGAAGCGCGGCGGGTGAGAGGTCGCTGGACATGTGATTCCCAAGTTTCGGTGACGACAGGGGGATATCAACAGTCTCAAGCCGGATTGTACCTATCATGGGGATACTCCTGATGGGGAATCGGGGCCTTCCCTGCAGTGGCACGCTGGTCACACGGGGCAATCGAAGGGGAACCAACTCCATGGGCAATCGCGGGAAGCCGTCGGCGCCGAACCCGCAACCTCAGCCGCCGTCGCCACGGGACAGCGATGGTCAGCATCCGGATGTGTCGAAGCCTGGAGGTGGGACGCACCGGAAATGAGCCCCGATGAGTTGCGGGCACAGGCCGCCGAGGCGCTCGACGGCCTGGAGGGGTTCGCCGAGCCGTGGATGCGGGAGGCTTTCCTCAAGGTGCCGCGTCATGCGTTCGTCCCCGACATGGTGTGGATCTGGCGGGACGATGCCTATCGCCCGCTGTGTGCCGCCAATGACCGCGGAGCATGGGCCGCGTTGGTGCACGATCCGCTGGCGTCCGTCGTCACCCAGGTCGACGACGGGGCGGCCGAAACCGAAGGTGTGCTGCCCACCAGTTCCATCAGCGCGCCCGACGCCGTGTTCACCATGCTCGCCGCCGCCGACGTGCGCCCCGGCATGCGGGCGTTGGAGATCGGCACCGGCACGGGATACAACGCCGCCCTGCTGTGCGAGCGCGCCGGTGCAGCAAATGTGACGTCCGTGGAGGTCGACGCAGGGCTCGCGGAGGCGGCCACCCGGCGGCTCGCCGAGGCCGGGTACCACCCCCGCGTGGTGGCCGCGGACGGCGAGGGCGGCTGGCCGCCCGACGCCCCGTACGACCGGGTGCTGTGCACGGCTTCGCTCCATCGCGTCCCCTTCGCCTGGGTGGAGCAGACGCGCCCCGGCGGGCTCATCGTCACCCCGTGGAAGACGACGCTGCAGCCGCATGGGATGGTGCGCCTGTGCGTCTCGGATGACGGCGCTTCGGCTAGCGGCCACTTCGGGCAGCCCATGTCGTTCATGGATCTGCGTGGCCAGCGCCGGCCGGACAATCCGCTCCGCGAGGTGTACACCCCCGTCTCCTGGGAGGAGAGCCGCGACAGCCGGACCGACCTCGACCTGTCCTTCCTGGACATCGACTTCCACGCCCGTTTCGCCCTCGGGCTTCTGCTGCCCGGCGTCCACTGGGACGGCGACGGATGGCTCGCCACCGCCGACTCCTGGGCGTATGTGCGGGAGGGCGGTGTGTACCAATGGGGGCCCCGTGACCTGTTCGACGAACTGGAGCGGGCGTATCGGTGGTGGCTGGAGGCCGGTTCGCCGGAGCTGTACGACTTCGGCCTCACCGTCACCGCCGGCGGCCAGGCCGCCTGGCTCGGCGATCCCGGCGCGGTCATTCCACCGTCCGGCTGAGGAGCCAGGACACCACCGCCCGCACGGCGCCGGTGAGGGCGGCGGCGGTCAGGGTGAGGAGGGTGGTGGGGCGGCGGTTCGGCATCGTTGACCTGCTTTCGTGAGACCGGCGAGGGCGCCGGGCGGTACGTTCACGATGTGTGGGGCCCGGGGTGTTGCGGCAGGCCGCACGCGTTGCAGAGGGCCGCAACGGGGGAGGGACCCATGACGGACGAGGCGGTCGGCGGGGAGCTGGTGTCGGAGCCGCGGCGGATCGGGGATCTGAAGCCGATCCCCGAGCAGGTGAAGCCGGAGTGCCGGGAGCTGGCCCGGAGCCTGCGGGAGCTGTTCGGCGCGCTGGGGGTGTCGCTGCGGGTCTTCGCCGTACGGGTGCACTACGACGCGGGGACCGTCTCGCGCTATCTCAACGGGACCGTCGTGCCGCCCGCCGAGTTCGTGGACCAGCTGCTCACCCATGCGGCCAAGGCCACCGGGCGGGCCTCCTCGGTCGAGGTGATGGCCCATGTGCACGCCCTGCAACGGCGGGCGTTGCAGGTCACCAACAAGGTGGGCTGGGAGCTGCAGCGGCTGCGTGACCAGCTCGCCGACGCCGACCGGCAGCGGCAGCAGGCCGAGGTGCGGGCGGAGGCGCTGTCGGAGGCGTTGCTGGTACGGCAACAGCGCATCGCCGAGATGGAGGTCGACCAGCGGCAGGCGGCGCTCTCGGCCTCGCTGGAGCGCGATGAGCGGGAGGCGGAGGTCGAGCGGCTGCGCGGCGAGCAGGAGGGGTTACGCGCCGAACGGGACCGGTTGCGCGAGGAAGTCGCCCGCCTGCAGGGCGAACTGACCCAGGCGCGGCGGCAGGCGCTGGAGGCCGAGCGGCGGTGCGAGGCACTGGAGCATCAGCTGCAGACGGAGGAGGAGGCGGCCGCGGAGCAGGTTGAGGCCGAGGATCCGGTGGAGCAGCGGGTGCGGCTCGCGTATGAGCGGGCCCGGCAGCTGGAGGAGGAGCTGGCGCGGTTGCGGGCCCGGGAGGGCGGCTCCGGCGCCCGGCCCGACCTCGTGGCGGACTCGCTTCCGCAGGCTCCCCCTCCCTTCGTCGTCGTCCACGCGGCCGAGGACCGTCTCTGGGCGGACTGGATCGCGCACGTGCTGCGATCGAACGGGCAGCGGGTGGTGCCACGGCGCTGGGACCCCGCCTCCTCCGGGGCCCTCCAGAAGCGTTCCACCGACGACGTCACCCAGATCCTGTTGTTCAGCGAGCACTTCTTCGCCGCCGGGGCCCGCGCGGGCATCGACTGGGAGGACACCATCGCCACGCTGCTCCGCAGCGCCCACCTCCCCATGGCCGTGATGGCGGGTGACTGCGCGCCGCCATCCGGCGTGGACCCGATCGCAACCCTCGATCTGCGGCGGCTGGGCGCGGACGCGGCGGAACGGGCCCTGCTGCGCTGGCTGGCGGTGGTGCCCCTGCCCACGGGGTCCGGGGCCGCTGCCTACAGCCCGCGCTTCCCCGGCAGCGTGCCCGCCATCTGGGACGGAGTCCCGCGCCGCAATCCGCGCTTCACCGGGCGCGCCGCGCTGCTCGTCGCCGTGCACGACCGTCTGGAGGCCACCCCCGCCGATACGGCGGTGGTGGCGCTCGTCGGGCCGCCGGGCGTCGGCAAGACGCAGCTCGCCGCCGAGTACGCGCACCGTTACGCGGGCCGGTACGACGTCGTCTGGTGGGCCTCCGGGAACGACCGGCCCACGCTGGAGGCGCGTCTGGTCACTCTCGCCCCGGACAACGGTTCCGCCCGTGGCGCGCTGGACGCCCTGCGTCGGGGCGATCCGTACGAACGCTGGCTGCTGGTCCTCGACGGTGCCGACGACCCGGATGCCATCGCCGACCTGCTGCCCGCCGGGCGCGGCCACGTGCTGGTCACCTCGCGCAACCGGGCCTGGGCCGACCACTACGCCGAACTGCTGGACGTCCCGCCGCTGAGCCGGGAGGAGAGCGTCGCGTTCGTCCGCCGCCGGGCGCCCCGCATCGGGGCGGAGGACGCGGACGGACTGGCGGCGGCCGTGGAGGACCTGCCGCTGCCGCTGGACCAGACGGCGGCCTGGCTGGACGGCTCGTCCACGCCGGTGGCGGAGTACGTGCGCATGGTGAGCGACGGCGAGCCGAACCCGGTACGGGCCGCGGCGGACTACCCGATGCCGTACCACTCCGCCTTCAAGGACCTGATCACCCAGCTGCGCGAGACCACCAAGGCCGCGGCCGAACTGCTGAGCCTGTGCGCCCTCTTCGACCCCGGTCCGGTCCCGCTCGCCCTGCTGCGCGCCGTCCCGGCCGACCAGGTCTCCCCGGCGGTGGCGGCGCTGCTGGACAACCCGAGCCAGCTGGATCTGGCCGTGGGCAAGCTGGTGCAGCGGTCGGTGGTACAGGTGGCGGACGACGCCGTGTGGATGAGCCGCTTCGTACGGGACGCGGTACGGCGGCGCGCGCCGGAGGAGCGGCGCGGGTTGGTACGTACAGCCCTCGCCATTGCGGACCCGGGCCGCCCCGATGACCCCGCCACCTGGCCGCGGTACGCCGAACTCGTGCCGCACCTGGAGTCCTCGGGCGCCCTGGAGTCGTCGGATGCCACGTCACGCCGGCTCGTGCTCGGCTTCCTGCGGTATCTGACCCTGAGCGGCGACTACGCGACGGGCCTGCGCCTGGCCGAACGCGCGGTGGGCACCGATCCAGAACTCCTGATGTGCCGCGCCACGCTGCTGCGCGAGAGCGGCGGCTACGCCATGGCGGAGGCGCTGGACCGGTCGGTGCTGGTGGACCTCGTCGAGGCCGACGCGCCGGGCGCACCCCTCGCCATGGCCCGGCTCGGCGATGACCTGCGGGGACTGGGCCGCTATGAGGACGCCCATACGCTGGCCTGTCAGCAGCGCGACCTGTGCGCCGTGCGTTTCCCGGACGAGGGCCCCGAGGCGCGCAACGTCCAGCGGAGCCTGTCCCGCTCGCTGCGGATGCTCGGCCGCTACGCCGAGGCCGTGGAGATGTCCCGCAGGACGGTGGAGAGCGCCCGGGAAGCGCTGGGCCCGTTGGCGCTGGCGACCCTGTCGTCCGAGACCGAATTCGCCTACGACCTGCGGCTGTCGGGCCGTTACGAGGACGCCCTGATTCTCCAGGAATCCAGCGCCGAACGGCATCACGAGGTCCTGGGCGACGACCACCCGTGGACGCTGGTGGCCGCCTACCATCATGCGCTGTGCCACTGGTCGTTCGGGCACCTGTCCACCGGACTGGAAAGGATCCACGACGTGTGCCGGCGCGCGGGGCGGGTGCTCGGTGCTGACGCCCCGCCAACCCTGATGATCGCCTCGGGCCTTGCCCGCGCCCTGCGGCGATCAGGCGACCCGGGCCGGGCGGCGCAGATCGGCGAGCGATTGGTGGTCCACTACGACACATGGTTGGGGGCCCAGCACCCGTACACCATCGGTGCCAGGGCAAATCGCGCGCTCGTCCTGACGGAAGCGGACGAAAGGGCACGGGAGCTGGAAGGGGCCCTGACGGACATGGCCTCCGCGCTTGGCCCGCGCCATCCTTGGACGCTTGGCATCGCACTCAACGCGTCGGCGGTCCAGCGGCCCACGGACGCTTGTGCGATGAACCGGGAGACCGTGCGGCGAGCTGCCAAGGTGCTCGGGGAGAGCCATCCGCTGACCTTGCTCGCGCAGGTCGCGCTGGCCGCCGACCTGCTCGCGATCCGCGACGGACGGGACGAGGCGGGGATGATCGAAGCGGCCGCTGGGCGGGCGCTGGCCACCGTCCTGGGGCTGCACCACCCCGAGGCCGTAGCGGCCCGTGAGCGTATCCGGCCGCTCTGGGACTTCGAACCGCTGCCGATCTGAGTACCTGTACGCCGGAGGGCCCGGCCCCGCGTGAAGCGGGAGCCGGGCCCTCCGTACGCGGTACGGGACCGTCAGAGGTCGAAGGCCTCGCTCACCAGCGCCTGCTGCTCCGTCTGGTGCCGCTTGTTCGACCCCACCGCGGGCGAGGACGAGTGCGGGCGCGACACGCGGACCAGCCGCTCGGCGGCGGGGACGTCCTCGCCGACCGCCAGCTCCAGGTGGTCGATCAGGTTGAGGGCCATGAACGGCCAGCCGCCCTGGTTGGCCGGTTCCTCCTGCGCCCAGACGAACTTCTCGACGCCCGAGAACTTGGCGATCTCGGCCTGGACCTCGGCGCCCGGCAGCGGGTACAGCCGCTCCAGCCGGATGATGGCCGTGTCCGTCACACCGCGCTTCTGACGCTCCGCGTCCAGGTCGTAGTAGACCTTGCCGGAGCAGAAGATCACCTTGCGGACCGCGGCCGGGTCCACCGTCTCGTCGCCGATGACGGGACGGAAGGCACCGGTGGTGAACTCCTCGGTCTTCGAGGCCGCGGCCTTCAGGCGCAGCATCGACTTCGGGGTGAAGACGACCAGCGGCCTGTGGTGCGGGTTGTGGACCTGCCAGCGCAGCAGGTGGAAGTAGTTCGACGGCAGGGTCGGCATGGCGACCGTCATGTTGTTCTGCGCGCACAGCTGGAGGAAGCGCTCGATGCGGGCGGACGAGTGGTCCGGCCCCTGGCCCTCGTAGCCGTGCGGCAGCAGCAGCGTGACGCCGGAGGTCTGGTTCCACTTCTGCTCGGCGGACGAGATGAACTCGTCGACGATGGTCTGCGCGCCGTTGACGAAGTCGCCGAACTGCGCCTCCCACATGACCAGCGACTCCGGGCGGGCCAGCGAGTAGCCGTACTCGAAGCCCATCGCCGCGTACTCGCTGAGCAGCGAGTCGTAGACGTTGTAGCGGGCCTGGTCGTCGGAGAGGTAGAGCAGCGGCGTGAAGTCGTCACCGGTCTCGCGGTCGACGAGCACCGCGTGGCGCTGGCCGAAGGTGCCGCGGCGGGAGTCCTGTCCGGCGAGCCGGACCGGGGTGCCCTCCATGAGCAGCGAGCCGATGGCGAGGGTCTCGCCCATGCCCCAGTCGATCGTGTCGTCCTCGATCATCGCCGCGCGCCGCTGCAGCTGCGGGAGCAGCCGCGGGTGGACGGTGATCCGGTCGGGGACGTTGACCTGGGACTCGGCGATCCGCTTGACGACCTCCTGGGAGACCGCCGTGTTCACCGCGACCGGGAACTCCGGCTGCGGCTCGGGGACCTCGGGCTGGGCCGGGGCCGAGACGGCGTCGCGGACCTCGGTGAAGACCTTCTCCAGCTGGCCCTGGAAGTCCTGCAGCGCCTGCTCGGCCTCTTCCAGGGTGATGTCGCCGCGCCCGATCAGCGACTCGGTGTAGAGCTTGCGCACCGAGCGCTTCTTGTCGATCAGGTCGTACATCAGCGGCTGGGTGAAACCGGGGTTGTCGGTCTCGTTGTGGCCGCGGCGGCGGTAGCAGATGAGGTCGATGACCACGTCCTTGTTGAACGCCTGGCGGAACTCGAAGGCCAGCCGGGCGACGCGGACGACGGCCTCGGGGTCGTCGCCGTTGACGTGGAAGATCGGCGCCTCGATCATGCGCGCCACGTCGGTGGCGTACATCGAGGAGCGGGACGCGGCCGGGGCGGCGGTGAAGCCGACCTGGTTGTTGATGACGATGTGCACGGTGCCGCCGGTGCGGTAGCCGCGCAGCTGCGACATGTTCAGCGTCTCGGCGACCACGCCCTGGCCGGCGAAGGCGGCGTCGCCGTGGAGGGCGACGGGCAGGACGGTGAAGTCCGTGCCGGCCTTGCCGATGATGTCCTGCTTGGCGCGGGCGACGCCCTCCAGGACCGGGTCCACCGCCTCCAGGTGGGAGGGGTTGGCGGTCAGCGAGACCTGGATCTGCTCACCGTCGAGGCCGGTGAAGGTGCCCTCGGCGCCCAGGTGGTACTTGACGTCGCCGGAGCCGTGCATCGACTTCGGGTCGAGGTTGCCCTCGAACTCGCGGAAGATCTGCGCGTACGACTTGCCGACGATGTTGGCCAGGACGTTGAGCCGGCCGCGGTGGGCCATGCCGATGACGACCTCGTCCAGGCGCGACTCGGCGGCCGCGTCCAGCACGGCGTCCAGCAGCGGGATGACGGACTCGCCGCCCTCCAGGGAGAACCGCTTCTGGCCGACGTACTTCGTCTGCAGGAAGGTCTCGAACGCCTCGGCCGCGTTGAGCCGGCGCAGGATGCGCAGCTGCTCCTCGCGCTCCGGCTTGTCGTGGCTGCGCTCCACGCGGTCCTGGATCCACTTGCGCTGCTTCGGGTCCTGGATGTGCATGAACTCGATGCCGGTGGTGCGGCAGTACGAGTCGCGCAGCACGCCGAGGATGTCGCGCAGCTTCATCATGGACTTGCCCGCGAAGCCGCCGACCGCGAACTCGCGCTCCAGGTCCCACAGGGTGAGCCCGTGCTCGATGATGTCGAGGTCGGGGTGCTTGCGCTGGCGGTACTCCAGCGGGTCGGTGTCGGCCATGACGTGGCCGCGGACCCGGTAGGCGTGGATCAGGTCGAAGACCCGGGCCGCCTTGGTGACGTCGTCGTCGTGGCTGACGTCGATGTCCTTGAGCCAGCGGACCGGCTCGTACGGAATGCGCAGCGCCTTGAAGATCTCGTCGTAGAAGTCGTTCTCGCCGAGCAGCAGCTGGTTCATGATCCGCAGGAACTCGCCGGAGGCGGCGCCCTGGATCACCCGGTGGTCATAGGTGCTGGTCAGCGTCATGACCTTGGAGACGCCCAGCTTGTTCAGGGTGTCCTGGGAGGTGCCCTGGAACTCGGCCGGGTACTCCATCGCGCCGACGCCCACGATCAGGCCCTGGCCGGGCATCAGCCGCGGCACCGAGTGCACGGTGCCGATGCCGCCGGGGTTGGTGAGGGAGGCGGTGACGCCGGTGAAGTCCTCCATCGTCAGCTTGTTCGCGCGGGCGCGGCGGACGATGTCCTCGTAGGCCTGCCAGAACTCGAAGAAGTTCAGCGTCTCGGCCTTCTTGATCGCCGCGACGACGAGCTGGCGGTCGCCGTTGGGCTTGACCAGGTCGATGGCGAGGCCGAGGTTGATGTGCTCCGGCTTGACCAGGGTCGGCTTGCCGTCCTTCTCGGTGAACGAGTAGTTCATCGAGGGCATCGCCTTCAGCGCCTGCACCATGGCGTAGCCGATGAGGTGCGTGAAGGACACCTTGCCGCCGCGGGCGCGCTTGAGGTGGTTGTTGATCACGATGCGCTGGTCGAACAGCAGCTTCACCGGGACCGCGCGGACCGAGGTGGCCGTCGGCAGCTCCAGCGACGCGTTCATGTTCTTCGCGACGGCGGCGGACGGGCCGCGCAACGTGACCAGCTCGGGACCGGCGGCCGGCTCGGCCTTCGCCGGCTTGGCGGAGGCCGTGGGCTCGGCGGGGGTCGGCTTGGCCGGCGCGGGCCTGGCCGGGGCCGGGGCCTTCGCCGCGGGGGCCGCGGCGGGCTTCGCGGGGGCCGGAGCGGCGGCGGCCGGCTTGGCGTCCGCGGGCTTGGCCTCGGCGGGCTTCGCGGGCGCGGCCGGGGCCTTTGCGGGCGCCGGGGCAGCGGCGGGAGCCGGGGCAGAGCCTCCGGTCACTCCCTGTGGTGGCGTGGCCACCGCGGAACCGGTGTCCTGGCCCGGCTTGTAGTCGGCGAAGAAGTCCCACCAGGCTCGGTCGACCGAGTTCGGGTCCTGGAGGTACTGCTGGTAGATCTCGTCGACGAGCCACTCATTGGGGCCGAAGGCAGCGGCAGGGCTGGTGCCCTGCCCGTCCTGCTCGTCGGTCGAGACGCTCGAGGTGTTGGGGGACTGTGGCGACACGGCGGTAACCGCCCTCTTCCGCTTCACAAGGTGGTGGACAGCGGGAATAAAGGCTACGCCCCTTGACCCCTTACGTGCAGGCCGCACTGGTCATCGTCGTCTAAGTCACACTCATCGGCGGGTTTCAGCGCATGGCGTGGCGGGAAACACACGTGGTTCCGCTGTGACCGTCCGGGATGTGGGAACGCAAAAGTGCACCCACACCGCTCAGATGTGCGCTTCCGACTTCGACTTTACGTCAATTTTGATCTCTGGACGTCCCCCGGAAGGGTGACTTTGATCCGGCAGCCCCGAGACGATTCGGCCACCCCGATGCGGCCGCCGTGCAGATCGACCGCCCAGCGCGCGATGGCCAGACCCAGACCGGTCCCCCCGTCGCTCCCCTGACCGGGCCGCGGCCGGGCGCCGGGCGCCGGGCCCGCCGGACCTGCCGGGTTCGGCGAGAGGCTGCCCCGGTTGAAGCGTTCGAACACCCGGTGCCGCTCCGCCTCCGGAATGCCCGGGCCCTCGTCCTGCACCTCCAGCACCAGGCTCCCGGGCCCCTCACCGCGCCGCGCCCGCACGCTGACCCGGCCGTGCGCCGGGCTGTGCTTCATCGCGTTGTCGATCAGGTTGGCCATGACCTGGTGCAGCCGCTCGGCGTCCGCGTACGCGGACAGCTCCGGCGGCGAGACGTCCAGGTCGAGATGGACGTCCTTACGGGTGTGCTTGCCCGAGCCCGCGTCCGCCCCCTTGGCCATGCTGGCCTCCTTGAGGATCCCGGCCAGATACGGCCAGACCTCGAAGCTGCGCGCGTGCAGCGGCACCACCCCGTTGTCCAGCCGCGACAGATCCAGCAGCTGCTCGACCAGCCGGCCGAGCCGCTCGGTCTGGCGCAGCGCGACCCGCATCGTCTCCGGGTCCGCCTCCGAGACGCCGTCCACGACGTTCTCCAGCACCGCCCGCAGCGCCGCGATCGGCGTGCGCAGCTCGTGCGAGACGTTGGCGACCAGCTCCTTGCGGTGGGTGTCCACCGCCTCCAGATCGGCCGCCATCCGGTTGAACGAACTGGCCAGGTCGCCGAACTCGTCCCGGCGCTGGGCCGCCCGCACCCGCTGGGTGTAGTCGCCGTGCGCCATCGCCTTGGTGACCAGGGTCATCTCGTCCAGCGGGGCGGTCAGCCCGTGCGCCACGAACTGCGTGATCAGCAGCGAGGCGATGATCGAGAAGACCGTGATCACGCGCAGCTCGGTGTCCGAGTGCATCGCCGCGAACACCAGCAGGGTCGTGATGATGACCGACCCGATGACCAGCGCGCCCAGCGCCGCCTTGACCGAGCGGTACGGGTCGAACGGCCGCAGCGCCTCCCACACCTGGGTCCAGGTGGCGCGGATCCGCTCGCTCCGGGGGAGGCTCCGGACCCGCCGGAGGTGCCGGTCCAGAGCCCACGGGGTCCCGGGAGGCTTCCTCATGCCGCGGGCGTCTCCAGGGCGTAGCCGACGCCGTGCACCGTACGGATCCGCTCCGCGCCGATCTTCCGGCGCAGCGCCTTGATGTGGCTGTCCACGGTCCGGGTGCCGGAGGCGTCCGCCCAGTCCCACACCTCGGCCAGCAGCTGTTCCCGCGAGAGCACCGCGCGCGGGGTGTTCGCCAGACAGACCAGCAGGTCGAACTCGGTCGGCGTCAGGTGCACGTCCGAGCCGCGCACCCGCACCCGCCGCTGGGCGTGGTCGATCTCCAGTTCACCCAGCCGCAGGATCCCGCTGCGCGGGGTGTTCGCGGCCAGCGCCGCCCGCTCGACCCGGCGCAGCAGCACGTGCACCCGGGCCGCCACCTCGCGCATCGAGAACGGCTTGGTCATGTAGTCGTCGGCGCCGACCCCGAGCCCGACCAGCATGTCGGTCTCGTCGTCCCGCGCGGTCAGCATCAGGACCGGCACCGGCCGCCGCGCCTGCACCCGGCGGCAGACCTCCAGGCCGTCGAAGCCCGGCAGCATCACGTCGAGGACCAGCAGATCGGGCTGCCACGCCTCGGCCGTGTCCACGGCCGCCGGGCCGTCCGAGGCCGTCTGCACCTGGAATCCCTCGGCGCGCAGCCGGGCCGCGATGGCGTCCACTATGGTCGGGTCATCCTCGACGACGAGGATCCGGCGTTGTGCGCCCGGGGTGGTCGTGGCGCCCCCGTTGTGGCCGTTGTGCATCTGCTCCATACGCCCGCCCCTGCGTCGTTCCCATGAATCCGCGGCCGCCTACCATCACACGTGTGTCGAAACCTGACGCTCCGCGCCTGGTCATTGCCCGGCCACTTTTCGTAGGCAAGCAAGCGTAAGGGCAGCCTACGCGGCTCGGCTACGCGCCTCGAATCCCGAGATGCACCACGTCGGGAACACCCCGGGCAACGGCGATCTCTTCCGTACGCACCCCTGTGAACCCGGCATTCCGGAGAGCTTGCTCGAATGCGGACGACGGCTGGGCCGACCACACGGCCAGTACTCCGCCGGGGGTGAGGCGGGCCGCGCAGGCGGCGAGCCCGGCGGGGGAGTACAGCCCGTCGTTGTCCTCGGTGACGGTCCAGTCGGGGCCGTTGTCGATGTCCAGACACAGCGCGTCGTAGGACTCCGCGCCCTCCGCACCGGCCCGTAGCCGGTCGACCAGATCGGCATGGACGATCTCCGTCCGCGGATCGGCCAGGGCCTCGCCGGACACCGCGGCCAGCGGCCCGTCCCGATGCCAGTCGATCACCGCGGCCTCCCGCTCGACCACCGCTATCCGCCCCCAGCGGGGCTCGGACACCGCCTCGACCAGCGAAAACCCGACGCCGAGCCCGCCGATGAGCAGCGCGGGGGAGCGGCGCCCTGCCGGCAGCGCGCCGAGCGCGGCGCGGATCAGCAGGCGCTCGGAGCGGCCGTCGGAGGTGTCCATGAGGAAGCACCCATTGGCGATGATCTCGAAGACGGCCCCGCCCCCTCGGCCGCCCTCACCGACCGTGCCGCCGCCGGCCGCGCCGTCCCCTCCCCGCCGCCGCAACACGACCTCGCCATGGGGGCCCTCGCGGCGGTCGACGGTGACCGGCCGGGCGTCGGCGATGTCGTAGGGCGACTGCATGGGGTGGGTCCTCCCGGGCTACCTCGCATGAGCTGACCGGCCCATCCTCGCGCCGCGGCGGGCCGCCGGTCCAACGGACCGGATGTGGCGGCCTTCACATCGCGGGACCGGTGAGATGACTCACGGACCGATGATTGTTGAGACGTCTGCGCGGACATACGCGGCATACGGCCGGGAGCGGCCGGCGGCGAGGAAGGAGCCCGTGGTGACGACATCGGTGGAACGGACCGGGGCGCCCGCAGACGTGACGTCCCCCCGCCACGGCCCGGGCCGCCCGGTACCCCGCCCCGCCCGCCCGGCCGGGGCGGGACCGGTCGCGGGGGCGCCCCGCCCAGCGGGGCCGGGCCCGGTCGCCCCGGACGCCGCCACCCCCCGGATACCGGACCACGGGCCCCGCCGCGCCCCCTGGTGGCGGCCCCGGCTCCGGGACCTCCTGCCCACCCCCACCGGGACCCCGTTCGCCCTCTGCTACTCCCTGATCCTCCTCGGCACCGGCCTCTACACCCACCTCGGCGACCCCCACACCGTCCACGACCTGCTCACCGGCTCCAGCACCGACGTCTCCAACCTCTCCCAGCGGCCCCTGCTCACCCTGCTGGCCAGCGCGCTGTGGGTGGTGGGCGGCATCACCTCGCCGTATCTCGTCGCCCTCCTCCTCGTGCTGTCCGCGCTCGAACACCGCGTCGGCGGACTGCGCACCGCCGGCGTCTTCGTGCTCGGCCACGTCCTCGCGACGCTGCTCACCGAGATCCCGGTCGCCGCGTCCGTCGCCATCGGCCACCTCCCCGACAGCTCGCTGCGCCGCCTCGACTACGGCGTCAGCTACGGCCTGATCGCCTGCGCCGGCGCCCTCGCCGGCCTGCTCCCGCCCCGGCAGCGCTGGGCCCTGATCGGCGGCATCGGCGCGGCCCTGACCGCCGGGAGCCTGCTGTACTTCGACCCCCTCACGGACTGGGGCCACGCCCTGGCCCTGCTCACCGGCACCGCCTGCGGGCCGTACGTCCGCCGGATGGCTCAGCGGCGCGGAGCCGGACCCTCCGGGCGGGCGCCCCGCACCGCGTAGACGACCGTGCCCACGGCGAACAACACGCCCGCCGTCCACCACGCCGCCCGCTCCGGACCCGGCTGCACCGACCAGGCCCAGACCGCCCGCCGGCCGTCCGGCGCGCGTCCCGCCGTCAGATAGACCGCGCTGGTGTGCGCCAGCACCGGCAGCCAGCTCAGCCGCGCGCCGAGCAGGGCGGCGGCGAGGGCCGTCACCCCCGTCGCGGCCACGGTGTTGCGGACCATCGCGGGCGCGCCGAACCGCTCCGGGTGGCCCCGCACCCCCGCCGCGAGCAGTGCCGCCGCCAGCGCCGTGAGCAGCAGAAGATGGCACAGGCGGCGGGGCCACCAGGGGTGCACGGCGGTGCGGTCCAGCTCCTCGGAGTGGGCGTACAGGCTCGTCCCGATCGCCGCCGAGGCGAGCAGCGGCGCGAGGACGACGACCGGTAGCCGCGCCCCCGCGCCGAACGCGGGTCGAGCCATCAGCCAGTCGGCGCACCAGGCGGTCGCCACGGCGGCCATGACCAGGGACGCGGCGGTCAGCGGCAGGGCCCGCGACCGTGCGTAGAGCAGCACGCTCATGGGGCCGTCACCCGCTCCAGGTGACAGGAGCGGGCGTCGGCGAGGTAGCCGCCGAGCCAGCGGGTGCGTTCCGGCTCGGTCATGGTCCGCAGCCTGGTGAGGGTGCGGGCGTAGAGCGGTGGGGGCGGCGGCCCCGGGAGCGGGTCGTCCCACACCGGCATCGGCGCCAGCCAGTCGGCGACGGCCGTGCTGATGTCGTCGGCCGGGGTGTGAGGGCCGGGGGCCGGACAGGAGACGGGAGCCGCCGTGGCCGCGGCCGCGTTGTGCGCGAACAGCTCCGGTTCGGTGATCCGGTTGAGCCGGAAGTAGGTGTCCCAGCCGGACACCGGCGCGTCGGTATCGCGGGCGGCCGAGGTGTCTTTCTCCACGACGCGGGCGGGTGCGTTCGGCACGCCCCGCAGCTTCGCCGACAGGCCCGCCAGCGCCGCCGACGCGCCGGGCAGCATCCGGGTGTGCACCCGCGACGCGCACACCTGGGGTGTTCCGTCGTCGCACACGAGCGCCGAGGCAGCCGGGTCGGGCCGCCAGGGGCCGTCGGTGCCCAGCTGTGTCAGCAGCGCCGCGGCGGTGGCGGCGGCCACGAGCGGCACGAGCGCGGTGACGCGGCGGCGGGCGGCGTACGCCAGCAGGGCCGCGCCCGCCAGCCCGGCCGTCCACATCATGGAGACCGGGGCGCACCACCACAGCGGGCGGTCCCCGAAGAAGGAGTCTGCCAGGACGGGGGACAGCCAGGTGACAGCCGATTCGGAGTACCCAGGCAGCCCCAGGACGAGATACGTGCCCACGGCCACCACGGGCGGAGCGAGCCGCCACGGTACGACGCGGCCCGCGAGGAAGCCGAGCACCCCGAGGGCCCCGAGCGCTGTGGCGTCCGCCGCGATCAGGGACGGCCAGGGGTGGCCGTAGCTCGCGTACCGCCAGGTCGCGACCAGGCAGACGGCCGTGGTGAGCAGATACCCGGCGACCGGCCACAGGATGGTCGGTGCCGCGGCGACCAGCGCCCGGCGCAGGGGCGTACGGGGCATGGTGGCGAGCAGGTCCGTAGTGCCCCGCCGCCGCTCCCGCCCGCCCTGCCAGCACGCGGCGGCGGCAGTCAGGGGACCACCGAGCAGCAGCCCGGCCGTGCGCAGGTGGTCGGCGGTGGACATCCAGGTGGTGAGCCAGAGGTCCGCCTTGTCGTCCATGGCGACCAGCAGCGTGACCAGCACCGTCGCCCCCACCACGGGCCCGGACCAGCGGGTGAGTTCGGCCCGCAGCGGATTGCGGAAGTGCCGGCCGCTCATCGGGACAGCCCCGTCGCCGCTCCGGCCCCGTCCCCGGCGCGGTGACGCCGCAGGACCGTGGCGTAGCCGCGCTCGATCGGGTTGCCGCCGACGTCCGCCGCCTCCGCCGCCTCGCCCAGCTCCGCCAGCGCGGACGGGGTGCCGCGGTAGGCCACCCGGCCGGACTCCAGCAGCGTCACCTCGGTACACGCGGCGGCGACGTCCTCCACCAGATGGGTGGAGACGATCACCGTGGAGGTGGTGCCCAGCTCCCGCAGCAGGGCCCGGAAGTCCACCCGCTGCTCGGGGTCGAGACCGGCCGTGGGCTCGTCGAGCAGCAGCACGTCCGGTTCGTTGACGATGGCCTGGGCGATGCCGACGCGCCGGACCATGCCGCCGGACAGGCGGCGCACCTTGGTGTCGATGCGGTCGGCGAGCCCGACGCGGGCGACGGCCCGCTCCACGGCCGTCGCGGCGGCCGCGCCGGACATCTCCTTCAGCCAGGCCACGTACCCGACGAAGTCGCGCACCGTGAAGCCCGGGTAGTGGCCGAACTCCTGCGGCAGATAGCCGAGCCGGCGCCGCACGGCGGTGCGCCCCGCGTGCGCGGAGGCATCGTGGCCGAGCAGTTCCACCCGGCCCGTGGTGGGCGCGGCGACCGTCGCCAGGACGCGGATCAGGGAGGTCTTGCCCGCGCCGTTGGGGCCGAGCAGGCCGTGCACTCCGGTGCCGAGGTCGAGGTCGACGGCGTCGAGGGCGGTGGTCCGGCGGTGCCGGACCGTCAGCCCGCCGACGGACACGGTGGTCGTCATGAGCGCTCCAAGCGGTCGTAGGAGGTGCGGCGCAGCACCAGCAGCCCGGCGCACCCGGCCGCGGCGGCGGCCCAGCAGCCCTGTGCGGCGGGGCCGGACAGCACGGTGGCGAGGGAGTCGGCCAGGGCGCCGCTGGGCAGGGACCCCGGTGGGCCGCCGGGCTCCGCGGCCGCCGGTGCGCCGATGGCGAGCAGCCAGCCCGCGGAGACCGTCCCGGTGGCGGCGCGGCAGCCGACGTACGAGCCCAGGGCGAGCGCGGCGAGCGTGAGCGCGAGCCCCGGCAGCAGCCAGGCCGCGGCCCCGGGGCCCCCGGAGCCGTCGGGCAGCAGCAGTCCGGCGAGGGTGAGCAGCGGTACGGACACCGCCAGCACGGCTGCCGTACGGGTCAGCAGCAGCCGCAGCCCGCCGGACGGTGTGGAGACGACGATTTCGTGCATCGGGTCGGCGTGCCGCCCGTACGACACGGCGACGCCGAGAGACGGCAGGACGGGTGCGAGCAGCAGCAGGAGCGGCCGTACCCCGCCGGCCCCGGTGACCCGGGCGGCACACACCGCTCCGACGGCCATGACCAGCAGCGAGACCAGCCAGGGCCCCCGAAGGGCGGGGCCCGCGGCCCAGGCGAGCCGGGCCCGCCCCGTCGGCCGGAGGGGGCGTGGGGGCGGCGGGTGGACGGGAGGCACCCCGTCCGGTGCCGTCGCGGTGGCCAGCAGAGCGGTCCGTACGGCCGCCAGGGCGGGTGCCGCCGTGCCGCCACGCGCAGCGGCCGAGACGCGGGCGGCACAGGGTGTGCACGCCTCCAGGTGCTTGTCGACCGACCAGGCGTCGAGTTCCGGCAGCGAGCCGTCGGCGTACGACGCGGCCTGGGTGGCGGTGACGTGCCAGGCATGGGTCATGGGGTGCCTCCCAGCGGGTGCGGCGTGGGGAGCGGGGACAGCTGGGCGAGCAGGGAGCGCAGCTCGCGGCGGGCGCGCCGGGCCCGGGACTTGACGGTGCCCTCGGGGATGCCGAGGAGCTGCGCGGCCTCGCGCGTGGTGAGCCCGTCCACCACCGTGGCGCGCAGGACGGCGCGCAGTTCGGGGGAGAGCCGGTCCAGGGCGGCGCCGACGGTGCCGTACTCCAGCGCGTCGAGCACCCGGTCCTCCGCCGAGGGCGTGGTCGCACGCGCCGCGGCGGGGTCGTGGTGGGCGTGCGCGGACCGCGCCTCGGCGGTGCGGGCGGCGGTGCGCCGGGCGTCGACGAGGCGCCGGGCCGCGATGGTCCACAGCCAGCCGCCCGCCTCGCCGCCGCTGTGCGAGGCGGCGGACCGCCAGACGGTGACGAAGGTGTCCTGGAGGACTTCCTGCACGGTCTCGGGGTCGGCGCAGCGCCGGGTGAGCCGGGCGTGCAGCCAGCCGCCGTGCCGGTCGTACAGCGTGGCGAGCGCGTCGGTGTCGCCTCGCGCGACCGCGCGCAGGAGTTCCGCGTCGCTTGGGTCGGCCCCCAGGGGGCGTAACGGTCTCACGCTCCCTCTATCGCCCGGGAGCGCTTCGGCGGTTCACGGCAGCCGGAGTCCGTGATCGCTCACAGCGAACACCGGGTCGGGAACACCTGGGGGCTCACAGGCATTGAGTCTGCATAGCTCAACTTGCCTGCCGAAGGGGAGATCATGGCTTCGCTGTCCACACCGCTCACCCTGCCCGTGTTGCCTCTCGATGACGAGGTCGTGCTGCCCGGCATGGTGGTGCCGCTGGACCTTTCCGATAACGATGTACGGGCCGCGGTGGAGGCCGCGCAGGCCGCCGCGCGGTCCGATGGCGGGAAACCACGGGTGCTGCTGGTGCCGCGTGTCGACGGCACGTACGCGGGCATCGGCACGCTCGGCACCGTCGAGCAGGTGGGCCGGTTGTCCGATGGTGATCCCGGGGCGCTCATCCGTGGGGTGCGGCGCGTGCGGGTCGGGGCCGGGACGACCGGGCCCGGGGCCGCGCTGTGGATCGAGGGCACCACGGTCGAGGAGATCGTGCCCGATCCGCTGCCCGGTGCCGTCACCGAGCTGATGAAGGAGTACAAGGCGCTGGCCACCAGCTGGCTGCGCAAGCGCGGCGCCTGGCAGGTCGTGGACCGGGTGCAGCAGATCGACGATGTCTCGCAGCTCGCCGACAACTCCGGTTACTCGCCCTTCCTCAGCGTCGCCCAGCGGGTGGAGCTGCTGGAGACCACCGACCCGGTGGCCCGGCTGAAGCTGGCCGTCACCTGGCTGAGCGACCACCTCGCCGAGCAGGACGTGGCGGAGTCGATCGCCAAGGACGTCCAGGAGGGTGTGGACAAGCAGCAGCGGGAGTTCCTGCTGCGGCGGCAGCTGGAGGCCGTGCGCAAGGAGCTGGCCGAGCTGAACGGCGATCCCGAGGACGAGTCCGATGACTACCGGGCCCGGGTCGAGGCCGCCGAGCTGCCCGAGAAGGTGCGCGAGGCGGCGCTGAAGGAGGTCGACAAGCTGGAGCGGGCCAGCGACCAGAGCCCCGAGGGCAGCTGGATCCGCACCTGGCTGGACACCGTCCTGGAGCTGCCGTGGAACGAGCGCACCGAGGACGCGTACGACATCCAGGGCGCCAAGGCGGTGCTCGACGCCGACCACGCGGGTCTGGAGGACGTGAAGGAGCGGATCACCGAGTACCTGGCGGTGCGCAAGCGCCGCACCGACCGCGGCCTCGGGATCGTGGGCGGCCGGCGCGGCGGGGCCGTGCTGGCGCTCGTCGGCCCGCCCGGCGTCGGAAAGACCAGCCTGGGCGAGAGCGTGGCCCGCGCGATGGGGCGGAAGTTCGTCCGGGTCGCGCTGGGCGGCGTCCGCGACGAGGCGGAGATCCGCGGCCACCGGCGTACGTACGTGGGCGCGCTGCCCGGCCGGGTCGTACGGGCCATCAAGGAGGCCGGCTCGATGAACCCGGTGGTCCTCCTGGACGAGGTCGACAAGGTCGGCTCCGACTACCGCGGCGACCCGGCCGCGGCCCTGCTGGAGGTCCTGGACCCGGCGCAGAACCACACCTTCCGGGACCACTACCTGGAGGTCGAACTCGACCTGTCCGACGTGGTCTTCCTGGCCACGGCCAACGTCCTGGAGGCCATCCCCGAGGCGCTGCTGGACCGCATGGAGCTGGTGCGCCTGGACGGGTACACCGAGGACGAGAAGGTCACCATCGCCCGCGACCACCTGCTGCCCCGTCAGCTGGAGCGCTCCGGTCTGGAGCCGGGCGAGGTCGCGGTGACGGACGAGGCGCTGCGCAAGCTCGCCGGGGAGTACACCCGGGAGGCGGGCGTACGGACCCTGGAGCGCTCCATCGCGCGGCTGCTGCGCAAGGTCGCGGCCCAGCACGAGCTGGGGACGCGCGAGCTGCCGTTCGAGGTCGGCGTGGAGGAGCTGCGTCCGCTGATCGGGCGGCCCCACCACACCCCGGAGTCCGCGCAGGATCCGGCCGAGCGCCGCACCGCCGTCCCCGGAGTGGCGACCGGGCTCGCGGTGACGGGCGCGGGCGGCGACGTGCTGTACGTGGAGGCGTCGCTCGCGGACGCCGAGACGGGCGGCGCGGGGCTGACCCTCACCGGCCAGCTGGGCGACGTCATGAAGGAGTCCGCCCAGATCGCCCTGTCCTTCCTGCGCTCCCACGGCGCGGAGCTGGAGCTGCCGGTCGGTGACCTGAAGGAGCGCGGCATCCACCTCCACGTACCGGCCGGCGCGGTGCCCAAGGACGGACCGAGCGCGGGCATCACCATGACCACCGCCCTGGCCTCGCTGCTGTCGGGCCGCCAGGTGCGGCCGGACGTGGCGATGACGGGCGAGGTCTCGCTGACCGGGCGGGTGCTGCCGATCGGCGGCGTCAAGCAGAAGCTGCTGGCGGCGCACCGGGCCGGGGTGACCACCGTGATCATCCCCAAGCGGAACGAGCCGGATCTGGACGACGTGCCGGCCGAGGTCCTGGAGAAGCTCGACGTCCACCCCGTCTCGGACGTCCGCCAGGTCCTGGATCTGGCCCTCCAGCCCGCCTCGGCGAGCGCCCCGGAGGTCCCGGTGGCGGCGTGACGGACGCCGCCGGTGACCGTGGCCCGGGACCCCGTGTCGAACGGGGTTCCGGGCCACGCGTGACCTGTCGGCCGTGCGTATCGTTGGACTAACCGGTCGCACGGGTTTCGGTGTGCGGCGGGGAGGAGCGGCACAGTGACCGTCATGCCGATTGACAGGATCGAGATGGCCGACAGCGACGAACTCAGCCTGGACGAGCTGTTCGACTGGTTGGAGCGGAGCCACGTCCCCGAGGGCTACAAGGTCGAGGTCGTCGAAGGGGCCGTCTTCATGTCACCACAACGCACTGTGCACTGGCGCATCATCCGTCGCATCGTGCGGGCTATTGAAGACCGTTTCGGCGTGGATGTGAACGTGCTGTCGGACGTGCGGATCGACTTCCCCGGAGAGGGGAACGGCTTCGCTCCCGACGTCGTCAAGATCGCGGATGGCGCCGAGATGTCCCCCCAGGGCGGCTGGCGGCACGAGGACGTCGAATTCGTCGCCGAGGTGATCTCCAAGGACACGGCCGCGAACGACTACGGACCGAAGAAGCTGGCCTACGCGGCGGCCGAGGTGCCCGTCTACCTGATCGTCGACGCCTACATCGGCAGGTGCCACGTCTTCACCGAGCCCAAGGACGGCGAGTACCTCACCGAGTTGTCCGCGTCCTTCGGCAGGGAACTCGATCTGACCGACACCGTCGTGGGGCTGACGCTCAAGACCGACGAGTTCCCCCGCGACTGAGAACACCCTTGGCTACCAGACAGGTCTGTCTGGTAGCGTGGGCGCCGAATCAGACAGACCTGTCTGTTCGCATGCCTCGCATGCCGCCCCATGTGTCGCCTCGCGGAGGAAAGCCGTGCCCACCCTCGTCGTCCTCGCCCATCCCGACCTCGCCGCCTCCCGTGTCAACGCCGCCCTCGCCGAGGCCGCCCGGCCGGTGGACGGTGTGACGCTGCACGACCTGTACGCCACCTACCCGGACCTGGTCATCGACGTCGAGCGGGAGCAGCGGCTGCTGCTCGAGCACGACCGGATCGTGCTCCAGTTCCCCTTCTACTGGTACTCGGCGCCGCCGCTGCTGAAGAAGTGGCTGGACGAGGTGCTCCTGCACGGCTTCGCGTACGGCTCGAACGGCACCTCGCTGCGCGGCAAGGCGCTGCTCGTCGCCACCACGGTGGGCGGTGCGGAGGAGCTGTACCGGCCCGACGGGTTCAACCGCTTCACGGTCACCGAGCTGCTCAAGCCCTTCGACGCGACCGCGAACATCTCCGGCATGGCGTACGAGGAGCCGTTCGTCGTCCACGGCACGCACGGGCTGGACGACGCGGCGCTCGCCGCGCACCAGGAGCGCTACCGCGCGCTGCTGGCGTCCGGGGTGCCGCGGGAGCGTGACCTCGCCCTCGCGTAACAGACGTACGGCAAGGGCCCGGCCGCCTCGCGCGCGGCCGGGCCCTTCTCTCGCATCCGGGGTGCTACACCCGCGCCGGGCACGCCTGGGCGACCAGCGCCCCCGCGGCTTCCCGGGCCGCCTCCGCGAACTCCGGCCGGGGCTCCAGCGCCGCCGCGGCCATCGCCCCGTCGACGAGGAGCGAGATCTGGAGGGCGAGCCGCGCGGGGTCGGCGGCCCCGGCCGCCCGGGCCAGCTCGGTCAGCCAGGCTCGTACGGCCTGCTTGTGCTCGGTCGTCGCGGCGTGGGTGTCGGTGCCCGGCTCCGACTCGCTCCCGGTCCTGACGAACGCGCAGCCGCGGAAGCCGTCCCGTACGGTCGCCGCGACCAGCGCGTCGAAGAGGCCGGTGAGCTGGTCGCGCGGATCGGGCCCGGCCGCCTCGGCGGCCTCGGTCAGGGCCCCGCGCCAGTGGGTGTCCGTCGCGCGCAGATAGGCCTGGACGAGTTCGTCCTTGCAGCGGAAGTGGGAGTACAGCGTCGCCTTGGCCACGCCCGACTCGGCGATGATCCGGTCCACCCCGACACCCCGTGCGCCGTGGGCGTCGAACAGCTCGGTCGCGGTGGACAGGATCCGCTCGCGGGCGGAGGGCCGGGTGCCGCTCATGGTCATGCTCCTCGGGTGGTGCCGGTGCCCTCCAGCGTACAGACAGACCGGTCCGTGCACTGGAGGGCGAAGGGGCACCGCGGGGCAAAGCGGCGGCTCAGCCGTTGGCGAGCGCCTTCAGCCGGTCCAGCGCGCCGTTGAACAGGTTGTGGTCGCCGACCGTCGGGCCGGAGGAGGTGTACTGCCAGATGGTGTGGAAGTCCCAGCCCGCCGGCAGCTCACCGACGGAGGAGCCGTAGCGCGGGATCCACAGCGGGTTGACGGCGCCGAAGGCGCTGGAGTTGCCGGTGCAGCTCGTCCACCAGCTGGTGGAGGTGTAGATGACCGGGTCGCGGCCGGTGCGCGCCTTGTAGGTGCTGGTGAAGTCCTTGATCCAGCTGACCATCGCGCTGGCGCTCTTGCCGTAGCAGGTGGCGCCGTAGGGGTTGTACTCCATGTCCAGCGCGCCCGGCAGCGTCTTGCCGTCCTTGGACCAGCCGCCGCCGTGGTCGACGAAGTAGTCGGCCTGGGCGGCGCCGGAGGAGTTGTCCGGCAGGGCGAAGTGGTACGCGCCACGGATCATGCCGACGTCGTACGAGCCGTTGTACTGCTGGGCGAAGTACGGGTTGGTATAGCTGGTGCCCTCGGTCGCCTTGACGTAGGCGAACTTGACCCCGCTGCTCCAGAGGGTCGACCAGGCGACATTGCCCTGGTGGCTGCTGACGTCCACGCCTTCTACGGTGGCGAGCAGATCGGACGGCGGTTCGCCGGTCGTGGAGCCGCCCTCGTGCTTGAGGATCTGTGAGCCCGCCCAGTCGTCCTCGGGGTGGGGGATGGCCTTCGTACCGCCGTCCACGGCCGGGTCGTCGTCGGCGAACGCGGGACCGGACAGGGCGAGGGTCGCGGTGAGGAGAGTGGTGAGGAGGGCGGCGAGCAGGCCGATCAGCGCGCTGGGGGTGCGCCGGGTGGGGCCGGGTCTGTGCACAGGCATGGCGTGCCTCCGAAGCCTCGGTGGGGGGAGCGGGGAAGACCTGCGGTGGGGGGTGATATTGGAATGGCCATGTCACGAATGACGCTACGGGCGTAGATAGCGAGGGGGAAGGGCTGGAGCGGGCTGCCGTTGGTCTAATCCTGCGAAATACTGATGGAGCTGCGGTAACAGCCGTGCGTGCAAGAAACTTTCACGATGTGAAAACCCGGAGAGGGCTCTGACGTGCACAACAACGGGGCAACGCCCCCCGAGGAGGGTGAGGGCGGCACCGTGGGCGGAATTGGTGTGGACCACGCGTTCCTGGCGCTGGAGCGGGAATTGGCGGTCTTCCTCCGCCGCGCCCGCGCCTCCTCGGGCGAATTGGCCCGCGAGGTCCACCCCGACCTGGAATCCGCCGCGTACGGGCTGCTGATGCGCCTGGAGGACGCGGGGGAGCAGCGTGCGACGGACCTCGCGGCCTACATCGGTGTGGGCAAGGCGACGATGAGCCGTCAGCTGCGCGCCCTGGAAGGGCTCGGGCTGGTGACCCGCGCGCCCGACCCGGCGGACGGCCGGGCCTTCCTGGTGCAGCTGACGGACGAGGGCCGGGCCCGCTTCCGGCGGGTCCGGATCGCGCGGCGCGCGCGGTACGCCCGTCGGCTCGCCGCCTGGGAGCGCAGCGAGGTCGCCGAACTCGCGCGGCTGCTGCACCGGCTGAACAGTACGCAGGAAGCCGACGAGCCCGGGCAGACGACCCGCGCGGAGCGGGACCAGTAGGGCGCTCATGTACGTCAGGATCGGCGAGCCGCGCCGATCCGGCGACGTGGACGTGGCGACTGCGGTACCCGGCCCCCGGATGGGCCGGTGTCAGCCCGCGCGGTTCGACGGCTCCGGCTGCGGCTTCCGGCTTCCGGCTTCCGGCTACGGCTCGACGAGGACGGCCGCCGCGTCGTCGTGGGCCTTGCCGCGTGGGAAGGCCGTCCGGTCCGGGTCGGCGCGCTCCGCCGCCCGCACCCGGTCGATCAGCTCCTGCGGCCCCTCCTTTCGCAGCAGCCCGAGGCAGGCGGCCCAGTCGCCCTCGCGGAACACCTCGACCCAGCGCGACGCCCCGTCGGTGAGGGCCGCCAGCGCCCGTACCTCCGTACGCGGCAGGCTGCCGGTGACCGCCTTGGCGGCGACGGCCGGATCGGCCGCGGCGGTGAAGAAGCCGCCCTCGACGTTGCGCAGCGGGGCGACCCGCCGCCCCTCGGCGCGCAGCCGGTCGATGCGGTCGTCGAGCACGGCCGTCACCCCGCCCCCGGTCCGCTCGATGAGCAGGGCGGAGTCGGAGAGCACCAGGTACTCGACCCGGTCCGCGTCCCAGCGCGCCGCGACCGCGGTCGCCTGCGGGGTGAGGGGGTGAGAAAGGTCACAAGTTGAACGATGTGCCTCGGCGGTACGCGCGATCGCGTACGCGAGGCAGTCGGCCAGGGCCGTGTCCCACCGCGAACCCGCCAGTTCGAGCAGTGCGCCACCGAGCCGGGCGGTGTACCAGGGCACGCCGTGGGCGCATCCGGCGTCACCCTCGGGCGGCGTCACCCCGTCCAGCAGGACGAGCGCGCCGCCGTGCCCGGACGCGGGCAGGGCCACGGAGGCGTAGTCCTCGTTGGGGCGCCGCGGATCGCCGGGGGCGGTCGCGAGTTCGATGCGCATGCGGTCAGTCTGCCGGACGGCCGCAGGTCGCTCCCGCTCCGGGGCGCGGTCCACGGGGCACGCGGGAAGGTGGGCAGGGGGATGCGCATCCTGCCAGGACGGGCAAGCGTTTTCCAGCCCGGGAAAATCGACCGCCGGGTATGGTCCGTGACGAAAGTTGGTGCTCAACTACGCAATGCGGTTCACTCGTTCGGGTGGGCCGGGTGGGTGATGCGCACCCGCCCCGGAGCCGTCCCTGGAAGGGTCGGAATCCCCGCCAGAGGTGGGGAAACGCAGGAGTTGATGTGTCGTCACCTCTGGCACCACAGCGGTCTGGAACCACAGCGGTCGGGCGAGAAAAGATGGTGAGCACCGGTGCGGAAGAAGCGGCTTCGGGGCACCGAGCACGAGCACATCAGCGAGCCTCGCGATCAGCGTGAGCAGGGGCACGAGCAGCTGACCGGCGGGCTCCCCCCGGCGGCAGGACCCCCTCCGGCAGCCGGGGCCTCCTTAGCCGTGGGCGCCCCGCCCGCGGCCCCGGCCCCGCAGCCGCCCCGGGGGCGCCCCGCGCGCGTCCGCAACCGGCTGACCGCGTCCGTCGCCCTCGTCTCCATCGCCGTCCTCGCCGCCGGTGCCCCCGCCGTCCTCAGCGCCCTCGACGACGCCACCGAGGCCCAGAAGCTGGTCGACCTCGCCGAGGCCAACCGGGGCACGGTGGCCCTCGCGCACTCCCTCGCCGACGAACGCGACGCCATGACCGCCTTCGTCGCCGCGGGCCGAACCACCACCGCCGGCGGCGGCGTCTCCGAGGACCAGCGCGCCCGCGTCGACCGGCAGGTCGCCGAGGTGCGCGGAGAGGTCCCGGCCGCCCTCGCCGCGCGCTTGAGCACCCTCCCCGAGATCCGTCAGCAGGCCCTGACCGGCAAGGGCTCGTCCCTCGACGTCTTCGACGCGTACACCGAGGCCGTCCAGGCGCTGAACCGGGTCGCCGACACCCTCGCCCGCAAGCTCCCGGCCGACGCCGACACCGGCCCCGCCCCCGCGCTGGCCCCGCTCGGCCGCGCCGTGGAGGAGGCGTCCGCCACCCGCGGGCTGCTGCTCGCCGCGCTCGCCGACCGCGGCGACCGGGCCCCGCTGACCGCGGCCGCCCAGCGCACCCGGGTGCGCGAGCAGTCCGCGCTCGCCGACTTCCACCAGCTCGCCCCGGCCTCCGCGCGCGACGCCTACGACCGCACCGTCAACGGCACCGAGGTCACCACCGCCGAGCGCTACCTCGACCGGCTCACCGATCAGCCCCAGCTCTCCGGGCAGGAGCTGTTCATCGACAAGAGCCGCCTCGAAGCGGCCCTGACCGCCCGCATCGACCGGATGCGCGGGGCCGAGTCCGCGCTCGCCTCCACCGAGATCACCCGGCTCGGACAGCTGCGCGACGACGACGTCACCGCCCTCGAAGTCAGCATCGCCCTGGCCGGTGCCTGTCTGCTGCTCGCCCTCGGCACCAGCATCCACAGCGCCCGCTCGATGACCCGCCCGCTGGCCGCGCTGCGGCGCGGCGCCCGCCGGGTCGCCGCCGACCCGGCCGCCCAGGAACCGATCGCCTACAAGGGCCGCGACGACGAGTTCGCCGACGCCGTACGGGCCGTCAACGAACTCCACCAGGCCGCGCTGCGCCACCACGAGCGGCTGACCCGGCTCGACGGCGACCGCACCCGGCTGATCGGCGAGCGGCAGCGGCTCGCGGACGAGGCGGCCGGGCTGCGCGCCGAACGGGACGCGGTCGCCACCCGGCTGGAGGGGCTGCGCGCCCGGGTCCACAGCAGCTTCGTCAACCTGGCGCTGCGCAGCCTCGGGCTGATCGAACGCCAGCTGGCGATCATCGAGTCCATGGAGGAGCGGGAGCAGGACCCCGACCGCCTCGAAACGCTCTTCCAGCTCGACCACCTCGCCACCGGCATGCGCCGCTACGGCGAGAACCTGCTGATCGTCGCGGGTTCCGAGCACCAGGCGAACCACCCGGGCCCGGTGCCGCTGCTGGACGTGCTGCGCGCCTCGATCAGCGAGGTCGAGCGGTACGACCGGGTGCACATCCAGTCGCTGCCGCCGCACGCCCAGGTCGCCGGGTTCGCCGCGGACAGCATCAGCCACCTGATCGCCGAACTGCTGGAGAACGCCACGACCTTCTCGCCGCCGGACGCGGCGGTGCAGGTCTCCGGCTGGCTGCTGGAGAGCGGTGAGGTCATGCTCTCCGTCCAGGACGAGGGCATCGGCATGACGCCCGAGCGGCTCACGGAGCTGAACGAACGGCTCGCCGACCCGGTCCCCGAGTACTGCCAGGGCCCGCAGCCGGACGATCCGCTGGGGCTCGGCCTGTACGTGGTGACCCGGCTCGCCGCACGGCACGGCGTACGGGTGTCGCTGCGCGAGCAGCAGCCGGGCGGGGTGGCCGCCATCGTCGTCCTGCCCGTCAAGATCCTCCCGGCGGGCCCGCCCGGCGCCGGACTCCCGCCCGCCCCGCCCGCCGCCGCGGGCGGCGCGCCCGGCGGCGCCGGCCTGCCCGCCTTCCCGGGCGCCGCGGCCGAGGCGAACGGCAACACCCTCCCGTCCCACGGCCGCCCGTCCGTCCCCGCCCCGGCCGCCGAGGCGGAGGGCGCGCCCGCACCGGCCGTACCGGGCCAGCGCCGTGCGGCGGCCGCCGCGGCGGACGTCGGCGACGCGGAGCGTACGGACCGTACGGAGCGAGAGCCCGAGCCGGAGCCGGCCCCCGGCGAGCCGTCCGCCACGGGCGTGGACGCGGGCCCCGAGGCGGTGTCGTGGGCGGCCCCCGGCGAGGCCTGGGCGGGCGCCGAGGACGAGGACCCATACCTCATGGAGCCCACGCCGCCGCGCGGGCATCCGGCCCCCGACGCGGGGGAGGAGCTGCCGGTACTGCCGAAGCGCACCCCGAAGGCGTCCAGGGCCGACGAACCGGCCGACCCCGCCGACCCCGTCGTCGAGCGCACGATGGAGCTGACCGTGCCGGGCGGTGAGCAGCCGTTCGACAGCCGCGCCGTGCGGCCCGCGGGCGCGGACGCCTGGGGCCCGGCCGGCCCCGCCGGGCCGCGGCCGGAGCGGCGGGAGGAGCCGGAGCCGACGGAGCCGCGGGATCAGCCCCGCGACCCGTACGCCATCGGCCCCGACGAGCACTCCCACGCCCCGGAGGCGACCGGCCAACTGCCCCGCACGGGCAAGGGACTTCCCAAGCGGACACCGCGGAACGTGGCCCGCCGCGACCCCGACCCGCAGGAGCGCACGGGGTCGGTGAACGCGGAGGAATTGCGGCGTAGGCTGGGCGGGTTTCAGCGCGGTGCGCGGGACGGCCGCCGGGACGCGGAGGCCGAGGCCGCCGCACGGGGTACGGCCGGACAGCGCGGCACGGACGGGCAGAGGGGAACGGACGGGCAGCGCGGCACGGCGCAAACGGGGGCGCAGGACGGGGGCGGCACGGTTGAGGAGGCACGCGGGTGAATGCGCCCAGTAGTACCTACGGGTTGAGTTCCCAGGCCCGTAATCTGCACTGGCTGCTGTCGAGCCTGGTCGAGGAGGTGCCCGGCGTCCGCTCGGTGGCGGTCGTCTCGTCCGACGGGCTGATGCTGCTGTCCTCCGACGCGCGGCACACCGCCGCCCCCGCGGGCCCGGCGACCCAGGACGGCCCGAAGGGCTCCACCGCGGACCTCGCGACGATCGTGTCGGGGCTGGGCAGCCTGACGCTCGGCGCGGCGAAGCTGATGGACGGCGGCGGCGTCAAGCAGACGGTGGTGGCGATGGACGAGGGCAGTCTCTTCGTCATGTCGATCAGCGACGGTTCGCTGCTGGGGGTGCACGCCACGCCGGACTGCGACATGTCCGTCGTCGCGTACCACATGGCGCTGTTCGTGGGCCGGGCCGGGCATGTGCTCACCCCCGAACTGCGTTCGGAACTACGGAGGTCGCTGGAGTCGGCGCAGTGACGGCAGGGTCCGGCCGGGCCGCTCGCAGACCGGCCCGGGTGCGCCCGTACTCGCTCACCGGCGGCCGCACCCGCTCGGGACACGTGCTGCTGGTGGAGACGTTCGTGGCGTCGCTGGAGCCCGCGGACGGGCCGGTGGACGGGCCACTGGACCCGGCACCGAACACGCCTGGCGCGCGGATGCTGCCGGAGATACGGGCCATCATCGAGCTGTGCCGCAGAATGCGTTCGGTCGCGGAGGTCTCCGCGATGCTCAAGATTCCGCTGGGCGTGGTGCGCGTCCTGCTCAGTGACCTCGCCGACCAGGGAAAGATCCGTGTGTACGGCACCGGGCGGGGCCCCGGACAGCCGGATCGCGCGTTGCTCGAAAGGGTGCTCGTTGGACTTCGCAGACTCTGAGACGATGACGGTGACGCCGCCGCATGTGTCGGAGATACCCGGCGCCGGTATACCCGGCGCCGAAGAACGGCTCCAAAGCTGGCAGACGGACCGCTCACGGGCGCCGATCGCCACCAAGATAGTGATAGCGGGGGGTTTCGGCGTCGGGAAGACGACGTTCGTGGGCTCGGTCTCGGAGATCACTCCGCTGCAGACCGAGGCCCTGATGACGCAGGCCAGCGAGGACGTGGACGACCTCGGCGCGACGCCCGAGAAGCTGACCACGACCGTCGCGATGGACTTCGGGCGGATCACGCTCGAATCCGATCTGGTGCTCTATCTCTTCGGCACCCCGGGCCAGCAGCGGTTCTGGTTCATGTGGGACGACCTGATGCGCGGGGCGATCGGGGCGGTCGTGATGACCGACACCCGGCGTCTTGAGGACAGCTTCCCGGCGCTGGACTACTTCGAAAGCCTCGGCCTGCCGTACGTGGTCGCGGTCAACCACTTCGAGGGGACCCCGCTCTACGGCCCCGAGGACGTCCGGGACGCGCTCTCCGTATCGCCGAAGGTGCCGGTGGTGACGATGGACGCCCGGCGGCGGGTCACGGTGGTGGACGCGCTGCTGGCGTTGGTACGTCACGCCGTTGACGTTTCGCCCGAGTGAACTAATCTCGGCTCCGCTCGCGGAATGGAATGCTCTGTTCCTTTTCCTGTCCTGAGCCTGAGAGAGAGTCACTCCATGCGGAAGATACTCATCGTCGGAGCCGGTCAGTCCGGCCTCCAGCTCGCCCTCGGCCTCCAGGCCGAGGGCTACGAGGTCACCCTGCTGGCGGCCCGCACCGCTGATGAGATCCGCTCCGGACGCGTCATGTCCACGCAATGCATGTTCCGTACCGCGCTCCAGCACGAGCGCGACCTGAAGCTCAACTTCTGGGACGAGCAGGCGCCGCGCATCGAGGGCCTCGGCATGTCCGTCGCCGGACCGCCGACACCTCAGGGGCCCCACTCCCGCGCCATCAACTGGGTCGGCCGGCTCGGCGGGTACGCCCAGTCCGTCGACCAGCGGATCAAGATGGCGGGCTGGATGGAGCTGTTCGAACAGCGCGGCGGCCAACTGGTCATCCACGGTGTGGCCGTCTCCGACCTGGACTTCTTCACCCAGAGCCACGATCTGGTGCTGGTGGCCGCGGGCAAGGGCGAACTGGTCGCGCTCTTCGGCCGCGACGCCGCCCGTTCCCCGTACGACACCCCGCAGCGCGCGCTGGCCGTCAGCTATGTGCACGGTCTCGGCCCGCGCCCCGAGCACCCGGACGTCGAGGCGGTGCGCTGCAATCTGGTCCCCGGCGTCGGCGAGCTGTTCGTCATGCCGACCCTCACCATCAGCGGACGCGCCGACATCCTCTTCTGGGAAGCCGTCCCGGGCGGCCCGGCCGATGCCTTCCACGGCGTCACCGACCCGTCCGACCACCTGGCCACCACGCTGGAGCTGATGGAGCGGTTCACCCCCTGGGAGTACGCGCGGGCCACCAAGGTCGAGCTGACCGACGCGGGCGGCACGCTCGCCGGGCGGTACGCCCCGACCGTACGTGACCCGATCGGCGAGCTGCCCGGCGGCGGCCTGGTGCTCGGCGTCGCCGATGTGGTGGTCGCCAACGACCCGATCACCGGCCAGGGCTCCAACTCGGCCGCCAAGTGCGCCGCCTCCTACCTGGACAGCATCGTCGCCCACGGCGATCGGCCGTTCGACGCGGCATGGATGAGGGAGACCTTCGACCGCTACTGGGCGACCGCCCGGTACGTCACCAAGTGGACCAACACGATGCTGGCCCCGCCGCCCGGGCACATCATGGAACTGCTCGGCGCGGGCGGCGACCTGCCACCGGTGGCCGACCGGATCGCCAACGGCTTCGACGACCCGGCCGACTTCGAGGACTTCTTCTACGAACCGGAGAAGGCGGCGGCCTATCTCACCTCCCTGACCTCCCCTGACGAGGCGGACGCCGAAGCCTCCTGACCCTCTAGCCCCGGGCCGGCCCCGGACGGACCACGCCCTGCACCGGATTGGACGCCAGCGGGGAGAGCCGCACCGTGGTGCCGGGCCGGGGCGCCTGCACCACCTGGCCGCCTCCCGCGTAGATCGCCACATGGCTCGCGCCCTTGTTGTAGATCACCAGGTCGCCGGGGCGGATCTGGCTGAGCGAGATCCTCGGCAGCCGTCGCCACTGCTCCTGGCTGGTGCGCGGAATGGTGCGGCCCGCGTGCGCCCACGCCTGGGAGGTCAGCCCCGAGCAGTCGAAGGCGTTCGGCCCCTCGGCGCCCCACACATACGGCTTGCCGATCTGGTTGAGCGCCCACTGCAGCGCCCGCTGTCCGGCCGACGCCGAGGCCATCGGGAGCCGCCCGGGGGTCTTCGGCACCACGGGGGTGGTGGGCGTGCCGCCGCCGCCCGTGTCCCCGGCCGGGTTGCCCGGGGGCTGAGCGGTGCCCGCGCCCTGACCGCCGCCGGTGTCCTGACCGCCGCCCGTGCCGCTGCCCGTGCCCTGGTCCTGACCCTGGTCCTGACCCTGGCTCTGGCCCTGGTTCTGGCTCTGGTCCTGGCCGGGGTCCGGGAGGGGCGGCGGGGCCGCGGCGCCCTGGGCCCGGCGGGTGGCCCCGCCCAGCGCCCCGGAGGCGAGCAGCTTGCGCTGCCGCTTCTCGGTCTCCTCGCGCTCCTTCTCCGCCACCTGGGTGATCTGGCGGGCGGTCAGCGAGGCGAGCATCTTCTCGATCTTCGTGAGCCGCTTCTTGACCTTGTCGCGCTGTTTCTTCTTCTTCGCGCTCAGCGACAGCTGCTTGTCCAGGGCGGCCCGGGCCCGGGTGGCGAGGGCGTCGGCGTGCCGCTCGCCCTTGGTCAGCCGCTCCACCACGGCGGCCTCCCGGCCCGCCGCCCGGTCCAGCTCGCGCGCCTGGTCGACGGCGTCCTCCGGATGCGGGGTGAGCAGCGTCAGCAGGAAGGTGTACGCGGAGAGCTGGGTGTGGCCCTGGTACTGCTGACGGGCCAGCCGCCCCGCGTCCTCCCGGCTGGCGGCCAGGTCGGTGCGGCTGCGGGCGAGGTCGTCGGTCAGCTCCCGGGTCTTCGCCCGCTGCCTGCGCAGCTTCTCCTCGGTCGCGTTGTACGCCTCGGTCGCCTCCTCCGCCTTCCGGTACAGCGTTTTGAGCTGCGTGAGCAGCCCGGCGACCGACCGGTCGGCGGGCCGGGCGGAAGGCTGGGCGGGGGCGGCCGTGGCCGCCGGGACGGGCGGGACGAGCGCGGCGGCGGCGGTGATCGCTGCCGCGCAGACCGAGCCTACGATCCGTCCTGACACGGGCTCATACCTCCGGCTGAGGGAACGGGGTCCGACGACCACCTCAGCAGGAACGCGGCGTGACAGTCGTATCTTCTGGGGAATGATGGGCAAGTCGGCCCAATACGGTCACCCGTGTGGAGGGCGATCGCGGGCGAGGGAACGCCCTTCGGGCGCGCCGCTCAGCCCGGCTTGGACCACGGCCACTTCGGCCCGCTGCCCGGCCTGCCCTCCGGGTCGTACTCGTAGGCCCACCCCCGGATCAGCCCCAGCCGCCGGGAGGTGCCCGCCGGGACGCGGCGGTAGACGTACACGGCCGGCGGCCCGCCGTCCTCGTCCGGGACCGGCACCTCGTACGTCTTCGGCGGCTGCCCCGTGGCGCCGACCAGCACCGGCAGCACCCGGCCGTCCAGCGGCCCGCCGACGAACGGCGTCTCCTCGCTCCTCACCGCGCCACCACCCTCACCGTGTCCGGGGCTTCACAGCAGGTGCCGCGCCTCGTCGAACACCGGCGCGACGCGCCGCACCAGCGCGCCCACCGGGCCGTGCGCGGGCTCCGCGGCCAGTGCCGCCCGTATCACCCGGGCCGCCTGCGGATCGGTCGCCGCGGTGGCGGTCAGCAGCGCCACGAAGTGGTCCACCAGCCAGTCCCGCAGCTCCCGGGCCGGCGGCTGCTTGTTCTCGTCCAGCCAGATCAGCGAGGCCGCCTCGACCGCCGTGATCCAGGTGCGCACCATCATCCGCAGCCGGGCGCCGGGCTTCTCGGCGGGTTCCTCGGCCGTCAGGTGCAGCAGGATCTCCTCGGCCGCGGCCCGCCGCACCTCGTCCACGATGGCGCTCGTCCGCGAGGTCTCGGCCACGCTGCCGCCGTGCAGCAGCGCGCTGAACCCCGCGTCGTGCTCGTCCACGAAGGTGAGATAGCGGTCCAGTACGTTGCCCAGCCGGCCGCTGAGCGGACCGGTCCGCGGCTCCCCGAAGCACCCCTCCAGCTCGTCGGCGGCGCTGCGCAGCGCCGCCTCGTACAACTGCTGCTTGCCGCCGGGGAAGTAGCGGTAGACGAGCGGGCGGGAGGCCCCGGCGGCCGAGGCGACATCGTCCAGCGACACGTCCTCCGGCGCGCGGTGGGCGAACAGGCCGAGCGCGGCGGTGATCAGTTCGGCGCGCCGCGCCTCGACGCTGAGCCTGCGGTACGCCCCGCGGCGCGCGGTGGCCGGAGGCGCCGCGGTGGCCCGGTCCGCGTCCGCCGGGGCGGTGCCACTGGTCGTCGTCATGCCTGGCAGCGTAACCGCACCCGGGCAGGTGGCGAGGGGCGGCCCGGTGCGCGAGGGGGCTACAGCAGCCCGCTGCTCTGCCACAGTTTGCGGCCCACGCCGCGCAGCACCCCGACGTCGTCGAGGAATTCGGTCAGCCGCCGGGCGCCGCCGCGCATCACCTCGCGGCGGTGGCCGCTCGCCCGCACCTGGAGCACGGCCGCCCGCCGGTCGAGGCCGACGTCCGTGTACACCTGGGGGTTGACGAAGGCGAGCGAGAACACCCGGGCGAACTCGCCCGAGCCGACGCGGGTCACCTCCTTCTCCCAGCGCGGCGCCCGCGCCATCTGGCGGCGCAGCTCCTCCCGGGCGTACCGCACGTGGCGCGCCTCCTCCACCACGTGGATCCGGGTCACGCCGCGCACCAGCGGCTGGACGCGCTCATCGGGGAACGTCAGCCGCTGCATCCAGTCCAGGACCTCCTCGCCGAGCAGGGTGGCGGTGAACGAACCGGGCGTGGTGGAGAACGTCTTGAAGAACCGGCCCAGGTTCTGGTGGAGCCGGGCGACCGGATACGCGGTGGTGCCGCCCTTGGCGATCAGCCGGGCGAACATCCGGGAGTGGCGGCACTCGTCGGCGATTTCGGTGAGCGCGTAGCGGACGTGGGCGCTGGTCGGGGACTTGTCGTAGATGTGCCGGGTGAGCAGCTGGATCAGGATGATCTCGAACCAGATGCCGAGCGAGGCCAGCGCCGCCGCCTCGTGCCGCGCCAGCAGCATCCGCTGCTCCTCGGACATCCGCCGCCACATCGGGGTGCCGTAGAGGGAGACCAGCTCCGGTGGCCAGAACCACTTGTCCGGTTCGAGCGGCGCGTCCCAGTCCAGCTCGGTGTCGGGGTCGAACGAGTGCCGGGCGGAGGCCCGCAGCAGCCGCTCCGCCACCCGTTCCCGGTCCTTGAGGAGCCCGAGCGCGTCCCGGGGCGCGGCTGATTCGGTCGCGGTCGTCATGGCTGGAGGCACCTCGTCGAAGTGGTCGCGGCTGGACATCCCTTATGAGACTCTGTGTCAGCAAGCCCGTCAATCCCCCGCGGACCGGTTGTTGACCCCCGTGCGACGGCCGTGTGAGCCTGCCGCGAGCGGGGGAGCGCAGCGAGGCGAAGGAGACGCCGTGTCGACGCAGGAGCTCTACGCCATGGATCCCGGCGACCCGATGTGGCAGGTGCCCGCCGCCGGCGCCGCCCGGTTCGCCTGGGAGTACGACGACCACCGGGCCCGGCTGCTCGCCCTGTACCAGAAGGGCAAGGACAAGCAGTGGGACGCGGCCAAGCGGATCGACTGGGACCTGGAGGTCGACCCGTACGACCCGCTCGGCACCCCCGACGAGGCCCTGGCCCTCTACGGCACGCCCCACTGGGACCGGATGTCCGAGCGGGAGCGGGCCGAGGCGCGCCGCCACGCCGCCTCCTGGCAGTTCAGCCAGTTCCTGCACGGCGAACAGGGCGCGATGGTGTGCGCCGCCCGCATCGTCGAATCGGCGCCCGACCTCGACGCCAAGTTCTACTCCGCCACCCAGACCATGGACGAGGCCCGCCACGCCGAGCTGTACGGCCGCTTCCTGCACGAGAAGGTCGGCATGGTCTACCCGATCAACGACAACCTCCAGGCGCTGCTCGGCGACACCCTCCGCGACTCCCGCTGGGACATGGCCTACCTGGGCATGCAGGTCCTCATCGAGGGCCTGGCCCTCGCCGCGTTCGGCCTCATCCGCGACACCACCGACAAGCCCCTGCCGAAGCAGCTCCTCGCGTACGTCATGCAGGACGAGGCCCGCCACGTCGCGTTCGGCCGGATGGCGCTGCGCGACTACTACCGCGACCTGAGCGACGCGGAGCTGCGCGAGCGCGAGGAGTTCGTCATCGAGGGCTGCTACCTCATGCGCGACCGGCTGCGCGGCGTCGAGGTCCTGGAGAACCTGGGCATCCCGAAGGCCGAGGCCGAGGAGTACGCCGAGCGCTCCCCGTACCTCCACATGTTCCGCAAGCTGCTCTTCAGCCGCATCGTGCCGTGCGTGAAGGACATCGGCCTGTGGGGCGAACGCCTGCAGCGCGCCTACGTCGACATGGGCGTGCTGGAGCTCGGCGACAGCAACCTGGACCTGCTGATGCACGAGGACGAGGAGGTGGCGCAGCGCCTGGACGCCGAGCGGTTCGCCGCCGAGGAGGCCGCCCGGACCGGCGAGGTCGAGGCGGCCATCGCGCAGGGCGCGGCCGGCGACTGAGGCGGCTGCGGCGTCCGGATCAGGCGTCCGCAGGGGTGGCCGGACGGATGGCTTCGGCGGCCGCCGAGGCGAATCCGGCGACGGTGCGCGGACAGCGCCAGTGGGCCTCCAGCTCGGACAGCGGCAGTTCGTCCCCGTCCGGGCCGGGCCACTGGTGGAGTTCGTCCCAGGACACGTCCTCGCTGCCGGGGTCTGCGAACAGTTCGAGAGCCGTGGGAAAGGCCTCCAACGGCCCGATGCCCAGCCCCTGGTCGCTCGGGTGGCCCGCATGGTCACAGGGGGCTCCGGCCCCGTCCGCCGCGACGGCGCGCAGCGAGGCGGCGGCCCGGTCCGCGACGCCGGGGGCCGAATGCCACATCACATGGCCGTACATGAGCACCAGGCCGAGGGCCGGAAACGCCACTTCGGGAGAGCCGGCGCCGTGCGTGGCGCGGGCCTCTTCGAGCCGGTCCGCGCAACGCGTCACCACCGCGTCGATCTCCTCCTCATCGCCCAGGTAATAGCCCTGGTAGATGGAGTCCCAGTCGTCGATCAGATCCCGCACATCCTCATTCATGATCACTGCGACGCGTTGTCGGTGCGGTGTGGTTCCCTCAGTGCACGAGCACGCCGAGCACGAGCACGCCGAGCACACGTACGCCGAGCACGGGCGCGAGCCGTCCCGCCGGAGAGGAACCGCCCCATGGTCACCCGCCACGCCACCGCCTTCCGCCGTCTCCACGACGACCGCACCGGCTTCCTGATGCCGAACGCCTGGGACGCCGGGAGCGCGATCGTGCTGGCCGAGGCGGGGTTCCAGGCGCTGGCGACGACCAGCGCCGGGATCGCCTTCTCCCTGGGCAGGCCCGACCACACCATCCCGGAGGGCGGCAAGGCGGTCTCCCGGGCCGAGATGTTCGACCGCGTCCGCCAGATCACCGCGGCCGTGGACCTGCCCGTCAACGGCGACCTGGAGGACGGGTACGGGGCGGAGCCCGAGGCGGTCGCCGAGACCGTCCGGCTGGCCGTCGACGCGGGCCTCGCAGGCGGCAACATCGAGGACTTCGCGGACGGGCGGCTGTACGACGAGGAGCTGGCCGTCGCCCGGATCGCCGCCGCCCGCGAGGCCGCGGACGCGGGCGGCGGCTTCGTGCTCACCGCCCGTACCGACGGCCTGATGCTGCGCTCCCCGGCCCCGCTCGCCGACGCGATCCGGCGCGCCAACCGGTACCGGGAGGCGGGCGCGGACTGCCTCTACGTACCGGGCGTCAACGACCTCGCGAGCATCACCACCCTGGTGGCCGAGGTCGACGGCCCGCTCAACGTGGTCATGGGCCTCGGCGCCACCAGCCTCACCGCCGACGCCCTGCGCTCCGCCGGCGTCGCCCGCCTCAGCCTCGGCGGCAGCATCGCGCGCGCCGCGCTGGGCTTCGTACGGGACAGCGCCCGGGAGCTGCTGGAGCGCGGGACGCTGACGTTCGCCGACGCCCAGATCCCGCAGGGCGAGCTGAACGAGCTGTTCGCCCGCGACCGCCTCGGCTGACTCACCACCGCTGCTGCTCCTCCACCCACCGCAGGAAGGCGATCTGCCGGGACATGAGGGTGACCAGCTCGTACGCGGTGTGCGAGGCGGCCACGGAGGTGATGTCGGCGTGGTCGTACGCCGGGGCCACCTCCACCAGATCGGCGGAGACCAGATGGCAGTCGGCCAGCCCGCGCACGATCTCCAGCAGTTCCCGCGAGGTGAGCCCGCCCGCCTCGGGGGTGCCGGTGCCGGGGGCGTGCGCGGGGTCCAGGACGTCGATGTCCACCGAGATGTACAGCGGCCGCTTGCCGATCCGCTCCTTGAGCTGCTGCACCACCTCGTCCACCCCGCGCCGCATCACATCGGCCGAGGTGACGATGCCGAAGCCCAGCTTGGTGTCCTCGTCCAGGTCCTCCTTGCTGTACAGCGGGCCGCGGGTGCCGACGTGCGAGAGGGCTGCGGTGTCGAGGATGCCCTCCTCGACCGCGCGGCGGAACGGTGTGCCGTGGGTGTATTCGGCGCCGAAGTAGGTGTCCCAGGTGTCCAGATGCGCGTCGAAGTGCAGCAGCGCCACCGGGCCGTGTCGCCGGGCCACCGCGCGCAGGACCGGCAGCGCGATGGTGTGATCGCCGCCCAGCGTCATCAGCTGCGTGCCCGCGGCCAGCAGCTCCTCCGCGCCCGCCTCGATGTTCTCGACGGCCTCATGGAGGTTGTGCGGGTTGGCGGTGATGTCCCCGGCGTCCGCGACCTGGACGTAGTGGAACGGATACGCGTCCTGGGCCGGGTTGTACGGCCGCAGCTGGCGCGACGCCTCCCGGATCGCGTTCCCGCCGAACCGCGCACCCGGCCGATAGGACACCCCGGCGTCGAACGGCACCCCCACCACCGCGATATCCGCGGCCCCGACCTGATCCAGCCGAGGCACCCGCCCGAACGTCGCGGGCCCCGCGAAGCGCAGCGTGCGGTCGGTGTCCTCCGGCGGTACGGGCATGACAGGGTCGCGAGGGTTCGCGCTCATGGTGGAACTGGGCCTTTCACGTGGAGGGTTGTGCGGCAGTGGTTTCCTGCGTCAACCATTGAATCCCCCGAACGGGTGATTGCCCACTGCGACGCCCCCCTACAAGGACCCACGCCCCTACCAACCAGGCCAGTACCGCCCCGACTACACCGCCGCCCCTCAACACCCCATGCTGACCTGAGCAGTTGATGCGCCACCCGGTGGGTTTCCGGTCGGATCCCGGACGGCGCTCGGACACCGCACGGCACCGGAGGATGATGGTGGGGTGCGGATTCGAACGAGCACCACCGAGGAACTTCACCGTCTCCAGGACATAGAGCGCGCCGCCGGACGGTGCTTCCGTGACATCGGGATGGACGAAATCGCCGATGACGAGCCCCTGACCCTGGCGGAGCTGGGGCGCTATCAGCGCGCCGGGCGGGCCTGGGTGGCGGTGGACGGCACGGACCGGGCCGTGGCCTACGTGATCACCGACCCCGTCGACGGGAACACGCACATCGAGCAGATCTCGGTGCACCCGGACAGCGCCCGCCGCGGGGTGGGCCGGGCGCTGATCGAACACGTCGCGGCGCGGGCCGCCGCGGACGGTGTGCCCGCGCTGACCCTGACCACCTTCGTGGACGTGGCGTGGAACGCCCCCTACTACGCGGCCCGCTGCGGCTTCCGGACCCTGGCGGAGGACGAACTGACCCCCGGGCTGTGGGAGATCCGCCGCAGCGAGGCCGGACACGGGCTGGACCGGTGGCCACGGGTGTGCATGCGCAGGGAGACCCGCTGATGGACCTCACCGAGCCCACGGACCCCGCGCCCCGGGCCACGTCCACCGAGCTGCTGGGCCTGGCCGTAGACGCCCGCGCGCTCCTGGTCAACGCCGACGACTTCGGGATCTACTCGGCCGTGAACACCGCGGTCGTCGAGGCCGTCGAGCACGGCATCGCGGCGTCGTGCAGCCTGATGGTGCCGTGCCCGGCGGCGCCGCACGCGAGGGAACTGCTGCGCGAGCGGCCGCACATCCCGTTCGGGGTCCATCTCACCCTCGTCCGCGACCTGCCCCGCCTCCCCTGGGGGCCGCTGTCGCCGCCGGAGCGGGTGCCGTCGCTGCTGAACGCGGCGGGGGAGCTGTACGACCACGCCGGGATACCGGAGCTGCTGGCCCGGGCCCGACCGGCGGAGGTCGAACGCGAGTTCCGCGCCCAGATCGAGACCGTACTGGACGCCGGGCTCGCCCCCGCCCACCTGGACTGGCACTGTCTGGCCGACGGCGGCCGCGAGGACATCCGCGACCTGACGCTCGCGCTGGCCGCCGAATACGGCCTGGCGGTACGGATCTGGCTCGACCCCGGGCGGCGCGCGCTGCGGCGGCGCGGACTGCCCGCCCTCGACCATCCGTTCCTGGACAGCTTCGCCCTCGGCCTCGACGACAAGGCGGCCCACTACGCCCGGCTGCTGCGCGACCTGCCGCCCGGCCTCAGCGAATGGGCCGTACACCCGGGGCTGGACGACCCGCACGCCCGGGCGGCCGACCCCGGCGGCTGGCGGGTCCGCAGCACCGACCACGCGTTCCTGACCTCACCGCGGGCCCGCGCCATCCTCCGTGAGGAGGGCATCGCCGTGGTCGGCTACCGGGCACTCCAGCGGATCTGGGTGACCTGAGACGGTGGGCCCGCACAGCTCGTCCACGGCCCGCCGCAGCGCCCGTATCCGCGCCGTCTCACCACCCCGCCGCCACACCAGGCCGAGCATCGAGTCCGGCAGCCCCGCCACCGGGACGGTCGTGATGTCGCGGCGGCCGTGGTACGCGGCGGTCGGCGCGCACAGCAGCATCCCGCCCCGGCCCGCCGCGACCGCCGTCAGCCCCTCCTGGAGGGTGCGCACCCGCGGGCCGCGGGGGATCGGGCGGCCGCCGGGGGTGACGGGCGGGGCCATGAACTCCCGCCAGTAGCGGGGCGCGGGCCCGGACGGGGCGACGAGCGGGCAGTCGGCCAGCTCCTCGGCGTCCACCGCGCCCCGGCCCCGCCGCGCCGCCCCCGCGAGCCGGTGCCCGGCGCGGACCACCAGCGTCTGCGGCTGCCGGGAGAACACCGGGCCGAGGACCAGGTCCGGTTCCCCGACCGGCAGACAGACGATCGCCGCGTCCACCACACCGTCCCGCACCGCGCCGAACGGATCCGCCATCGGGATCTCCACGGTCTCCGGTTCGCAGCCCGGATGGCGCTCCCGAAAGGCGGCCAGCGCGGCCATCACCCGCTCGTCGGCGGCCCCTTGGAAGCCGACCCGCAGCACCCCCGTGAGACCGCGCGCCGCGCCCCGGGCCCCCTCGACCGCCCCGTACAGCGCGTCGTATGCGGGCCGGAGTTCGGCCAGGAACCGCTCGCCCAGCGGGGTCAGCCGCACCCGTCGGCTGGTGCGGTCCACCAGCCGGGCGCCGATCCGCCCCTCCAGCGCGCGCAGCAACTGGCTGACCCTGCTCTGCGACACGTACAGCCGCTCCGCCGCACGGCCGAAGTGCAACTCCTCGCTGAGCGCGAGAAAACACTCCAGCTCGCGGATCTCCAGCCCTGCCATCGGCCCGTTCCTTCCCGTCCCTTCCCGTTCCTCCCGGCCGGCCGCTCCACCGATCCATGAGTCCCGCTCATAGAAGACTGAGGACTTCGGCGTTGTTCCCGGCCGGGCGCGGCGGTTCATTTGAGTCATGTCGAATACCACGCCCACTACCACGGAACTCACCGCTCCGGCAGGTGCATCCGGGTCAGCCGCCCCCGCGCACTCGCCGCTCAGAGCCTGGCTCGCCGTCGTCGCCGTGGCGTTCGGCACCTTCTCCGTCGTCACCACCGAAATGCTCCCCGTCGGCCTGCTCACCTCCGTCGGCTCCGCGCTGGGCGTCTCGCCCGGTACGGCGGGCCTGGCCATGACCGTGCCCGGCCTGGTCGCCGCCGTGGCTGCGCCCCTGCTGACCGTCACCGTCGGCCGCCTCGACCGGCGGCTGGTGCTGTGTGGCCTGATGGTGCTCCTCGCGGTGGCCAACCTGGCCTCCGCCCTCGCGCCCGGCTTCGCCGTGCTGCTGCTGGCCCGGGTGCTGGTCGGGGTGTGCATCGGCGGGGTGTGGTCCCTGGCCGCGGGGCTCGCCGTACGGCTCGTACCGGAGAAGTCCGCGGGCCCCGCCACCTCGCTGGTCTTCAGCGGGATCGCCGTCGCCTCCGTCCTCGGCGTACCGGTCGGCACGTTCATCGGCGACCTGGTCCACTGGCGCGCCGCGTTCGCCGGGATGGGCGCGCTCGCGCTGGCGATCGCCGCGGCCCTCGCCGTCACCCTGCCGCCGCTGCCCGCCACCGAGACCATCCGGCTGCGCGAGGTGCCGGGGCTGTTCCGCAACGCCCGGCTACGGGTCGCGCTGATCACCACGCTGCTGCTGGTCACCGGCCACTTCGGCGCGTACACCTATATCCGCCCGGTGCTGGAGGACGTCTCGGGCGTACGGGCGGGGCTGATCAGCACCCTGCTGCTGGCGTACGGCGTGGCGGGCATCGCCGGGAACTTCCTGGCGGGCGCCACCGCCCACCGCGCCCCGCGCCGCACCCTCATGGTCATCTTCACCGTGCTGGCCACCGCGGTCCTGCTCGTCCCCGTGGCGGGCGGCACCCTCGGCGGGGCGGTCACGCTGCTGGTGCTGTGGGGGCTGGCGTACGGCGGGGTGTCGGTGACCTCGCAGACCTGGGTGCTGCACGCGGCACCGGACGCGCGGGAGGCCGCCTCGGCGCTGTTCGTCGGCGTCTTCAACATCGCGATATCGCTCGGCGCGCTGCTCGGCGGCCGGGCGGCGGACGGGATCGCGCTCGTCGGCGTGATGTGGTTCGGCGGAGCGCTCGCGCTGCTGGCCCTGGCACATGTGGCGATCTTCGGAAGGCGGTAGCCGCGCACCGTGAGACCCTGAAACCAGGGGGCTCGTCTTCGGGAGTGATCCGATGGCAGTGAGCATGCACGTGGTCTGGAGCAAGGCCGAGCCGGGGCGCGTCATCTACGAGACGCACTCGATCGAAACGATCACCGACGGCAAGGGTGTCCACGCGACGGTCGACAGCCACACCTACGAGATCTCCGTCCGCAGCCGCGCGGAGGCGGAGTCGATCGCGGACGCGGAGGGATACGAGCTGTTCCGCAAGGGTGAGGCGTGGGAGAGCCTGCCCGAGGAATGAGAGCGGGAGCAGCACCGCCGGGGGCGGATGCGTGCTGTGCCCGTCCAGCCCGCTGTGCCCGTCCGGCCCGCTGTGCCCGTCCGGCCGGGCCCGTGTTCCGGGGCCCGGCCGGACGTATCGACTCGGTCCTCAGCCGTGGCTCAGCAGCAGGTCCACGTCCCGGGCCTCCGGGGTGTCGCCGCCGACCGTGACCGGCCGGGTGGCCGGGGCGTAACCGCTGGCGACGACCGTGTAGTGCTCACCGGTCAGCCCCTCGAAGGCGAAGGCCCCGTCCGCGCCCGTGATGGACTGCCCGACGACATCGCCGGAGGCGTCCAGCAGCGCCACGCGTGCGTCCTCCAGCGGCTGTCCGCCCTGGTCACGTACGGTCCCCCGGACCCGGGCGGCGGGCCGCAGCGACACATCGACCCGCACCGGCTCACCGGCGGTCAGCTCGACCTGGGTGGCGTGCGGCCGGTGCCCGTCGGCGCTGAGCGTCAGCGCGTACGTGCCGGAGGCCAGCTCCGGAAGCGCGAACTCACCCTTCTCGTCGGCCGTCGCCGAGCCCGCCACCTCGCCGTCCGCGCCGGTCGCGGTCGCGGTGGCCCCGGCCAGCGGCCCACCGCCCTCGGCCCGGACGGACCCGGTCAGCCCGCCGCCTCCGGCGAGCCGCAGGTCGCACAGGACGGGAACGTCCGACACCAGCAGCGTGGCGGCCTGCGGCCGGTGGCCGGGCGCCGAGCCGATGAGGACGACGCTCGCGCTGCCGGGCGCGGTCACGGTGTAGCCGCCGTCGCTCCCGCTGACCGTACGGCCCAGCTGGCGGCCGCCGGTGTCGATCAGGGTGACGGCGGCGTCGGCCAGCGGGGTGCCGTCGGCGCCGAGGACCCGGCCGTGGATGACGCTGCCGGTGAGAGCGGGAACGTCCTCCGCGACGTCGTGCTCCTCCGGCACGGAAACACTCGCGGCCGGCGCGGACGAAACGCTCCCCGAGGAGACCCGGCGCCGCGCGGGCAGACAGAAGGCGATCAGCAGACCCACGATCGAGGCGGCGCACGCCACCATGAACGACGTCTGGAAGCCCTCCTTGCTCGGCAGCGCGACCCCGCCGAAGTCCGTCGTCCGGTGGGCCAGGATCACCCCCACCACCGCGCTGGAGGTGGACATGCCGATGGACCGCATCAGGGTGTTCAGACCGTTCGCCGCGCCCGTCTCCCGGGCGGGGACGGCGCTGACGATCAGGGTCGGCATGGCCGAGTACGCGATGCCGATGCCGATGCCGAGCGCGGTGGAGAGCACCACGATCTGCCAGATGTGGTCGATCATCACCAGGCCCGCGCCGTACGTCGCGCCGATCACGATGATGCCGCTGACCAGCGAGACCTTGGGGCCGCGGGCGGCGTTGATGCGCGCGGACAGCGGCGATACCAGCATCATCGCCACGCCCATCGGGGCGAAGTACAGCCCCGCCATGACCATCGACTGACCGAGCCCGTAGCCGGTGGCCTCCGGCAGCTGCAGCAGCTGCGGCAGGATCAGCGACATCGCGTAGAACGAGAAGCCGACCATGATCGAGGCGAGGTTGGTCAGCAGCACCTGACGGCGCGCGGTGGTCCGCAGGTCGACCAGCGGTTCGGCGGTGCGCAGCTCGAACAGTCCCCACAGGACCAGGATCACCACGGCCGCGCCGAACAGCCCGAGCGTCGTACCGCTCGCCCAGCCCCAGTCGCCGCCCTTGGTGATGGGCAGCAGCAGACACACCAGCCCGGCCGTCAGCCCGACCGCGCCGATCAGGTCGAAGCGGCTGGGGGTGCGTACGGCGGACTCCGGGACGACGGCGAGCACCAGCGCGATCGATATCGCGCCCAGCCCGGCGGCCCCGTAGAACAGCACGTGCCAGCTGGTGTGCTGCGCGACGAACGCGGCGGCCGGCAGTCCCAGCGCACCGCCGATGCCGAGCGATGAGCTCATCAGGGCCATCGCCGAGCCCAGCTTCTCCGGCGGCAGCTCGTCCCGCATGATGCTGATGCCGAGCGGAATGGCGCCCATCGCCCCGCCCTGAATGGCCCGGCCGACCACCATCACCACCAGATCGGAGGTGACGGCGCAGGTCAGCGAGCCGACGACGAGCAGCGTCAACGCGACCATCAGCATCCGGCGCTTGCCGAACATGTCCCCGAGCCGCCCCATGACGGGAGTCGAGACGGCCCCCGCGAGCAGGGTCGCGGTGACCACCCAGGACGCGTTCGAGCTGGTGGTGTGCAGCAGCTGCGGCAGTTCGCTCACGAGCGGGACGACCAGCGTCTGCATCACCGAAACGGCGATGCCGCAGAACGCGAGCACCGCCACGAAACCGCCACCGACCTCGCGCTGCGGGAGCGACGTGCCGGGCGGCGCGGCGCTCAAGGGCTCCTCGACACGGGGTGGGGCTGACTGGGCCATGCGGATGCGGCCTCCAAGCGGTACAACTGGGATGAGTAGGAGATGTGCATCCTACACATGATGTGTATCGTGCACACTTCTGTTGCATGGAGCGGGGGCGACGAGGAGGAAGCGTGCTGGAGCGGCTGGAACGCGAGCTGATGCTGGTCGCCAGGTGTCACGTCCTGACACCCCGGGACCGCAAGGCGTCCGGTGGCGAGTCGTGCGCCGACCGCCTGGACCGCTCGGCCTACCTCCTCCTCACCCGCCTGGACACGGAGGGCGCGATGTCGATCGGCCAGCTCGCCGACGCGTTCCAGCTCGACGTCTCCACCGTCAACCGCCAGACCGGCACCCTGCTCCGCGGCGGCCTGGTCGAGCGCATCCCCGACCCCGACGGCGGCCTCGCCCGCAAGCTCCGCGTCACCGCCCTGGGCACCGAATGCCTCACCGCCGAACGCGACCGCCGCCGCACCAGCCTGGCCCGGCTGCTCGAGGACTGGACCCCGGAGGACCTGTCCCGCTTCGGCGAGGTCCTGACCCGCTTCAACCGCGAGGTCGAAGCCCAGGACGGCCGACCCTGGCCCCGCGAGGAGACGGAATCCCCGGCCGAGGGCAAGCGTTGACCTGAACACGGACCCACCCGAGGAGGACCCACCATGACCACCCACCCCCACACCGGCTCGGGCTCCGGCCACCGTGTGGACGTGACGCGCGGCACGCAGCACGTCAAGGTCACCATCGACGGCCAGGTCGTCGCCGAGACGGACCGCCCGCTGCTGCTCCACGAGACCGGCCTGCCGGTGCGCTACTACCTCCCGCCGGAGGACGTGGACCTGACCCTGTTCGAGCCCACCGACACCCGCACCACCTGCCCGTTCAAGGGCGAGGCGGCGTACTGGACGTACATCGGCCCGGACAGCGGCACCGAACTGCGCCCGGACGTGGTGTGGGCGTACCCGCAGCCGATCGACGCCGTGGCCGAGATCAAGAACCACCTCTGCTTCTACGACACAACAGCCAAGGTCGAGGTCTCCTGACCCTCCGGGAGACCCCATCACCCCATCAGTGGCCTTCCCCTTCACTCCCAGGGGGAACGGCTGACGCGTGCACCTCCACGCGTACTCCTGGCTGGGCGAGAAGGAGCTGTTCGACCACGAGATCCTCCGCCGCCTCCCCGACCGCCCCCTGCCCCCGGCCACCCCGGAGGACGAGGAGCACTACCGAGCCCTCCTCGACACCTTCCGCCGCTCGGAGCTGCCCCCCATGGAGACGGCGTACTGGCTCCTCAAATCCCCCGCCCTCATCCGCGCCACCTTCCACGAACCCAAGGACGCCGCCACCTGGCTGGGCCGGCAGCTCACCGAACACGCGCCGGGCTTCCTCTCCCGCCAGGAAGCCGACACCGCACGCCTGTCCCACCTGGTAGCCACCGCCGCTGACCGCCTGACCCAAGGCGGCGACGTCTCCCTGGGCTTCTACGTAGGCCGCACGTCCTTCCTCTCCCTGGCCGTGGTGACATGCGGCCCCAACGCCCTGGCCCCGGACCTGCCGTGTCCCCAGGCCCGGTGACCCGGCTCTACCGCTTGCCGAGCTTGCCCGTCATGTCGGTGGTCTGCCCCGCAGGTGGGGCCTCCGGGTCGACCTCGGTGCCGAAGTCGGAGAACTCGATCAGCGTGCGCACCGTCAGCTTCTTCGGGGTGGTCGTCCCCTTCGGCTGATCGGTGGGCTTGATGTCCATGGTGATCTGCTGGCGGCGGATGCGGCCCTGGTCGTCCAGCCAGACGTCCATCGGGACGGTGGGACCGACCTGGCGCTTCAACGCGGCGGCGCCGGAGAGCTTGTCGATGTCGACGGTGACCCGGTAACGGGTGGTCTTCACGCCGTCGACCGTGGCCGTGCCGACCTTCTTGGTGTTCCGGTCGGTGATGCCCTTTCCGAACGAGGCCGACTGCGCGGGGTCGTTGATCTGATTGCTGCTGCCGCTGTTCTGCTCGGCGGCCGCTTTCTTCAGATCGATCTTGATCCACGGCTTGTCGCCGGGCACCTGCGCGCGCTGCTTGGACGGAAGCTTCTGGTAGACCACCTGGTCGACGACGCGCTGCTCGACCTTCTGACCCCCGGCGCTGATGGACATGGTGCTGTCCCCGTCCTCCAGGTCGATGGCCCCCTCCCCCTGCGCGACCGCCGACTTCCCGGCGGCCGAGGTCTCCGTCCGGAGGGTCATCCGCGCCGTTTCCTCCTCGGCGGTCTTGCGGTACGCGGTACGGACCGCGGCCGTGCCTCCCTCACCACCGCCGGCCGCCGACGAGGTCTTCCCGCCCTTGCCCTCGGAGTCGCCGTCACTCCCGCACGCGGTCAGCACGCCGCACGCGAGGAGCCCCACGGCACCGATCGCGCCCGCCCGTATCCCGCTGGCTAAGTGCGTCATGTCTCCAACTCCTCTCAACGACTGGGGATACCTAGTTCCCCGGATACGCCGGACGAGACCGCCGAATCGTCAAACCCCGCCGGAGGCAATGCTTCCGGCGGGGCTCGACGGGCGGCGGCTCAGGAGAAGTTCACGTCGCTGCACAGGAAGTACGTCTGGTCCATGTGCGAGGCCTGCCAGATCGTGTAGACGACGTGGCGGCCGGTGTAGCCGGAGGTGCTGACGTCGATCGAGTAGTTCTGGCTGGGGCCGTACTTGCCGGTCGTGGTGACCAGCTGCAGGTCGCTCCACTTCAGCGGCTGGGTGGTGGGGTCGTAGCCCTGCCGGGTGACGTAGACCTTGAAGTAGTCCGCTCCGTGGCTGGCCTGGTCGTACAGCTTCACGGTGAAGTTCCGGCCGATGTTCGTGGTCTTCCAGGCGCCGGGGGTGTCGAGGGAGTTGTAGCGCCCGCCCTCGGTGTGCCCACCGCTGCACAGCTGCCCATCCGGCACAGCGGCCGGGAAGTTGCCGGCGGAGCCGTTGCGGTACAGCCCGTTCCAGTTCCACATGGCGTTGGGGTTGTCCCGCCAGGCCTGCCAGCACATGGGGTCTTTCTGGGCCATCTCCGGGTTCTGGAAGTCACTCGCCCAACGCTGCCAGCAGCCGTAGTTGCGGGAGGCGGGGTCGATGACCGATCCGTGCGCGCTGGCGGTGCCGGACATGGGGATCAGGCCGAGCAGCAGCGCGGCCAGCAGCCCGAGGGCGCGAGAGGCCCAGCGGCGTAAGTTTATGGCGCGTTCATGACAAATCATTGCGCGATCTTCCTCCATCGTTCGTGGGGGAATGGGAGGGATGTGGGAGCGCTCCCAATGTCGCAGCTTCCCCGACGGGGTCAGTGTGAAACGCGCCGTTGGCGCCGCGGCCTACGCCGGGGCAGACGCCAACGAGACCGTCACCACCACCGGCGCCAACCGCCCCGCCCGACGCAAACCATCCGCGACCATCTCCACCAGCCACACCGCGATATCTGGTGACCACTCGCGCGTACGGCAGCTCAACCGCATCACCTCACGCATCCCCTCGGTATGCAGCACGCGGTCGAGATCGAGCTCCAACCCCGGCAGATCGCCTCCCGCCACGGAAGCGGAGACATCCACCGCCCCCTGCGCCATGCCCCGCACCGCTTCGCAGACGGCCACCGCGTCCTCCTGGGGATGGCAGAAGACGGCGACCACCACCTCGTACCGGTCATCCGGATCCGCCAGCCCGAACCACGGTGCCAACTCGATTGGACGGAAAGCCGTGTTGCGCTCGGCCGCCCGCAAGGGCAGCAGAGCATGCAGACCGGTGAACGTCACCGTGCCCACGCGAGCCAGCGTCTCGGCCATCACCAAAGCGATCGGCCGGACGGGCAGACCGAGGCGTGGAGGATCAGTAAGAACTCCGGCCTGTAACCAGGCCAACTGGTGAACCCTGCCATCCTGCGTCCAGTCACCGCCGACCTCCTCATGGGCCCAGGAAGTGGGCTCATGGCGGGCGGTGACCTTTCCGTCCTCGTGGAGCCAGCTCGTCAGGGAGTGCCAGCCGTAGGAACCAGCCCGATCAATCGCAAGCCCGAGAAGGTCCTCCTCGACGCTGCCTTCCTCATCCTGTTCCACGACCCGGTCGAACCACGGATTCCGCTTGAGAATCCCGTGCAAACCCACAATGACGGTAGGCGGAAACACAGGCACTCCCCGAAAATGTGCGGCGCCGCTATCAGCTCTTGACCACGTGCCACGGTACGGCGCCAAAGTTGGGCAGCGCGATTTTTCGCTTCGCCGTCGAAACGTATGCGACGCGTGGGCTCGGACCCGGTGGTGCCGACTACCCCGACCCGGGGTAGTCGGCACCGCATGGGTGAGATTCTGGTCGGCACCTGTTCATGGACGGACCGTGCGCTGCTGTCCAGCGGCTGGTACCCGTCGGGGCGGCGCGACGCGGAGGGCAGACTGCGGCACTACGCCGCCCAGTTCCCCGTCGTCGAGGTCGACGCCACGTACTACTCCCTGCCCAGCGCCCGTAACAGCACCCTCTGGGCCGAGCGCACCCCGGACGGCTTCCGCTTCGACGTCAAGGCGTTCTCCCTGCTCACCGGCCACCCGACGACCCCGAACGCCCTGCCCGCCGACCTACGCCCCGCCCTGTCCGGCAGCCGCCGGGCAGGACACGATCCAGCACTGCTGGACGACATCTGGCAACGCTTCACCGGAGCGCTGGAACCGCTGAAGAAGGCTGGGCGCCTCGGCACCCTCCTCTTCCAGTTCCCGCCCTGGTTCGCCCCCGACGACCCACGGTCGAAGGCGTTCCTCGCCCAATGCGCGCGCCGTACGGCCGGGTGGCCCGTCGCCGTGGAGTTCCGCCACCCCGGCTGGTGGCAGGACGGCGAGCGAGCCGAGACCGAGGCGATGCTCAAGGACTGGGGCATGTCGGCCGTAGCCGTGGACATGACCCAGACGCTCGCCACCTCCATACCCCCGGTCACCCCCATCGCCTCACCCCACCTGGCGGTGGCCCGCTTCCACGGCCGCAACAGGGCCTGGGGTACCGGCACCAAGGAGGAGCGCTTCCGCCACACCTACACGACCGACGAACTGGAGGAATGGGCCCCACGCCTCCGCGAGATGGCCGATCGAGCCGACGAGGTCCACGCCCTGTTCAACAACTGCTGCGCGGACGCGGCGGTCCGCGCAGCAGAGTCGATGCGGCACCTGCTCGGCGCACGTACGGGGCCGGGGTGACTTCCGGGATCCAGTCAGATCTTGATGACGGTGACGCGTCCGCTGCACAGCGCCGTGAGGGGGCCGACCAGCCCTGTCTGCCATCACTCCGATGACCGGTCGTGGGCCGGTGCGCCGCGCCGCGAGCGATCGCCTCAGATGGCGACGAGCTCCAAGCCGAAGTATCCGCCGCCCACGGGGTACGTCTTCGACCGGCGCCACCCCGAGGCCGCGAAGAGGGCGTCGAATTCGTCCAGATCGCGTTCCATGCCGTTGGTCATGGTCAGCATGGCCATGTCCGACAAGGCGGCTATGTCGGGCTGACCGATCTCGCCGATGACCATTTCGACGACCAGCGCGCGTCCCCCCTCGTTCACGGCGGCCCTGCAGCGGCGCAGGATGGTCGTGCATTGGGCGTCGTCCCAGTCGTGCAGGATCGTCTTCACCAGGTAGAGGTCCGCCGGGGGAACCTCCTCGAAGAAGTCGCCCGCCACCGCGGAGAAGCGATCGGACAGACCGCGCTTCTCGGCCTCGCCGCGTGCTCCCTCGACGACATGAGCCAGATCGAGGACCTGCCCGCTGAGCTGGGGGTTGGCCTCCATCAGCGCCAGGACGAAATCACCGTTCGAACCGCCGACGTCGACAACGGTGGACACCCCGGCGGTGGAGACCGCGGCCACGGCGCCCTGTGTCACCAGGCTGGACATGTCGCCCATCGCCTGAGCGAAGAGAGCTGCTTCCTCGGCGTTCTCCGGCTGCGCGTAATACTCGAAGACGTCCATCCCCAGCGCCTTCTTGGCCTGCGTCTCCCCTTGTCGCACAGCCTCGGGGAAGTGCGTCCAGGACCGCCAGTGCGCTTGGCCGGTCTGGGCCAGTACCAAGGAGCGCAGGGAGCCGGGCAGGTCTGAACGCAGCAGCCGGCCCCGGCCGGTGAGAGCGAAACGATGCTCCCCCTCGTGGCTCAGCAGGCCCAACGACGAGGCCGCGCGCATCAGCCGGTACGTGGCCTGCGGATGACTGCCCTCGCGCTGGGCCACTTCCTCGGCCGTCAGGGCCCCGTCGGAGAGATGATCGGCTATACGAAGCGCCGCCACGCCCCTCAGGACTTGGGCGCGAACCAAGCCGATCAGCAGGTCGAAGACGGCGGCGGCATCGGCTGCGGGATCGCTCGACGCGACGTCGGTGCCACGGTTCGTGTCAGGCATGACGGTCAAAACCCTTCAGAATTCACAGTGGGAGCGGAAAGCATGAAAGCAAGCCTGGGAAATTCCGACGTCCAGCGACGTGATGGCTCCATGAGCGGCACGGCGGTGGCCCCGAGCTGCCGTCTGTCCGTTTCGGAAGAGGCGTAACCCGGCCTCCGCGCTTTCGGCATCGTCCGCATCGCTCACCCTAGGGAGATTGCCACGGCGTGCGCTTGTACCATTGCGCCACTCTGATGGCATGTCAGTGCCAGGAAAGCGTGTGCCGTATGACCATGAGCGACACGGGGAACACCGAACCGCGGACCGGCGGACCAGCAAGGAACTTCTTCGTGGACGTCACGGCTCCGCGCACCGCGCGGGACGGCTTCGACGTCTTCCGGCGTGAATGGGAATCGCAGGTCGGGGAGGCGCTCCCGCTGCCGCCCATGGAGCCGATCGGATCGGGTGATTTCCGGGTCAGGGTCCGCGCGTCAAAGCTGCATGACACGGTGATCGCGGACCTCTACGGCGAGTCGATGGCCGGCAGCCCTCAAGGCGCCTTCCACCACCTCGACGACCGCGTCCTGGTGCACGTGATGGAGCGTGGCGAGTGGCGCTTCATCCGTCCGCGCGACGGAGGCGGGACCTCCGTACCGGCCGGACAGTTCATCGTGCGGCACAATGGCCCTCCGGTGCGGTTCGAGATCGAACCGCGCACGACAGCGAGGGTGCTGATCCTGCCGGCCTCGCAGCTCAGGCCACTGATCCGCGACCGGGCGATCGTCGGGGCGGCCGACTCGCCCGAACTACGTGTGCTCACGGCGTACGCCAAAAACGTCGACGCGACGCTGAACGACCTCACCCCTGCCGGTGTGCGCGCCGCTCGCAACGCTCTGATCGAGCTGGTCAAGGGGGTGCTTGCGCAAGCATTCGACGACAGCGAGCCCCGGCTGGCCCCCGCGCTGGCCCAAGCGGCCAGGGACATCGCGGACAGCCGCCTCACCGATCCCGATCTCTCCCCTGCGGCCCTGGCCCGGGAACTCAACGTCTCCGTACGGACGCTGCACCGGGCGTTCGCCGAGACCGAAGACTCAGTGGCCGCGTATATCCGCCGTAGGCGGCTGGAACAAGCCCGGCTCGAATTGGCGACGCCGGTCGGTAGGCCGAGCATTTCAGACATCGCCGCACATTGGCACTTCGCCGACAGCAGCCACTTCATCCGTACCTTCAAAAAGCAGTACGGCCAAACCCCCACCGAATACGCCCGCTCGACCGGCCGGACCCAACGATGACTGGACTGATCGCGGTGGGCCGTGGCCTTCGGCGGCGTCCGGTGGCGCAACAGGGGCTCCCACGGAGCCCTGCCCGTCGACGATGACTCGCCGAAGCCGAGTTCCTTCTGAAGGGGCGAGTCGAAGCCGTAGAGCAGGCGGAGCTTGAAGGAACACGGGCACTCGAAGAGGTGCCGAAGTCGAGGTCATCGGGGTCCAGGCCATGGCGGTGCCTCCGAGCCGGGCGGGAATCCGCCACCTGGCCGCGTAGCGGAGGGCCTCAACACACATCCAACCCGTCCGTGGATACAAGTTACGCGCCACGTCCCGCGGGAACGAGGTCCGGGAGAGGAAGGCCATGGAAGGGTTCAGCGAGTCGACTCTGCGGGCGTTGGCCGGCGTCCGTTCCTACGAGCGCGGGTTCGGCTACCTGGACGCGGTGTCCGGTGTCGAAGTCGGTGACGGCTGGGTCACCGCGAGTGTCCACGGCACGGAGCGGTACGAGGTGGAGTTGGCGCTGGACGGGCCTGGCGGGCTGTCCGGTGAGTGTGACTGCCCGTACGGGATGGAGGGCAATTTCTGCAAGCATCTGGTCGCTCTCGGTCTGACGGTGCTCGCCAAGCGGGAGCTGCCGCGGCAGCGGAAGGCGGCCCGGGACCGTGCGCAGGACCTCGATGGGTGGTTGTCCGGCCTGTCCAAGGATGAGTTGCTCGCCCTCGTACGGGAACAGATCGCCGAGGACCGGCAGTTGCGCCGCCGCCTGGAGCTTCGGGCCGCGAGCGCTCGCGGCGACCTCGCCGTGGTCCGGGGCCGTATCCGTGATCTGCTGGACCTCTCACCATTCGCGCAGTACGGGTACGTCGAGTACGCCGATGCCCGCGCCTACGCCGACCAGGCCGGGCAGGCGGTGTCCGCGATCGGCGCGCTCACCGGTTCGGGCCGGGCCGACGACGCGATCACCCTGGCGCGGGAGGCGATGAAGCTGCTCGCCGGCGCGGTGGAGAGCGTCGACGACTCGGATGGATGGCTCGGGCAGGTCGGTGCGGACCTCGCCGCCGCCCACCTCGAAGCGTGCCGTGCGGCACGCCCGGACCCCGAGGAGCTCGCGCGCTGGCTGGTCGGCCATGCGCTCGGCGACGTGGACGACGGCCTCACGGACATCGATCCGCTCGACTACGAGGACATCCTCGGCGAAGACGGGATGACCGTCCTGCGGAAGCTGGCGGTCGAGGCGTGGCGGGGCAACCGCCGCGGCTGGGCGGAGAAGTATCTGATGGAGCGTCTGGCCAAGGCGGGAGGTGACGTGGACGCGGTGATCGCCGTGCACGCGGCCGACCTGTCACCGAACGGCCACACCCACTTGGTCATCGCCCACGAGCTGGACACCGCCCGGCGCCCCGCCGAGGCCCTGCGCTGGGCGGAACGCGGCATCCAGGACGCCCGCGCCCTCGCCGACGTCGACACCGCCCTCGTCGACTACCTCTGCGACCGCTACGCGCAGGCGGATCGGCTGCCCGATGCCGTCGCCCTGCGCCGGGACCACTTCGGCGCCCGCCGCACCCTGCTCGCGTACCAGCAACTGCGAGCCGCCGCCCGAGCCGGGGACTGCTGGCCGGCCGAGCGTGAGGGAGCGCTGGCCCTGCTGCGTGCCGACGCTGGGCGGCGACAACAGGGCTGGAACGGCGGCCCCGTCCTGGTCGACGCCTTGCTCGACGACAAGGACGTCGACGCCGCCTGGGAGGCCGCCACAGAGACCGACGCCGACGACCGGCAGTGGCTCACGCTCGCCGACCAGGCTCGCCCCACCCGCCCCGCCGACGCGCTCGGCGTCTACCTGCGCCTGATCGATCCGCTGACCAAGCAGACCGGCAACGCGGTCTACGAGGAACTCGTCAGCCTGATGTTGAGCATCCGCGACTGCCACCGCCGTCTGGGTACCCAGGACGAGTTCACCACCTACCTCACCGCCCTGCGCGCCGACCAGAAGCGCAAGCGCAACCTGATGCGGCTCCTCGACCAGCACGGCCTGTGAACCCACAACCGGCCTCCGAACGCCGAGCCTGTACGACCGGAGCCTGGGACGTCCGACGGTCGGTTGGGAATCGTCGTATGGCATAGGCCGACTGCTGTAGTGAAGCGCTTCTCGCAGGCTCGAGTGCCCGGCGGGGGACGCGGCACATGGGGAGCGAGCCTTTGTTGGGCGGGGAGCTGGTGGTCCAGACGACCATCCCGGTGCCGCTGACTCGAGCGCGCACGTAACCGACCGGCGCTCCGACCGCGCGGGGAGCCGCCCCTGACGGCTTCCGTGCCACCAGCCCGGCGGCTCGGCCGTGGGGCGACACCCTCACCAATGGGTGTGGTCCTGGATACAGTGGGTAGCCACAGCGCGCTCGACGGAAAACGGCCGCAGAGCTCGGAAACTCCGACGGCAATGACGAGTGCCCGTACATCTGGCAGCTCGGCAACGGCGATGTGGCCGTGATCGGCCGAGACCTGACGGCCGTCTACGGCACCCGCCTGCCGCAGGGCGTGCACCTCGCTCCGGACGAGCGGCTGGTCGTCATCCCCGGGAACATGCTCAGCGCTGCGGAGAAGGACATCCCCGATGCCTGATCCCCTCGCCCCCGTTCTCGATCCCGAGCAGGGCGACCGGCTTACCCGGCCCGCCTACAAGCAGGACTTCCGGCAACGAGAGGACGCGATCCGCGACGGGAGTTCCTGGAAACTGGAGCGCCGACAGCACTTTGAGGAGCAGGGCGGCCCGAGCCGCGACGCCCTGCGCCGCGGTGACTGGCAGGAGGCCCTACGGCTCCTCGCCGACCGGCATGACGACCTGGCCACGGCCGCCCAGGAGGAGAAGCGCAGGGGGTACGCCTTTCACCGCGTGCGGGTGATCGAGAAGCCGCTGACACCGTACGTGCAGTGGGAACTCCACTCCCAGCGGCAGCGCGCCGAGCACGGCCAGCGAATCAGGATCGTTCCCGCCGAGCAGGTGGCAGCTTCGGAGAACACCGGCCCGCTCCCGGAAGTGGTAATCCTCGGCGGCCACACCCTCTTCCAGGTCCTCTACACCGACGCAGGAGTCGCGGACGGAGCGATCCGCTACACCGACCGTGAACTCGTCGAGCGCTGGGAGACCTACATCAAGGCGCTCTACGACCTCGGTGAAGACGTGATCTCCTACTTCGACCGCGAGGTGGCGCACCTCGACCCGCCGAAGCTGAGCGCAGAAGGGGAGTAGGCCGATCGCAGCGCCAGAGGGACAGGACGAGCACTTCGGCAACACCCACTCCGAGCTGTCGGGGTCCTCACGTGACGTCGTCCAGGCGAGAAACGTCCACGGAGGCATCCACTTCCACACCCAGGGCACGCCGGGCCCGGGCAGATCCTCCAGTCCCGTCCCACGCCAGCTGCCTGCCGACGTAGGCGGATTCGTCAACCGGACGGACGAACTGGCCCAGTTGAACGCCGTCCTCACAAGCGAGGACGGCAGTCCGCTCGTCGTCTGCGTATACGTCATCGCCGGTACCGCCGGCGCCGGAAAGACATCGCTGGCCCTGCGGTGGGCCCACCAGGTCCGGGAACGCTTCCCGGACGGTCAGCTGTACGCCAACCTGCGCGGCTACGACCCCGGAGAGCCGGTAGCGGCAGGCGAGGCCCTGCACCGCCTCCTGACCTCGCTCGGCGTCCCCGCCGCATCCGTACCCCAGGACCTCGACACGGCCGCCGCGCTGTACCGCTCGTTGCTGGCCGACCGCCGGGTGCTGGTCGTCCTGGACAACGCGGCCGGCGTCGGCCAAGTCAGGCCATTGCTGCCCGGAAGCGCACACAGCCTGGTCCTGGTCACCAGCCGCAGCCGCCTGTCCGGCCTCGCCGTCCGCGACGGAGCCCGCCGACTCACCCTCGGCGTACTGCCGGAGCCGGAGGCGGTTGCCCTGCTGCGCGCCGTCACCGCGGGATACCGGTCGACCGACGACGAACGGCAGCTCGCCGAACTGGCCCGCCTGTGCGCACGACTCCCGCTCGCCCTGCGCATAGCGGCGGAACGCGCCGCCAGCCATCCCCACCTACGTCTGGACGACCTGATCGCTGACCTGCGCGACGAGTCGGCCCTCTGGGACGCACTGAGCACGGGCGATGACGAGGAGGCCGAAGCCATCCGCACCGTCTTCGCGTGGTCCTATCGCGCCCTCTCCGAGCCGGCCGCCCGCCTGTTCCGACTGCTCGGCCTGCACCCCGGACCCGAGTTCGGACTACGGGCCGCCGCGGCCCTGGCCGGTACGACCAGCATCAGCCGATCCCGGCAACTGCTGGACTCGTTGGTCGGTGCCCACCTGTTGGAACAGACCGCCCCGGACCGCTACCAGTTCCATGATCTGCTGCGCGCGTACGCCATCGACCAGGCCCAGCACGAGGAGCCGCCGGCCGAGCGGGAAGCAGCCCTGCGCCGCGTGCTGGAGTGGTACCTGCACACCGCCGACGCGGCGCAGAGCTGGCTCAACCCCGCCGAGGACCGCGTGCCCCTCGCGCCCGTCCCGGATGACATCAGCCCGCTGACGTTCTCCGAATACGACGCCGCCGTGGACTGGGCCGAGCGGGAGCACGACAACCTCCTCCAGGCCGTACGCACGGCCGCCGACGCCGGGCACGACCGCCTGGCGTGGCAGTTGGCCACAGTCCTGTGGAACGCCCAGTTCCCCTCCGCCTCAGGCGCCAGCCGTGGGCCGCATCGGACTGGCGGCAGCCGAACGGCTGGGGGACCGCGCCGCACAAGGCGCACTCATCCCACTTGCTTGATCCGCCACGTGAGGCGCTGCCGATGTTGCCTCTCCCTTGCGATTCGGCCGCGCATCTCAGGGACTGCCCCATTTGCTGCATGTCTGGGAGGCTACGCGCATTGACGTGCCTGCCAGTAGCATGTCTGCTTGTGACGCAAGAGTGCGTCTTTGTTACTGGGGGTGTGGGGTGGCGCTGGACGGGCCGAGCCTGGGCAAGATGCTGGACGATGTCGCGGTGGGGAAGATTCAACTCCCCGACTTTCAGCGCCCGTGGAAGTGGGATGACGACCGGATTCGTGCCCTGCTAGCGACGGTCACACTCGACTATCCGTTGGGTGTCGCCATGACGCTGGAGACAGGCGGTGAGGCTCAGTTCAAGGCCCGGCCGCTGCATGGCACTGAGGTGGGTCCAGGCGTCGCCCCGGAGCAGTTGCTGCTCGATGGGCAACAGCGACTGACGTCCTTATACCAGGCTCTCAAGTCGGGTCGCCCGGTCGAGACGACTGGTGCGCGTAACAAGCCGCTCAGGCGCTGGTACTACATTGACATTGCCAAGGCGGTGGACGAGGCAGCGGACCGGGACGAGGCGATCCTTTCTGTTCCGGAAGACCGGATCGTACGGGGCTCATTCGGTCGTGGATCGTCCTGGGATCTAACGTCGCGTGAGAATGAGTGCGAGAACGGCCTCTTCCCGTTGAATTTGCTCTTCGATCCGGAGCAGACCGGAAAATGGCAACGGGTTTACGTCAACGGTGGCGACGATCGTTGGGATCTGTGGTCGGAATTCCAGGCGCGGGTCATCGACACGGTCAAGGGATTCAAGGTGCCGTTGATCCGTCTGCCCAAGGAGACCCGCAAGGAAGCGGTGTGTTCGGTCTTCGAACGTGTGAATACAGGAGGTGTCGTCCTCAACGTATTCGAGCTGCTCACCGCGACCTATGCGGGTGACGCGCAGTTCGCGGAACGCAACGGTGGCGAGGACTTCAGCCTCATCGACGACTGGCGGGCGATCAAGAGCAAGCTGGGTTCCGATTACCCGGTGTTTGGAACCCTGGACAAGGACACTGGTCAGGAGACCGGCCTCAGTAGTCTGGATTTTCTCCAGTCCATCGCACTGGTGCGAACGTACGAGCGTAAGCAGAACTTCCTGGTGGAGCATCCCGGGGCGACGAATGCGCCGGCGGTGAGCTGCAAGCGTCGTGATCTGCTGCACCTTCCGCTCGCCGATTACACGCGGATCGCACCGAAGACGGAGGAAGCACTCTCGTGGGTGGGCCGATTCTTGGCTTCACAGCACGTGTTTCGGGAACGCGACCTGCCGTACGGGTCCCAGGTGGTGCCCCTCGCGGCCATTGGCGTCATTCTCGGGAATGCAGTGAAAGAGCCGGGCGTCCAGGAGAAGCTCGCACGCTGGTACTGGTGCGGTGTGCTCGGTGAGCTCTACGGAGGGGTCACCGACACTCGGTTCGTCCGAGACGTCGAGCAGGTGGTCGGCTGGGTCCGGGACGGTGGCGCGGAGCCCGACACCATCACGGAAGCAAACTTTCAGGAACAGCGTCTGCACCGGCTCACCTCTCGCAACAGCGCGGCCTACAAGGGAATCTACGCTCTCCTCATCAAGGAGGGGGCTATCGACTGGTTCTTCCATGAAGAGCCGATCGGTGAGCAGACTGTCATCGGGCAGTACGTGGACATCCGACAGGTCTTCCCGAAGGCGTGGTTTGAACGCCACGAGGTGGACGGCGCGTCGATGAGCAGCATCGTGAACAAGACTCCGCTGTCCTATTTGGCGCAGCAGACCATGAGCAGCAACTTCCCGTCGGTCTATCTGCCTTCCTTCGAACGGCATACAAGCAGTCCTGGCGACTGGTTCGATGACATCGTGAGCACCCATCTGATCGACCCCAAGACGCTGCGTGCCGACGACTTCGAAGCCTTCTACCGGGACAGGACGGAGAGGCTTCTGGGGCTTGTGGACCGGGCGATGGGCAAAGCCGCGGTCCGTGAGGGGACGAGTGATGGCTACACCGGATGATGTGACCCTCAAAGCTCTGGAAGATACGACCCTGTCGATCCGGGACCTTCTGTCCTTATGGGGTTTCCGCGTTCGTGATCATGCATCCGTCCCGCAGGTCGAACTCGATCTGAAGAACGTCGGGCTGATCACCGTGCCGCACTTTGCAACCGGGCCGCTGGACGACCACGTCGAGGTCATCCTGGCCACCCGCGAGAGCGATAGGCCCGTCGACAGCGAGAGGCCCGATCAGGAGGCGGCCGACGGCCTCGACGACGCCGAGGAATCTGTCGGCGTGTTCCCACAGACGGCGATGCGGGTCCACGACCTGCCGTGCGCCCACAGGGTCACATCCATCCCGCCGGATGCCCCCCTCCCTCTCGCGATGGGCATGATGGCGGAGCACGGATACTCACAACTGCCTGTACTCGACCTCGCGGGTACTCTGCATGGGGTCGTCACCTGGGCGTCGATCGCTCATATGCATGCGACCGGGCGCGAGCCATGCCTCACCAACGCGATCACTAGCGACTGCGAGATCGTCAACGCTTCCGCTCATCTGCTTCCAGTGCTACCACTCATTCGCACCCACGAATTCGTCCTCGTCCTCAGTGCGGACCACCGGGTGAGTGGCATCGTCACCTCCGCTGATCTCGCAGGACAGTTTGGCACGGTCGCGCGGCCTTTCTTCACCCTCGGAGAGATCGAGCGGCGGTTGCGGCGCTGTCTCGGCCGGGTCTATAGCGAGACTGACTTCCAGAAGGTGCACAAGAGGAAGAAGTCTGCCGACGAGATGATGTTCGGTGAGTACATCCGCCTCTTGGACGATGAGGAACGCTGGGGCAAACTCGGCTGGCCAGGCGTTGACAGGGATCACTTCATCGGGCTGCTCACCCGTGTGAAAGATGTCCGCAACACGGTTATGCACTTCAACGCACCTTCGCTCAGGCCCGAGCAACTCGACCTGCTCGACCGCTTCGTAGGCATGCTGCGGCTCTACGACCCGGACTACGGAGCGACCACCACCTGAGAACAACTTGGTGCTGACATCCGGCAGCGGTGAGCAGTCTATCGGCTGATCGCTTCCTCTGAGTTTGTCAGCGAGGAGTTCAAAAATGGGCTGGGGCTGCCGTGCCAGAAGAGATCCACGGTGTCGCGTGCCCGGGTGGCCGCTACGAACAGCAGGGAACGGGCTCGCTGGACCTCGTGTCGGTATCGTACGGGGTCCGTATTACGCAAAGCGTTGACGGCTTCCCGGGGCACGAGACCATCCGTCACACCAGCGATGATCATCCGCTGGTACTCGAGTCCCTTGAACCGGAACATGGTGCCGATGTGCACTCCTCCGGTGCCGTGCGGGCCGTCGGAGCGGATCTCGACCGAGTGGAGGCCGTGCAGCTTGAGTGTGTAACCCACCTCTGCCGCCATCTGGTTGGTCGGTACGCAGATCGCGATCTGCTCGTGCGGAGTGCTCGGCTCCGCGGTCGCGTCCCATTCCTTGATGAGTGCGGCGATGCCTTCCCGCTCGGAGGCCCAGTCCGGGAACGGGTGCCCGGACGGTCGGCTGCCGCTGAGCACCGATCGGTAGCCGGCCAGGGATTCTGCACTGCCGTCGAGGTCGTCGTACTCGGCTTCCCCGAGTACGGCCAAGGCGGAGCTCAGGATCTGCCGGGTCGTACGGTAGCTGAGGCTCAGCTTCGAGGACCGGCCGCGGATATGGATGCCCAGACTGCCGAGCGTCACCTGGTTCTTGTAGATGCGCTGGTGGGTGTCGCCGACCAGGAACAGGTCGTCTGCCGTACGGGGAGCCATCGCTCGCAGCATCTTCCAGTGGGCGGGCCGCAGGTCCTGGGCTTCGTCCACGACGATGTGCCGGTACCGGTAGCGCAGCCAACCTCCCGAGCCGTCCGCCACGTGGACGTTGTCCAGGCCGCCCGCCTCCTCCCGCTGCCGGGCGATGCCGAGGATGCGCTGCTCACGGCCCATCTCCAGGCGCGCGGCACGCTCGGCCACCTGGTCCCAGGTCTGCCGCCCGAGACGGTCGAGCCGCTGGGTGAAGCGTTCGGCGAGCTGCCAGATCTCGGCGCGCTCGGCGCGGCCGATGTTCCTGCCGCGACCGGCACGCCGGGCACGGAAGTAGTCGGTGCGGGTGCCGACGGCCTGTCCCAGGATGACCTGCGTCCACTCCTCGTGCAGGAACTCCGGATCCCAGGTGTTCTCATCGAGCTCGTCGAGCAGCGCACGCCATTCCCGAACCGCCTGGCTGTCGTCGATGGTCTGCTTGCCGTTGCCGGGTTCGGCTTCCCGGACGATACGCAGCGCCAGCTGGTCGACGTGGCTCACCTCGACCCGGGCCAGCAACTCCTCGCCGCCCAGTTCCAGGAGCCGGGAGCGCAGGTCGGCGGCGAGATTCTTGTTGTAGGTCGTCAGCAGGACGGGTTTGTCGCGGCCGGGGGAGAGCTGCCGCACGAGATGCCGCACCCGGTGCAGGGCGACGATGGTCTTGCCGGTACCGGGGCCGCCGCCCACCCGGGCGGGGCCGTTGTAGCGCCGCTCGACCAGCTTGGCCTGGGTGGGATGCAGGAAGACCTTCCAGCGGCCGAAGTCACCGCTTTCCAGCGCCTCCCGGAGGGCCTCGTCCGTCGTGGTGATGACCGTTGCCGGACGCCGTACGGCTGCCGTGAAGTCCTCGCGGTCGACCGGCTCGGCGGTGGCCACGGGCTTCGTCACCTGATCGAGGACGTCGTCGTACGACGCCCCGTCGAACAGCGACAGCAGCACTTCGCCGGTGAGTTGCGGCGCGTACTCGACCAGGCCGAGCAACTGGTCCTCGGTGGTGAGCGTGTGGATGACCGGAAGCAGCGGCTCGGCGACGCCCAGGTCCAGCAGCTGCCCGTCGCTCCAGTCGGCGAACAGCGGCCGTGCCGACTCGGGCGGCGCGGGCGCCTGGGCCGCGTCGGGTGCGTCGGGTGCGGGCTTCGAGGAGGACGGAGGCGGCAGACGGCGCAGCACGCTGTCCTCCACCACTTCCAGGTCCACGTACTCGATACCGCCGGTGACCTGGTTGACGCCGTACGACAGCCGGTCGTAGACGGCCTTGCGGTGCTTGACGGAGACGATCAGCCAGTCGTCCTCGGCGAGCCGCAGCAGCAGTGCGCGGTACTCGTCGTTGACCCGCGCCGACCACAGCCTGTTGTCGCCCTTGAGCTGCTGGAGTTTGAGGCCGGCGGTGTGCGGGTTGGTCTTGAACTTGTGCTGGAAGTCGAAGAACGCGCCCTTGACCGCACGGGGGAGCTTGAGAATCTCCTTGTCGGCTTTGTCGAGCAGGCGCAGAGTGACGCCCGAGGTGTTCATCGCTTCGACTCCCCGTCGCTGGTGACCGTGCTGTTCTGCTCCTGGCCGGTGAGGCGGGCGATCAGACGCACGCCGTCCCATGCCGTGGCTGGGCGGACCTCCCAGCCCGCGGCTGCGAAGGCCTTGTCCCGGTCCGCTGCCTCGTGGTCCGGTTCGCCCCGGTCCACGCGGGGGGCCAGGACCACTCCGATACGTGCGTCGGGCCAGGCCAGTTCGGCCTGCCACCCGTGCCCGTCCAATTCGTAGCCGTCCCGAGGGGCGGGCACACCCGCGTCCGCCAGCGCGTGCGCGAGGCCGGCGAGCCCTGGCTCCTCCGGATCGAGGTATTCGATGACCCGGTCCCAGCCGGGGTCCCGCTTTGGATCGGCAAGCGTGGTTGCTTCGCGCGCCCCGGACCGGGGCGGGACTTTCTCACCACGGGTGGGAGCGGGCACGGCCGGTGCGGCCACGATGGGGACGGCGGGCTCTCCCGTCTGTGCCGGTACCGGGATCCCCGTCGACGTCAGCCAGCCCACTCCGCCCGTCACAATGAGCGCTTCGGTGGCGAAACCGTCGAGCATGCTGGTCGTGAGCTGGGCGCTGTCACCGCCACCGTGCTCCAGGAACTGCAGCACGTTGCCCCAGTACAGCCAGGCTCGCCAGCGCCGTTTGTGCGCCTGCTCGTCGGCCAGGGCCGCGTCGCTGTCGTCCAGGACGGTGAGCCCCGTCCACACCGGCGGTGTGCGCCTGCCATCCGCGGCCAGCACGAGGTGGCAGCCCGACGCGTCCGGGCCGGACAGCAGCCGCACCGGCCCGGCGGCCCCGGAGGGAGTACCGCCGCGCAACGCTTCCCGGATGCCCTCGCCGACGCCGTCACCGACGAGGGCGGCGGTACGGATGCCGTCGGCCCCGCTCAGGCCCGCGGCCACCGCCTCTGCCCGCCGCTGCCAGCGCCCGGGCTCCGGGGCACGCAGATAGGCCAGGAGGAGCCGGGCCGGATTGACCCACATCGTTTCGGCCAGCTCGCCGGGCAGGCCCCGGCCCACCCGCTCGTAGTAGTCACGGGCGCGCTTGCGGCCGTTCGTCCCGTACAGCTCCCGCACCGGATCGCTCGGCCCCGCCGCCGCGTAACCGGTGTCGTTGACGTGCTGACGCCACTCCTTGACGTCGTGATAGGTCAGCTGGAACACCCGCAGACCTTCGGCCCTGAGCCGGGTCCGCTTCATGGCGTCGTCGGCGAGCCGGTTGTGCTCGCTGGTGGCGTGGTAGGCGTAGCCGTCGAGATACAGGGCCACGCGCGGGCCGGGGGCGTCGAGCCGTTCGAGGAGTAAATCGGGCCGGGTGCCGTCCAGCGCGCGCTGCTGGGAGACACGCCAGCTCACGGTCGTGCCGTCCGCCGCCGTCAGCCGCAGATCGAGCGCGTACGTACCGGCCGATGTGGTGTACGTGTCCGCGGCCGCCTTGGACTCGGCCAGTTTGGCCCAGTCCTGGAGCGTGTCGATGAACAGGACCTCCAGATCGCTCTCGGCCTGCCGCTGGAGGGAGATGTGCCGTGTCGTCGCGACCGGCGAGGTCCCCCAGCGCTCGCCGTCCGCGCCGAGCAGCTCGTCGAGCATCTGCCGGACCTCGTTGCGGCTCACCTTGTCGTAGTCGGCGGCCGGGACCCGCCGCAGCAGGCACTGGTGGCAGCCGTCGAGACCCTTCTCGCGGCAGGCGCACTCCTCGATGACCTCGCGCGCCTTGAGGAGCACCTCCCGGAAGCCGTCGGCGGACGCCAGCCGGTGCAGGTAGCCGGTGCCGCCGGGCAGCCGGTCGTACACGACGAGGAAGCGCCTCGGCCAGTCCGCGCCCAAGCCGCCCGCGTGGTCGGGCATCGTCGCCTCGGCGATGTCGATGTGGTCGGGGTCGCCGCCGTAACGGGCCGCTATGCCCGCGAACAGGGCGGCGGTGAACGAGGCGAGGCGCTCCTTGACCCGGGCCATCGAAGCGGGCAGCAGGATGCGCACGGCCTCCGTGGTCAGCTCGTGCGCGAGCAGCAGCGGCACATCCCGTCCCCTGCCCTGCCCGCCTCCGCCGGTCGTGGATCCCCCGGCGCGGCGACGCGGGCACCACAGCAGATGGTGCCTCGCGGCCGGGGTGCTCGCCGCTCCCGACTCGGTCAGCGCGTGCTGCGGTACGTCCACCACGGGACGCCCGTCGGCCGTCGCCCCGCCGCAACTGGTGCAGACGAAGAACGGGTTGATCCGCACGTCCCGCCCCGCCAGGGGCACCGTGCTGCTGCCGTCCTCGCGGTCCAGCCCGAGATTGAGCGTCCGGATCTTCGCATGGCGGGTGAAGTCCACTCCGAAGACCGCGGTGTCGTGCCGCCAGGAACCGGGGGCGAGCCGGTCGGGATCGACATCGACCGTGGTGAGAACCGCGTAGTGCCTGCGGTCCCGCTCGTCGCGGTCGTCCCGCACCCGGGCGTCGTCCCGCTTGTCGCGGGAGAACACCCGCCTCGGCTGGAGTACGTACTGCACGCATCCCGCATCGGCGATCTCACGTCCGCCGCAGCGCGGGCACGGGTCGGTGTTGTTCTCGGCGTCCTCGTGCTCGGTGCGTACGTAGCCGCAGGCGGGGCAGAGCCGCCATGCCGACCAGGCCCTGCGATCGGGGCTGCCGATGTCGAGGGCGCGTACCACATGGCGGTAGCCGTTGACGTAGAAGCTGTTGCCGGGGGCCAGTTCGGTGAGCGCCAGTTTGCGGGACCGCTCGTAGTCCCGCGTCTCACTGCGGTAGATCTTGCGGGCCGGCCCTTCCTCGGTGCCCGCCTCCTGCCCCTCGTCCTCCTCGCCCGGATTCTCGGACCAGTACAGCGTCGCTTCCAGCTGCGTGGTGGTATCGGTCAGGCTGTAGTTGGGCAGCAGACCGAGCTCCACCAGGGTGGCGTGGGCGCTCGACTGGCTCAGCTCCCGAAGCAGGTCCCCGGCGCTGCGGCGCTCGGCCAGCAGCTCATGCCGCTCCCGGTTCTGCGACTCGTCCGACCGGGCCAGCTGCTCGGCGGCCTCGTCGATCGCGAAGATCCTGCGCCGCAGTTCCTCGCGCCGCCCCGTCCAGTCCTCCTCGGCCTCCTGGAGGGTACGCACGATGCCGCCGGTCGCATACGCCCTCAGCTCCTCGGCCGCGTACGCCGAGACGCTCGTGCCGTCAGAGCCGTCGGACTCTCGCCTGCTGCTGTCTTCGGGGAACAGGGCCAGGAACTCTTCGGCGAGTTCGGCACCGCGGGTCTGCGCGGCATCGGCCAGGTCCTGGCACCATCCGCTGGTCCCGAACAGGGCCGACGACAGCCGGGGGAGCGGTGCCAGCACTTCGCCGTCGGACGTCCGCAGTTCGGCACGGGCCGCGAGGTCCAGCAGCTGGGCCGTGTACTGGCGGCGGAGGATCTCCACGGCGGACAGGTAGCAGCCCGGCGGCAGGATGGTCCCGGCGATCATTTCCTTCGGGTCGTCCAGGTAGTACAGGTCGCGTGCCTTGCGTCCGCCGAAGGCGACCACCAGCGCGTTGCCCGTGTGCCGTCCGGCCCGCCCGGCGCGCTGCACGTAGTTGGCCGGTCCGGCGGGCAGGGAGCCGAGCAGTACGGCGGACAACTCCCCGATGTCGATGCCGAGTTCCAATGTCGGCGTGCACGACAGCACGTTGGGGTCGGTGTAGTGCGTGCCGGCCTTGAAGGTGCGCTCGACGCGCTCCCGCTCCGGGCGGCTGAGCATGCCGGTGTGCTCGGCGGTGACAACACGGAACGTGCCGCCCGTCAGGTAGAGGCGGCGGTAGTAATCGCCGGTGTAGTCCCGCTCCTGCACGGCACCGACGGAGTGGGAGAGCCTCGCCGTGTCACGGGGCATACCCGGCTGCGGTGCGGTCAGCCGCCCCCCGCAGCGGTACCTGGGGCAGGGGTGCCCGTACCAGCGGGTGCGCCGCTCGGGCGCTACCACTTGCTGCCAGCCGCAGTCCTCACAGCTGACGAATGCCTTGTTGACGACCGTGTCGCCGAGCAGCCGCACCTGGATGTGCCCCGGTTGAAGCCCGTAGATCCGGGTCTGCCGGTCGCGGGCGGTCCGCACCGCCAAGACGCCTTCCTCGGCGAGCGCGGGCAGCAGCCTGCGCAGATACTCCACGGCCCCGGCGGCATCCAGCCCCAGACACCTGCGGGTCCAGTCCTGGTACCAGCCCAGGCGCCCCGTGACCGCGTCGAACTCGGACCGGTCCTTCTGCCCGTCCAGCAGGAAGCGAGGCGGGGCGACCCCTTCAGGGAAGGCGGGCATGCCGGGCGGCCTGAGCCCCCAGATGAGGTAGCGGTTGCTGCCGGCCTCCTTGATCCAATTGTCCAGCCAGCGGTGCCGCACCGCGCCGCGCATCCGCAGCCGTTCGAGCAGCCCCCGCACATACGCCAGATAGCGCTCGGGCGTGGGCAGGCCCCCTGTCGCCAGCAACTGGCCGGGCAGGGCCAGATGCTGGTCACGGGCGAGGTCCGTGATGCGGTCGGGCTCCGCCACGACGACCTCGGCGGCAGCGGTGCGGGTCAGCTCCAGGGTGCGCCCCATGCGGCTGCGCAGCCCGAACTCCATCACGGTCGCGAACGCCAGCCGCTCCCCGATCAGTTTCCAGGTCGGCGCGTCGCCGGTGCCGCGGCCGGACAGCAGACGGTCGACGCCCGGCTCGTCGTGCAGATCAGGGGGCACCACGGCGGCCAGGGCCTCCGCGTCGTCCACCGAGTCCAGGACATGGCCGATCAGTTCGTTCAGCGCTGTCGGGGCTCCTGAGTCGTCCAGATTGTGGGCGAGGAGCGAACGCAGCGAAAACTTGTACGAGGCGTTGGCGACGTACCCCGCGCGATGCGCCGCGTCCTGCGTGGAGTCGTTGAACAGCAGCGTCTTGCGCTCTTCGGGCACGAGCGCGATGTCGCCGCCGGTGAACAGCTGGGTCACGGTCGCCGAGGCGAGGGCCGCCTGGGCCGTGCCGAGAAAGCGGATGCTGTTGTCGGTGTGGCAGGCCGGGCAGCGGTCGTCTTTCGCCGCGCGGTCGGCGGTCTTCTTGTCGAGCAGGGCCCGCGCGAACCAGGCGTCGACGAGCTCGCCGTCGTCTGCCGTGGTGGGCAACCGGTAGGTGCCCTGGCCCCCGTCCAAGACCACGACCGACAGCGGGTCGCCCTTGCCGTCCGTGGGCCGCGCCCCGGTCAGCGCGTCGAGCGCCTGCTGCCGCTCGCCGTGGGTGGCGGAGATGAAGTAGCGGATGCGCCGCTTGTCCCGCCCCACCGCGGCTCGCCAGATGCGGTCCTGCGCCGTCACCAGCTGTTGAGGATCGGCCTCGGGGGACAGCGCCGCCCACCCGGAGCGCCCGCAGTTGCGGCAGTACACGGCGGGCAGGTGCACCTGGGCGGGGCGCGGCGCGGTGTCGGCACCGGGCAGTGGCCGCGGGCTGCTGGCCGAGGACGACGGCCAGCCCCCGGACGAGGCGTCCGGGTCCTCGTCGCCGGGCGGCGCGGCGCTCAGCGCGGCCCGCCGGGCGGCGGTCCGATCGTCCTCGTACCAGCGGAACTCCGGGGCGTGCCCCACCCCGCGCAGCACCCGCGTCACGGGCCGCACCCACAGATGCGCCTCGATGTGCAGCAGGGGCCGGGGCCTGCGCTCGTCGGACTCCGGGTCGCGGGCCGCCGACAGCAGCGCCACGAACCGGCCGAGCGCCTGGAGCACCAGCCGCGGGTTCTCCCGCGCGGTGCGGCCCCAGGAGTAGCCGAACCGGGCCAGCCGGTCCCGCAGAGCCCACTCGTCCAGCGGCTCCCCGCTCAGCAGGGACAGCACGCCATGGGTGAAGTCGTGCCGCTTCAGCAGCCGCCCCATACGGAAGGCGTCCAGCCCGGAGCGGCCCAGCAGCCTCGTGGCGAGAGCGTCCAGATCCAGCAGGTCGGGCTGGGCCTCCACGTCCGGCCCGCCGGATACCGCCACCACTTCTTGCGGGGAGGGCGGCTCCTCCAGCTCGTAGTCCACGGATCCGGTGAACTCATCTGCGGTCAGCCGCTCCTCGCCGATGATCGCGTCAGCGGGGAACGGCATCCCGAACACCCGCGCCGCCACGTCGAGGACGCCCCCGGCCCCGCTGTCCGGTGCCCCCTCGCCGAGCGTGGCCGAGGTCGCCACCGGGCAGATCGACCCCAGCGGCCTGCCGGGCCGGGACGCGCCGGTGGCGGCGGCCAGCCGGCGCAACAGCATCGCGACGTCGGTGCCCTGAGCCCCGTCGTACGTGTGGAACTCGTCCAGCACGACATAGGTGAGGTCGGCACCTTCCCACAGGCTCCGGTCCTCCCCGCGCTGCAGCAGCAGGTCGAGCATCTTGTAGTTGGTGATCAGCACGTCGGGCGGGGACGCCCGCATCTCCTCCCGGCGCGTCATCACCCGCCGGAAGTCGGTGTCGGGCCGGTCGCCGATGTAGAGGCCCGCGGTGACCTGCGCCAGCTCCGGCCGCGCCAGATACTCCCCGATGCGCCCCGCCTGGTCGGTGGCGAGCGCGTTCATCGGATACAGCAGAACCGCCTTGACTCCGCCCCGCCCCTCGGCCTTCTGCCGCCGGCAGTGGTCCAGTACGGGAACGAGGAACGACTCCGTCTTGCCGGAGCCGGTGCCGGTCGTCACCAGAGTCGGCTGGGCGGCGCCGCGCAGGGTGGACAGCCGCGCCCACGCCTTCGCCTGGTGCCGCCACGGCACGAACCCCGGGAACCCGGCTACTCCCTCCACGTCCTGCTGCCAGCCGTCTTCGGCGAGGTGGAACGGTGTCCTGATCCGCAGATAGGGCCCCCGGAAGATGCCGGTTTCCGGATGCCCGAGGAAGCGTTCGAGGGCGCTTCTGGTGTCCTCGTCGGCCAGGGCATACGTCGTCGTGAGGTACTGCGTCAGACTGCCGCGCAACTGCGCGGCGGCCATGGTGGGCTTCACGACGGTCCCCCTTGCGATGCCGGTGCCCTGATGATCGGTACCACGGTAATAGGCGGCACCGACAGCCTGCCGTGGTGTGGACGTGCGGGCCTGGTATTGCGGCTACCAGCCGGCCAGTTCGGTGATGAACTCTTCGTACGAGTAGTTCTTGCCGTCAGGCTGGATGAGCTTGCCGTCCTGATCGAAGGCTTTCTCCATGATGCGGGGCGCCTCCGATTCCGAGTAGCGGGGCTTCCAGGGGTGCTCCTTGAGTCTCTCCTTCGGATAGTCAACCTTCGAGAGATCACATCCCCGGTATTTCTCCTTGAGGACCCAACTGGCATTGACCTTGGCGAAGGCGGAGGGAAACTGCATGAGCCAGGCCTCGGTCTCGAAGGCCGCCAGGGCCACGGCGGAAGGGCAGCTGAACGTCTTGCGCAGTTCCGTGCTGATGCGCTTGCGAACCTCTGAGTACGTGTCCTTGTTCACGTCGTCGAGATCGACGTGTACGACGATCCCTGCCAGCTCAGACCTGACGGAAGCTGCCTGGGCGAGCCTGCGCAGTTTGTCGATGCGCGGGGTGAGCTCCTTGTCCGCCTCTCTGAGTGCGGTCTTGTCCCGTATGTTGACGATCTTCGCATCCGGGCGGAAAGCTCGAATGAGGTGCCAGATGACTTGCCTGTCGTAGTTGCCCTCGCCTGCGACGACTATGACCGATTTATTTCCCCTGTAGTTCTTGGCCTTGTCTTTCACAGACCACCTCCCAGGGTGTTGGCGAACCACAGCTCCCCCATGGGCATGCCTTCGGAAGCGTCGATGACCTGTTGGACCTCGCTGGTCGTGAGGGCTGGGATACGGGAGGCCCCGTCGGGGTCTCGCTCGCAGACCACGAATTCCTCAGGTTCCAGTTCGTTGATGAGGACCGGCGAATGGGTGGTCACGAGGAACTGGCCACGGCTGCTGGCCTCGCGGAGCCTGACCGCCAGAAGGGTCAGTGCGTGTGGATGGAGGCCATGGTCGATCTCCTCGATGCACGTCAGCAGCGGAGGATTCGGATCGTGGATGATCGCGAGCATGCACAGGACGCGGACCGTGCCCCACGAGGCGTCCGAGAGCCGAGTGCGCCCGCGCAGGCTCTCTTCTTCCAGTTGCACTTCGGCCCGGCTGGAGCCCGCGAGGAGTGGTACGTGGATATTGCGGATCTGCGGAACCACGGCCCTGACGTCCTCCAGGAGGAGCTCCCAGGTGTCACGGTGCTCCCGAAGGCTCAGCAGAAAGTCCGCCAGGTTGGAGGCGTCGTCTTTCAGGGGTGGTGCGGATTCACTGACCGCCGAGGGCTTCCTGGCGGCTCGCACATCAGGATCGAACACTCGGATTTCGGAGAGGTGGCGTCGCACCTCCTCAATCGCCCGGGCGGATGGACTGCCGTCCGGCAAAGGTGGAACAAGGCCGTGGTGAAGGGCGGACCCCATTCTTCCGATGCTGGCGGTAGCTTCGGGGCGGCCGGTCTCTGACGGGCTGTGGACGACGATGGAATCGCTCGCCAGCTCAGCCGACATCTCCGCTTGCGTGGTCGGGTGCTGGACGAGCCGTTCCTGTCGGGAGAGCACGTGCTCACGGTGGCGTGGCTCGGGGAGTCGACGCTGAGAGACGCTCAACTCGTAGCGGTCCGGCGCTTCCTCCGACGCGAAGTCGGACCAGATGCCCTCGACGCCGACGGTGAAGCGCGACACCGGCTTCGGGCCGCCCCGGAAGGCCAGGACGTCGAATCCACCCCGTTTCTCGACGGCCTCCTCGATCCCCTTGCGGGACACATCACCCAGGAACTCCAGGGCGTGCAGAACGTTCGACTTGCCTGCCGCATTGGGACCGACCATGACGGTCAAGGGGCCCAGAGGCAGCTTCGTGTCGGTCAAGGTGCGGAAGTTGCGCACCGTCAGCCTCGTTAAGCGGTGGTTCAAGCCTTGCGCCAATCGTGAACGGCCGGGGCGCCAAGGGCCCGGCGGACTGCTCCGGCGCACGGCGGACGGATCACACGCACTTGGCTGAACAGTACTCAGTCCCCCACGTGCGCCGTTCACATGAAGTGACCGGCCACCGAGCATCACAAACAGTACATCCTGTGTCACAGCCGTACCAGGTACTTGCCAGTTCCAGCCATCCGGACCGGAAGGGCTCTCTTTCCAGCGTCTTGCCGTCCGCCGATCCTGGCGAGAAGGGAAAGCGCGCGGGCAGTGCCGAGGGGGAGCCGCGATGGCCGAACCGCTCTACGTTCCCGTCCTACCCGTCCGGCAGCACGCCCGGATGGCCTACGAACATGTCCGGCCGGACATACAGGCCGCGATTGCCCCGCTGTGGAACCTTCCGCCGTGCCCCGGAATGCCTCCGTCGGCGCTGACGAAGGCCCGTTGGCAGAGGGAACTGAGCAAGGTCAGGGGAGCGCACCGCCGTCATCCCGGGTGGCTCGATGCCCCGTTCGCCGAGGAGGCGCAGCTACCGGCATTCGCGGAGATCCTGGCCGAGTGCACCGGGCTCTCCCGCCTGCTCCGACCGGTGACCGGGCCCGAGCGCGGCATGGCCCAGCAGTCCGCCGCCCTGGGGACAGCCCACCGCTATGGCTGTGGGGTCGGCATTCGTGTAGGCGTGCCGGGGGAGTGGGACGGTCGTACGACCGAAGCGGTTGGCCAGCTCCTGGGCCGGGCCGCACCCGATGTGCCCGTCGATCTGCTGCTGGACCTGGGCCGCGTCCTCCCCGGCCGCCCCGACGCGGGCAAGGAGGCGCTGCGGGCCCTGGACGCCCTGTACCCCCTGGCGGCCTGGCGCACGGCTGCCGTTTTCGGCGGGAGCTTCCCCCGGGCCACGGACGACATGCTGGAACTGGGAGAGCTTCACGAAGAGCCTCGCGCCGACTGGCACATGTGGAACGAGGTACAGGCGAGCGGCCGCGACTATCTGTCGCGGCTCACGTATGGCGACTACGGCGTGCAGTCAGTCACCGCTCTTGCCCAAGTGCAGGGCGGCGGAGGCCCGCCTTGGGGTCTCCTCCGCTACACCACCGACGACTGGTTCGTGTTGTGCAAGGTGCTGAACGGCGGCCCCGACCGCACGGCGAGCATCCGGACGGCGGCCCGCCGGATCCGCGACCTGCCTGAGTTCAGGGGAGCCTCTGCCGGCGCCGGGGAGACCTGGCTGCGCGACTGCGCCGAAGGCCCCCTCTCGTCCAGCAAGGGCACCGGACAGGTCATGGACTGGCTGCGGGCCGGGAATGTCCAGCACATGTCCTACGTCGTCCGGTGCCTTCTGGGACGTTGACCCGGCCTTCCCGCCTGGGCATGGACCGGGTCAGTCGAACAGCGGTGCCAGCATCTCCTCGCCCGCCATGATCCGCCACGCCGGCACCCGCACCGTTCGGCGCACCTCGCACGCCTTCGCCCCGTGGCCACCGGACGGCAGTCCTGTGAGCAGGTCGCCGCGGGCATGCGTCAGCCGCAGGTGCCTCGCCGGGTCCCGGCCGGGCGGTGGGCCCGTGTCGATCAGTACCGCCGTGTTCTCTCCGTCCACCGTGAACACCAAATCCACCGCGTGGCCGCCGACGACCGCCGCGCGCTCCACATCGGTGATGCCGCGCTCGCCGAGGTACTGCTGAAGCTGATCGGCGAGCCCTTGGCGGAACGCGGTTCCCGGGCCGGCCGCACCCTGCGTGCCGCCGACGGCGTCCCCGGCGCCCGAGCCGTGGTCGGAATCGGACCCCAGCAGCGCCGAGCGCCCGGCGAGCATCGCGGGAAGACCGCTCTGACCCTGCCAGAAGGCATGGCTACCCACGGTGATCAGCTGCGACTTGGCCCGTGTGATCGCCACGTTCCACAGGTTGACCTGGCCAGCCACCCAGTGTGTCGTCCTCGGCGGGGTGTTGAGCGTGGCCACCGGGCTCAGCACCATCACGTCGCGCTGCCCGCCCTGGAACGCGTGCACGGTCCCCACCCGCACCCGGTCGTCGTCGTGCCACACCCGGGCCAGCGCCTGCTTCTGCGCCCGGAACGGCGTCACCACGCCCACCGTCGCGTCCTGCGGCAGCCGCGCGAGCAGTTCGTCCACCACCCGCCGCACGGCCCCGGCCTCGGTCTCATTGCGCCAGGACTGACCGCCACTGCCCCGCGCCGACTCGCCGCCGGGCACGTCCACCCAGCCGAGTACCGGCGCCGGATCGGTCGCCCCCACCGGGTCGAGTGCCGGAACCTGCCGCCGTACGTCGGTGAGCACCTGCAACTGCCCTGCGTAGCAGTAGCCGTTGACCACATCGGCGATCCGCGGATGACAGCGGTAGTGCTCGTCGAGCAGGAGAGCGGCGTCGCCGTGCTGCGCGGCCGCGTGGTACGCGGAGTGCACGTGGTACGTGAGCCGGTGGTCCTCCAGCTGTGCCGCGCTCAGCCCGGCCCGGACCCTCGCCTGCCGCTCCTGCTGCGGCGCGATCTTGGTGATGTGGCCCAGCTGCATCGGGTCGCCGATGATCAGCGCCCGACGGGCCCGGAAGAGCAGCGGCAGCACCGACGGAATGGAGCACTGGCTGGCCTCGTCGATGACGACGAGGTCGAACATCTTCGGGGTGAGTTCGAGCTGCCGCACCGAGTGGGTGCTGATCGCCCACCCCTTGAGGTGCGCCATCAGGTTCTGCTGGCTCTTCCGGAAGCCCCGACGGCTCCGTAGCGCTTGGAGCCGCTGCCCCATCAGCCCTTGTGCCCGCGACAGCGCCTCCGCCGATACCGCCCGGGACAGTTCCGCGGACAGCCCCGAGAGGGCACCCGCCGTCTCCAGCCGCACCTGCTTCAGCCCGTCTTCATCCCAGTCGGTGTGTCCGGGTACGAGCTCACGCAGACGGCGCTCCACGGCCACCGCGTCCGCGAGGGCCTCCAGCAGCTCCGGCGGCACGGGCCGCTCGTTCGCCCACCCCGGCCACGGCGGGCCCTCACCCTCCGGGGTGCCGGCCGCCGCGACCAGCGTGGCCAGAGCCCGTGCCCTGCGCCACCCGCCGAGCAGCCACCGGCCGGCCCCGGCCGCCTTCCGGGCCCTGCTCTCCCAGCGGCCCAGCGCGGCCGTACCGTCCCCGGCCGCCGCAGTCGCCCACGCGGACTCCAGCAGGGTCAGCGGCAGCTCCAGCGCGGCCGCCCGCTCGACCCGTTCACGGAGCAGGTCCAGCAGCCGCTCCTCCTCGCCGACACGGCGTTCCGCCTCCGCCCGCTGCCCATCGGCCCGCGTACGGGTGTTGCGCAGGTCCCCGCCCACGGTCGCCGAACCCCGCCGCGGGGCCTCCGTGGGCTCGCCGAGCAGCCGCTCCAGCTTCTCGGCCTCCTCCTTCAGCGCCTTCGCGTTGCCCGTCCGCATCATGAGCCCCGGCGCGATGGCATCGCAGCGCTCGGCGACGACGTCCACCGCCTCGTTGTTCGTGGACGCGACCAGCACGGACTGCCCAGCGGAGACACAGGTGGTGACCGTGGCCGTGACCACCTCGCTCTTGCCCGTACCGGGCGGCCCCGTGGCCACTGTCAGCGCCCGCGTCATCGCCGAGGAGACCACCAGCTCCTGACTCTCGTTGCACGGCCCCGGCGCCACCACGACGGCCGGGGACCCCGCCCCCGCCTCCTCCTCACCGCCGCTCAGCAGCGCGTCCAGCGCGGTGCCGGGGATCTGCCCGGTCCGCGCCGACATCTGCAGCAGGTTGTCCACCAGACCCTGCGTCGCGTTCGCCTCCACACCGGACGGCACCAGCAGGACGGCCGCGTTGTGCGCGCCGGGCCGCAGCGCCTCATTCACCGTCCGCTCGCTGAGCGCCGACGGATCGAGCGGCTCCAGCTCCGGCAGCTTCAGCTCCTCCAGCAACTGCCGCACGGCCCGCAGCATCTGCGCGTCGTTGCCCTCCTGCCAGGTCGGCTGCCAGCCGGCGATGAGGTCGGCCGCGTCGTCCGTGTCGAGCAGTTCCGAGACGACACCGGTGTGCAGGGACGGCACCCCGGTCGGCCGCAGTACGTCCTGGCCGTTCTCGTCCGGAGCGAGTTCCATCTGCTGGATCAGCAGCGGCGCGATCATCACGGGCGTACGGCGTCCCCGGCCGCCTCCCTCGCGTACGGGGAGCGTGACGGCCGGATAGCCGTACCAGTACTCCTGCTGCGTTCCCGCGTCGTCGCCCCTGCCGGGCCGGGCCTGCGGCCTGGGCAGTTGCCCGGGTGCCCGAAACGTCGAGCCGCGCCCCGACTGGATGATCTCCTCGCCCCTGCCCAGCAGGAAATACCCCGAGTCCCGCTCCTTGTCGCGGTCGGGCACCATCCCGGCCGCCGCTTCGGCGGTGAGGCACTGCACGTAGTAGTGCAGCAGCCGCTGCCAGTCCACGCCGTCCCGCGCGTCCAGCGCCGCCAGCTGGCGGGCCTTCAGCAGGGCGGGGGACGGCTGCTGCTGCGCCCCCTCCGTCGCGCCACGTGGCAGCGCCGGGAGGTGGACGGGACGCGCCACGGACAGCGCGAAAGGCAGGCTTCGGGTGGCCCGGAACGTGGACTTGGTGGGGCGCTGTTCCTCGGGCACGCCCTTACGGGTCATCTGCGCCGTCAGGTACTCGAACAGGTCGTCCGGAGTGATCCAGCCGCCGCCCTTGATCAGTCCGTTCCGCAGCCCCTCCACGATCTCACCGGTGAACCGGGACGTGCCGAGCGTGGACCCGGGCGGCGCCATCGCGGACGCCGACTGCAGTGCGTCGGAAGCGGTGATGAAGTACACGCCGGTCGGCCGCAGCAGGGTGCTGGGCGCGGGGCGCTCGTCGGCATCGCCCGGGGCGCCCTTGGCGGTCCAGCCCTGGACGACGGAGCCGCTGGAGCAGCAGTCCAGCAGGACGAGCTTCGACGGGGCACGGCAGGACTGGAGCACCCGCTCCAGGAAATCCGCCGGTACGGCCGTGCCCGGCAGGTCGTTCGGGTCCGTGTCCCGGGTGAGGAAGTACAGCTGGTTGTCGTCCTCGCAGAACTCGCCGTGCCCGCTGAAGTACAGCAGGGCCGTCTCGCTCGGCTGCCGCTCCTCCAGGAACGTCTCGACGGCGTGCAGCATCTCCGCGCGGGTCGGCTCGGCGACCATCGCGCAGTCGTTGTACATGCCGATCCCGGTGTTCTCCAGCACCGCCCGCATGTAGTGCAGGTCGGCCCGGACGGGCGGGAGATCGGGGTAGGCGTCGCTGTCGTACGTGGAGACGCCGACGAGCATGGCGTACCGGTCGTTGTCGGCCATGCGTGCTCAGCTCGCCGTCGTCGCGTCGCCGTCGTCGCCCTCGTGGTCGTCCTCGTTGTCGGCGGCGGGCGCGCCGTGGGCCGCGAAGAACCGCTCGATCCGCCCGTCGTCCTCGCGTGCGTCCCTGCCCGTGATCTGGAGGGTCGCGCCGTCGGGCCGCCTGGCGATGATCGTCCGCTGCGGTACGCGGGACAGCCAGAGCTGTACCCCGGCCACGACCAGCGACCCGGCGCTGATCAGCACCCCGATCGTGTCGACGGACAGCCCGCCCTTGTCCAGGGTGCCGAGCGCCGTGTCCTCGGGAGCGGGCTTCCGGGGGATGTCCAGGGCCGCGCCCGGATCGGCGTCGGCGATCTCGGCGAGGAGTTCTCGCGCCTCCTTGCGGGCGCGCAACGGGTCCTCGTCGACGATGGAGATCCGGTATCCGGTCGGGTCGTTGGGCGTGGTGGTCACGGTGCGTCCCCCCTGGGCTTCCGTGGTGTGCGGTCGGGCCGTGCGGGCTCACGTCCCACACGGAACGCACGACGTTAGTCCCCGCGACTGACAACGGGCGCTTCCACTTGTGGAAACCGCTGGCCGTTGGCGTGAAAACGGCTGGCCGGTGGCGGGTCAGCCATCTCTCAGCGGAGGCGCAGCTCGGCCCAGACGGTTTTGCCTGGCCCGCTTTCGCGCGGGGTGAGCGACCAACGGGTCGCCAACTGGGCGACGATGAGCAGGCCCCGGCCCGACTCGACATCGCCCGGCGGCTCCTGAGCGGTCAGCGGCGGTACGCGTTCGGTACGGGTGTCGGTGACCTCGACGCGGAGGGTATCCCCCGTCTCGGTCAGGCGGACGCGGAAGTCCCGGCCGGGTACGTGCCCATGGCGGATGGCGTTCGCGGTCAGCTCGGCGGTGATCAGGGTCAGCGTCTCGTTGGCGCGGCCGTCGTACGGGTGGCCCCAGGTGTCCAGCCGGTGCGAGACGAGCCGACGGGCGAGGCGCGCGCCGTGCCGCGAGGACGTGAACCGCATGGAGAACTCGCGCAGGAGGTGGGGGTGGCTGGTCTGGGAGGGGTGAGCCGGGGCGGGAGCGGGCTTGGGGGCGTGGCTGGTGGCCCCCTGTACGGGGGAATTCTCGCTGTTCATGTGGTCCACGCTTCCGCTCTGGTCCTAGCGTGACGAGATACGACGCGCACACGGGCTGTCGCTGTACGTGGCCGGTATGCGCGTGTCAGCAGGGCGGAGCGTGACGAACGACGCGGGGTTGCGTTGGCCGGGGAGGCGGTTATGGAGATGAGCGAACCGACGGGTGTGGAGAACGACGGGACGTTGGGCCTGGGGGAGGGGTACCAGCCGGATCCGGGCCCGGAGCCGGAGGTCGGCTCGGGCATTGTGCGGGTGTTCGGGCGGCAGCTGAAGTGCTGCCGGTTGCGGGCGGGGTTGGAACGCCCGGAGTTCGCGTCGATGGTCGGGTACTCGGTGTCCACCATCGCCGCCTACGAGCAGGGTCGGCGGATCCCACCGCCCCGGTTGATCGACCGGGCGGACGAGGTGCTGGATGCTGGTGGCGTCCTCCTGGAGATGAAGGAGGAGATGGAGAAGGCGCAGTATCCGCCGTTCTTCCAGGGCGCGGCCAGGCTGGAGGCGCAGGCGGTCGAGCTGCATGCTTACGACACGCATGTGGTCAAGGGGCTGTTGCAGACGCCGGATTACGCGAGGGCGGTCTTTCGGGAGTGGCGTCCTCTGCTGGACGAGGAGACCATCGAACAACGTCTCGCTGCGCGTCTGGCGAGACAGGAGATCTTCACCCGTCGGCCACTCCCGCATATGAGCTTCATTATCGAAGAGGCCGCGCTGCACAAGCGTCTCGGGGGTGACCAGGTCTGGAGAGGCCAGTTGGAGCAGATCATGTTGATCGGGCAGGCCCGCAACGTAGATGTGCAGGTGATGCCTCTGAGGCGTAAGGAGCACGCTGGTTTGGCAGGCCCGTTCACCTTGATGGAAATGAAGGATGGGCGGAGGATCGCCTATACAGAGGTCCAGAGCGACAGTCGCTTGCATACAGAGCGAGTCAGAGTGCGAGAGCTGGAAGCTACCTACGGGACTCTGCGAGCTCAAGCTCTCACCCCGCAGGAGTCGGTGGCCTTGATTGAGAAGCTGCTGAGAGAGGAATGAGCGTGGAGGATGCCGTGCGCCGAAGCGACGTACTTGCTTGGTTCAAGAGCAGTCACAGCGCGGGAGATGGTGGAGACTGCGTCGAGGTCGCCATGGAGTGGTGCAAGTCCAGTCACAGCGCCGGAGATGGCGGAGAGTGCGTAGAGATAGCAGTCTGCCCACATACCGTTCACGTACGGGACTCCAAGGACATAACCCGCCCGGGCCTTACGGTTGATGCTGCTGCCTGGACGACGTTCGTCAACTTCGCGGGCCGATAAGAGTCGCAGCGAGAGACATCGAGGGGCTGGCCCGGACGCCACAGCGTCAGGGCCAGCCCTGTGTCGAGCCAACGGCCTTCGACTACACCTTCGTCTCTTCACGGACGGGCGGTGTCCAGCGCCCGGCGGAGATCTCCGCTTCCAGCCGCGCCTGGAAGTGCGCGTGCGCGGCTCTCATCTCCGCCTCACGATCCGCTTTGTAGAAGGGGCCCCGGTAACCGTACGGGGGCGGGGTGCGCTCCGGGTCTTCCAGGTGGGCCAGGAGGTCGAGGTAGTCCTGCTTGGTCTGACCGTGCCCATAGGTGTTGAAGTCGGCCGCGATCTTGCGGCCGTTGGCGTCGAAGTAGGTCGCCGACTCGTAGTCGTACAGCTGTGGGAAGCGGGACTTGAAGATCGCGGCGAGTTGGTCGGCGGTGATGCCGAGCCAGACGGCAACGAGCGCGTCGAGCTCGACGAGTGCGGCTCGGCGCTCGTACTCGGAGCGGAGGGGGGTGGCGTACTCCCAGGTCGGCTTGAGGCTGGCGGCGAGGGGGTTGAGGCGGGGCCAATGGGGGTTGGCCCACTCCTCGTCCCCCGCCCACTGGGAATCGAATAGATCCATCCAAAGGGGGGCGTAGTGGGAGGTGAGGGCATTCAGGCGGAGAGTGCGGAGAAGTAGGGCGGGGGCAAGGGGATGATTCGGGTCGGGGGCTGGCATCTTGCGGGCTTCGGCGACTTGGAGGTGCGAGCGGCCGGTGATACGCAATACGTAGTCAAGCAGCAGCGTTGCCCAGAAGCCCGCGTTCAGGGTGGTCAGCCGGTCATCCTCCTGGATTGCCGAATGCACGTTGTGGACGTGAGCGGGCCCAGGCGGGAGGAGGGCGGCCTGCAAGCTGCGACTGTTGTCGGAGGGAATCATGACTCGCCAGGCCAGACGAAAATATGTCGTGTACGGCTTCCCGAGCCAGGAGTCCTGGGCTGCCATGTACGTGGCCTCGTCGGTGGCCCGCACGTAGTTGGTCACGGGAGTATACGCCTCGGGCAATTCTGTCGGCGCGAGAAATTCCCAATCCCGGTTGCTCCGGCAGGGAACCCTCGGTTCCTTCGAGAAGGGAAGCGCGGATGCGAAGTGGGGGCCTTGGAGGATGACGTCGCCAAGCTCGGAAACGCTCTGGTTGCCCCAGCGGATCAGTCCGTCCTTCTTGGCACCAGCTTCGTCGTATCCCCTTGTGATCAGCGGTCCATAATCGGCCAGACTGCTGTGATAGGCAGCCAGCGCCTCGATTGCCCCTTGCTCGCTGACGAGGACCGGATAGAGCAGCGGGGTCTGTGTTGCTCCACCTGCCGAGCCCGTCAAGGCGTGCCAACTTGCTAGCAAGGCGCTGTCCACGCGCACCACGCGGTCGCGGTGCGGTCGGATATCCCATGAGCCATTGTGTTTGATTCCGGGCGTTGGGCCTTGTCCGTTGTGAATCAGGGAATCAGGCAGCACCTCGGCATCACGGAGTTGGCTCAGGTGCAGAAAGTAGGGATCTTGCGGCGTTCCGTATACGTGCATTCCGAATTCCTGGGCACGGGAAAGGTCCTCAAACGCCCAGTTCGCCGAGTTAACAAAATGCGCGTGAATCCGGAGATGTCGGTACGCGGCGGCTCGGATGACACCCTCGCGTACGCCACCAAAATGGGTGTCCGGGTGGATTAGGCCTGCACTGCCATGCGGTGCAGTGTGCTGCCAAACCCGAGCCATGAACGCCCGGTATAGGTCGCCCTGTGTGCCAACCAGAAGCGGATACATAGTTGGGCTGCCAAGTGTGGCGACGGCTCCCGAATGGGCGGCCAGCTCGTTGAGGAGGAAACCATGGTCATCCACGCGCGTAGCCAGCACGTCTTCCTTGCGGAGGCGCCATTCTGCCGCGCTAGGCTTCTCCGCCAGTACGAACCACGGCTCCAACTCCGCCAGGACCACGTCCTCCTGCCACCTCGGCCTCACCCACGGCGGATTCCCCACCTGCAGATCAAACCCACCCCGCGCAAACACCTGCGCGAATTCCAACTCCCAGTGGAAAAACCCCTGCGCCTTCGCGACATCCTTCGCGACCGCCGTCCAAGGGAACCGGGTCCCCAGCCACTGGAAGCGGTCCATGCCCATCCACTCGGGCAGCTCCTCCTCGTACACGTACAGGTCGTCCAGCGTCTCGAAGGTCGACACCAGCGACTCTTCCGGCACGTCCTGCGTGCCCAGCAACGCTTCCGCGAAGTCGAGCCAGTCGTCCAGATCGGCCAGCGGGATGACCGGCCGACGCTGCCCCTTGATCCGCTCCTCGCGGCGGCCCTTGCGGCGGCGGGACACCGAGTCGCGGGTCAGCGTCAACTGCTGCGTTTCCGCCGCGAAGCCGGGCAGCGCGTCCGCCTCCCAGGCCATCAGGACACCGGAGCCCTCCTCATCGCCCTCGGCGCCGTCACCAGCCGCAGCCGGAACCGACCCCACCCCCGCCTCGAACTCCGCCGCCCGTTCCGCCAGCGCCTCCGCCCGCGCGTACTGCTCATGCGTACCGTTCAGCAGCGAAGCACTCTGCACCGGCCAGAACCACAGCGCGCACCATGCGTCCATCAGCGTCTTCAGCCGCCAGTACGGGGTGTCGGCCGCCAGCAGATCCGCCAGCACAGCCTCCCGCTGCACCGCGACCTCCGGTTTCCGTAGCCAGTCGTCCTCCGCGCCCCATACGCCGATCCGCCGGGAGATGTCCCGCTCGGACAACTCCAGCCGCTGTACCACCAGATCCCACAGGTACTCGGCCCGCCGGGCCAGCCCCTGAAGGCGGGCCGTCTGCTTGGCCGTCGGCGACTTCGTGATCGCCTTCCGCCACGCGGCCAGCGCCTTCGCCGCCTCCGGCGCGAGCGCCTTTGCCTCCTTCTCGGCCGCGACCGCGCCCCACTCCTTCGCCGGGAGCAGGAAGTGGTGCACCGCCCCCTCCGGCAGCTCTTCACCCCCCAGCGCGTCCGCTAGCGGGAAGGGCTCCGGGGTTGCCCCCAGCCAGCCGCCCTTCTTCAACCGATCGGCCGCGTACACCTCGCGCCGCCCGCCGATCAGCGAGTTGCCGCGCCGCAGGTGGAGGCCGAACCAGGGGGCCTCCATGCCGGGGTGCATGGTGTTGAGCCACAAGGAGACCTCGGCCAGCTCCACGGCCGTCTCGTTGAGGTCGACGCCGTACGAGTTGTGCAGGGCGATGTACGCCTTGGCCTTCTGCAGCTCCACGGCGTACTGCTCAGTGTCGATCGACCGCCCCAGCTCGCCCTGCCTGCGCCGCAGATACTCCGCCGCGACCTGGTTGATCGCCTCGTTGAGGAACGCGCCGGAGCCGAGCGCCGGCTCGCAGATCCGCCAGTCCAGCAGCTCCCGGGCCTCGGTGTCCGTGCCGTCCTGGTCCAGCCGGTGCTGGAGGGCCAGCTGCACGGTGACCTTGGTCAGCGACTCGGGCGTGTAGAACGAGGCCGAGGTCTGGCGATCGCGGCCCGACAGCCGGTACACGAACTCACCAGGCGCGTACCGGGCCCGCAGCACTTCGCCCGTGTCCCGGTCGCGCCGGGTGACGAAGACCGCGTCCTCGTACTCCTCGATCTTCGACTTCGGCACCAGCCAGGAGCCGTCCTTCGGGTCGCCGCCCTTGGCGACCTCGTACAGCTCCTCGCCCGCGATGAAGCCGCTGTACGACATCAGGCCCTCGTACACCGCGCCGAGCTGGTTGATGCCGAGCTGGGCGTACGAGATGAAGCCGCCGCGCTTGCCCCTCTTCCCCTGCGTGATCATCAGGCGGTGCAGCACCTCGTACAGCGCGGCGTTGCGCAGCCGCGTGTCGAGGTAGCGGACGGACTCGCCCCGGGCGAGGGCCTCGTCGGAGTCGTGGCGGGGGTCGGGGAGGGTGTCGGCGCCGATCAGGCGGATCGCCTCCGGCTCGAACAGCTTGCTGTGCAGCGGCTCGAAGCGCAGGCCGATGTCCTCGCTGGCCTTCACGTCCACCGGATCCGCCTCCACACCGTGGGTGCGGCGCGGGCGGTAGCCGTCCTGCACCTTGCGGAAGAGCAGGTCCAGGGACTCGTACAGATAGACGCCCTCGCGGGCCTTCTCGCCGACCGGCTGCCGGTCGGCGATCAGCTCGCCGAGCCGGCCCAGTCCGTACCCCTGCTGGTACTCCGGGTAGTCGGCGGGCAGGATGCCCAGCTCAGGGCGGGCCTCGGCGTACAGCAGGAACAGGATGCGGTACAGGTAGCGCAGTGACTCGCGGGTCAACTGGCGGCCCAGCTCCTGGAGCTCGCCGATGTCCTCGGGGCGGATGCCCTGCTCGCGCAGCCGGGCCAGCACCTCGTTGGCGATCAGCTCGACGCTCGTCCGCAGCCCGTCGCGCAGATCGCTGGAGACGCCCACCGCGTGCCTCGCGGACTTGCCGAGGAGCTCGGCGAGGGGGTTCTCGCCGCCTTCCTCCGGGGTGCGCAGCGAGTCCGCGCCGAACAGCGCGGCCACGGTGTCGAGTTCGCCGCCCGCCCTGGTGTCGTTGCGCTGCAAGGCCGTGTCCAGGGAGACCGCGAGGTAGCGGCCCTCGCCCCACACCGCGCGGTCGGCGAGGACGATCACCCCGCCGCCGAGGAGCAGCACGTACCGGGGTGGTTCCTCGCAGACGAACAGGAACGAGGCCAGCTTCGAGCCCGTGGCGACGGGGGCCGGGCCGTCGAGCACGACCTCCTCCAACAGCCGTCCGCGCCCCTCGGAGTCGAGGGCGGCGTCCGGTTCGGCCGCCCAGCCGCAGTCCAGGGCGACCAGGCCCTTCTCGGCGTGCGCGACCGGAATCTCGTACGTCTGCCGCGCGCGCTCCACCGTGAGGGTGCGCGGCTTCGCGTCGTATCCGAGGGCGCGCAGCACCTCGGCGTTGAGGGCCCGCACCCGCTCCCGCCACTCCGGCGCGTCGTACGTCAGCGCGTCGTCGTCGGTGTCTCGTACGGCGACGATGCCGTCCTCGTCCTCGGGGAGGGCGAAGAAGGAGCGGGCCCTGAAGTAGGAGCGGCGCAGCTCTCGCAGCCCGGCCCTGGGCGTCACGGGCAGTTCACCGCCACCGGGCGCTGCTGCCTCGGGCACTCCGGGCTCCGGGGTGCCGTCGGTCCGCGCGGAGGGCTTCGCTGCCTCCTCGCGCTCCTTCCACGTTTGCAGCAGGCCCGACTTGAGGTCCTTGGGCAAGACCTCGGCCAGGTAGTGGGCCGAGAAGTAGTCGCCGCGGTTGACCAGGGAGTCGTACGTCATGACAGCTTCTCTCAGCGGGTCACGGGGGCGGAGAGCCACCAAGCGGCGGGCACGGACAGCGGCGGGGGACCGAGGACGACGGGCGGCGGCTCATCAGGGTCGCGCTTGCGGGCGGCGTCCGGCTTGCGATCGGGGTCGGGCAGGAGAACCGCCAGGACCCGCAGCAGCGGCCGGCCGGTCGTCAGCAGGGAGTCGGCGAGGTCGGCCAGGCGCTCCTTGGCGCGCTCCCCGGCGAGGGTCGGCTGGTGCCAGGTGGCGAGCCGGCTCTTGTACTCCGCGATGGGCTCGCGCAGCGGCTCGTCCCAGGCGTCGCGGTGCTCGTCGAGGAACGCCTCCGCCGTGCCGAGGATGTCGGGCAGGGCCTCGCGCAGGGGCTCGGGGTCGCGGTAGTGACGCTTGTTGGCCATGCTCGGGTCGACCCCGCAGCGGCGCAGCAACGACACCATGTCGTCGTCGACCGCGCCCCTGCGCGTGACCCCCATCCACTTGACGACCGTGGGCTTGCCGAGCTTGTTCGAGTACACGCCCTGGACGAGGTAGATCGGCTCCGCCACGTTCGCGGTGATCATCGGAGCCTCCTGGCGGCCCAGGCGGACGAGGACCTTGTCGGTGAGCCATTCGACGACCGGATGCAGGTCCGTCAGCAGGGAGATCTCCGGCCAGCTGGACGTGGACGACTCGCGGGCCCGCTGGAGGGAGTGCTCCGCGAGGCGGCGGTTGAAGGTGACGAGAAGCCGCTCGCGCAGCCGCTGCTCGCGGAGGTAGTCCATCGGCAGGGCCTTGAGGCGGTGGACGAGATCCGCGGGAGGCTGGAAGGAGAGCAGCCCCGACTGCGGGTCGCGGTCCAGCTCCAGCCGGGTGTGGGCGTCGGGGTAGACCTCGCCCAGCGCCTCGTCCAGGAAGTGTGCGGTCGAGTCGAAGAGACGGGGGAGCACGGCCGATCCGGTGGCGCGCCCTGGAGCCGCCGAGGCGGCGTCCGGCCTGCTCGTACCCGCGGAGTCCGCCGGGTCGGCCTGGTCCGCCGGTTCCTCACCGACCGGGCCGAAGAAGTCGGCCAGGAAGTCGTCCATGCCCGTGTCTACGTCGTCCGCGCCGGGGCGGCGGGAGTCCAGCGACTCGTCCACGGTCTTCCCGCGTAGCAGGTCCTGGATGAGGGACTTCTCCTCCACCTCCGCCCGGTACAGGCCGGTCACGGCCTCCGCCGTGCCCAGTGAGCGGTGGGCCTCGTCCTCACGGCCCAGCAGCCGCTCGGCGACGACCGTGTCGTCCTTGGCGCCCTCGACCTCGCTGGTCAGGATCAGCGCGCGGAACTGCGGCGGCCGGGCCTGCCCGTACCGGTCGATACGGCCGTTGCGCTGCTCGATGCGGATCAGCGACCACGGCACGTCGTAATGCACCAGCTGGTGGCACTGGCGGTGCAGGTTGACGCCCTCGGAGGCCACATCGCCGGTCAGCAGCACCCGTACGGGCGTGTCGGCCAGGCCGAACTCCTCCACCCGGGCCATCTGCTGCTCGTCGGAGAGGCCACCGTGCATGACGCGGACGCAGTCGCGGGCCGCCCGGCCCTTGAAGCCGAGTGCGGCCGGGAGCACCCTCGCCAGCCACTCCAGGGTCTGGACGCGCTCGGAGAAGACCACGACCCGTGCGTCGGAGGTGGGGCCGACACCGATCTCCTCCTTGAGCTGGCGCACCAGGGCGGAGAACTTCGCGGAGTCGGACTCGGTGAGATCGGCGGCCAGCTCCGACAACCGGCCCAGGGCGGTCAGTTCGGCAGCCGTGGCCCGCGGGTCGTCCTTCTTCTCCAGGGTTTTGACGCGGGCGGAGACGGTGGCCCTCAGCGCCGCGTGGGAGGACAGGAACGACTTCAGCAGCGTGTACGGGAAGAGGGGGACCGAGCTGACCGAGGGGCTGCCGTCGTGGGGGAGCCAGACGGACGCCAGCTCCTCGAAGATCTTCTCCTCGGCGGGGGTCGCCGCGCAGCGCACCGACTGTGAGGGACCGCGGTCCGCCCACTGGCCCTTCATCTGCTCGCGGACCTCGGGGCTGATCTTGGTGCGGCGGATGAACAGGTGCCTGATGTCGTCGGCGTGGTAGTTCTCCGGGTCGCGGATCGCAGCCGGGTCCAGCAGGCCGATCAGCTCGGCGAACGACCTCGCGTCGCCGTTGTGCGGGGTGGCGGAGGCCAGGATCAGGGCGTCGGTGCGGGGGGCGAGGATCTGCGCCAGCTGGTTGCGCAGGGAGCCGCGATTGATCAGGTTGTGCGACTCGTCGATGACGACGGCGTCCCAGCGGATCTGCTCCAGATGGTGCCGGTACTGGTCGGCGTTCTTCAGGGTGTCGATGGAGACGATGACCCGCTTGAAGGAGGTGAAGGGGTTGCGGCCGGCCGGGATCTCCCGCTGGATCCGCTCGATGCCGACCGAGTCCAGCCGTACCAGGGGGATGGAGAACCGTGTCCACAGCTCCTGCTGGAACTGCTCCAGCACATGTTGTGGGGTGACGACGAGGATGCGCTCGCCCCGGCCGCGGCGGATCAGCTCGGCGAGCGTCAGGCCGATCTCCAGGGTCTTGCCCAGGCCCACCACGTCGGCGATCAGCAGACGCGGTCGCAGGTTGGCGCCGGACAGGGCCAGCTCGGCGGGTCGCCGCTGGTAGGGGAGGGAGTCCAGCAGGAAGGAGTCGGCCAGGGCGAGGCGGCGCTCGGACTGGGGCAGCGCCGTGCGGCGCAACACCGCCTCCAGGAACAGGCGGGAGCGCCGGTAGTTCGGCGAGTCGTCCCGCACCAGCTGGGTATCACGCGGGTCCAGCAGCTCGATCCGGTCCAGGCCCGAGAAGAAGACGGCCTCCTGGTCGCGTACGAACTCCGACACCCCGACGACCTCAAGCTTGGTGCCGTCGTCCGTCGTCGGCACGGAGCTCCTGACCAGCCACTCCTCGTCCCGTACGAGGACTTGGGCACCGGCCGGGTACTGCTCCTGCACCGTCCGGTCCGCTGTGGCGCCGCTGAGCTCTGCGCTGGTCTGGACGGGGGTCACCCGTGGCCTCCTGATGCAGTTCGTTCGTACGTGGGGCCCGTCAAGGGCCTGTTCAGTATCGCTAGTCAGACGGGCGTATGGGTCAGAAGGACGCACTGGCGGCGTATGCCTCGCGCAGCCGCTGTGCGGTGATACGGGCCTGGGCACTGTGCCGCAGTGACCGTCGTCCGGTGCCGCTGCGGCCCTGCGGGCGGACGGGAGGCCGTGCGGCGGGGGCGTCTGCGGCAGCGCGGTTCGGGGCGGCGGGAGGCGGTACTGGTGGCTGCTGTCGCCCGGGCGGAGCGTCTGCCGGGGCGTTGGCCGCCTCCGAGTGTGCCTGGGACTCCGGGACGCGCAGGTCATTCGAGCCCGCCTGCGAGGACGCCTCGGCTCGGGGCACGGCGAGCAACTCGTCCAGGAGGTGCGCCGGAGCGGCTGTGTAGCTAGTGAGCCTGCGCCGCGCCTGGGCAACCTTCAGCCCCTGCGCTTCGATCAGAGTCCGGCACCGTCGCACCACATCGTCGAGCGGGGGCCGGTCCTGCGCCTGATGGGCCAGCATCGCCGTCAGCAGCGGCACCAGCTCCTCCGGAGCCCCGGACAGATCCGGAGCGGTCGCGGGATCGATGATCTGATGGAACAGGACGTGGATGTTGTCGGCCCGATAGGGAAGGTGGCCCGAGGTGGCGAACAGCAGCACGGCACCCAGCGCGTACACGTCGACCGCAGGAGTCAGCGGCCTTTCGCCGTTCGCCTGCTCGGGCGGCATACAGGAGGGCGTCCCGACGACCGTGTTCGGGGAAGTCAGCGACACGCTCGACTCGGCGAACACCGCAAGCCCAAAGTCGATGATCTTCGGGCCGTTCGGGCCGAGAAGCACATTCGCGGGCTTGAGGTCGCGGTGGAGCAGACCCTGCTTGTGCACGGTTGCCAGCGCCTCGGCGAGCGTCGCGCCCAGAGAGGCGGTGAGCAGGGCGGACAACGGACCGTGAGTGCCCACATGCCGGCTCAAGTCCAGCCCCTCGACGTATTCCGTGGCCAACCATGGCGGGTCCGACTCCACGTCGGCGTCCATCAAGGCGGCGATCCGCGCGCCCCAGACCGCCTTGAGGATCTCCACTTCTTGCGCGAACCTCTGCCGCGTCTCTGAGTCCACGACAGACGGCTTGATCACCTTGACGGCGGCCGGTTCCCCGCCCGGCGATTCCCCCAAATACACCTGCCCCATGCCGCCGTGCCCGATCCTGCCGAGCAACTCGTAGCCGCCGAGCTCGGTCGGGTCCTCGGGGCTGAGGGGCGCGATGTGCACGTGGGGCCTCTCCTTCGGAGACGGAGTGCGCAAGGGTCATTACTCAACTGCTCATCGTCACGCTAGACCACCTCCTGATGGCGTGGAGATGGCTGGATGGACGTGATGAAGCGTGCGGCCCGGGACGGGCGTCAGTCTTTGTGCGTGTGGGGGCGAGGCGTGAGGCCATTACGGACGCTGGGCGGTTGAGCCCCTGTCTCGACGTCGCTGCATTCGTTGGGGCTTAGATGGAGAAGGACCGGACACTGCTGCGAACACTACTTCTCGACTGCCATCGAGACTCAATTTGAGTTGTCGTTGCACTCCTTCTGATCCAAAGCCAGCTGTCCCCACCCACCCGCCGGCGACAAGGTCAGTGAACTCGGTATTGTCGAGGTAACGCTCAACTGTTTTGCGGCTGAAGGATTTCGGTTGCCCTGCGTCTTGAATTTTCTTGTGGAGTTGATCAAAGTGCTCGCGCGCTAGGTACATGCCGGGTGTCAGAGTTCTTGCGTCTGTCATGAGGGAGTCACCTTGGCATAGCTTGAGCCATGAAGGTTTAGCGCTGAGGCGATAGTCGTCTGTGTCGCGCCTCAGCTTGTCGCATTCGGTGTCGATTTCCCGCATGCGTTCAAGCTGTTCAGTAAGGTTGCTGTCGCTGCTCGGATAGTAGCGCCATTCGGAAGTTCCGCTTTTCGACATCCTTTTATATTGAACCAACACGAAGCAGTCGCGCGTCTCGTGGTAATAGATGAGATCGACGCCGAGTGTCTTTTCTGCGGCTTTCCGATTCGCGTTGTAGATGACAAGGCGTTGGTCCCCTTGTCTGAATCCGGCCCAAGCTGACCTCTGCAGCCAGTCCTCTGGTCCTAGCCAGTCGCCAAATCGGCGTGAGTCATGCGCGATTAGGTCGTCCTCATGAGCGGGGCCGTTGCGTGTCTGGAGCCGGGCGATGAAGGGAACGTCGGCTTCGCCGGATGCGTCCCAATCAACGAGTTCCGCTGGGTCGAAATCTGCCATGCGAAATGAGGTGAGGCTCGCGTCACGCTCGTCAATCAACAACTTGGCGGCGGGTGTGTCCGCGGCTGTGGACTCGTCCCTTGCTCCGAGAGCTTCAAGATGGGGACCCACATCGCTGGCCAGTTGCCGCAGGGCTCGCAGTACGTGCTTACCGGCGCCGTCAGGGAGGGCGCCATCACGCAACAGATATCGCCGAGAGAGCGGAGGGACTGCTTCCTCGAGTGCCGACCATGGAACTGGTGAGGCCAGGCGGTAGGGGCGCGTTACCTCAATGCGCCTCTTCAGGTCATCTCCGGGACCGGGCACCTTGCTGGCCCGTGCAACATAGGTCACGCGAGGGTCGCCTCGATGGGATCCCGTGACGACCAGGGTGACGTGCCTACCTCGCCAGTGCTCGTGATACTGCGTCGTAACCCATCGAGGCGCGCTGCCGTCCGCTCGTGGGCGCCACCACGACTCGATGTGTTCCTCTTCTCTGGCATCCGTGCGGATGATTGCGACCATGGCCCTCATTCTTCAATGGCCGTGGCGTCCGTGTCTTCAATCTGGAGGGGTGGGCCACACCCGTCTACAGGACCTGGCGCGGGACTGCGCTCGTCGGCGTCCGGTTGTGCATACGCGAAGACCCCGCATCCAGCGTTGTGGCTGATGGCGGGGTCTGCTGGCACCTTCTTCGAGGTGCCCCCGGCAGGATTCGAACCTGCGCACACGGCTCCGGAGGCCGTTGCTCTATCCCCTGAGCTACGGGGGCTTGCCCGTCGCTGCTGTCTCGCGGCGACAGGTAGAACACTATCAGCTCGCAGAGGGTGCTCATGAACGCTTATCGGGGGAGGGGCGGGAGGCAGGCGAGAGAGGGGGCGGGTGGGAGCGGAGGGGGTATACCGCATGGGGAGGGCGGGGTGCAGGGGAGTGGGGGGAAGGTCCCTCTCACGTGGTGGAAGTGGGCAAAACGCGGACGCGGGGGCGGGGGCGCGCCTACTCTTCAGGGTGTGCCTGGCTTGTCCGGCCGGGTCCTTGTCGTCGACGACAACAAGGTCATCCGGCAGCTGATCAGGGTCAACCTCGAGCTGGAGGGCTTCGAGGTCGTGACCGCGGCCGATGGTGCCGAGTGCCTGGAGATCGTTCACCAGGTGCGGCCCGATGTGATCACTCTCGACGTCGTGATGCCCAGACTGGATGGGCTGCAGACGGCGTCCAGGTTGCGTGCTGACGCGCGGACCCGGCAGGTGCCGGTCGCGATGATCAGTGCGTGTACGCAGGTGGAGGTGGACCGGGGGCAGGCGCTGGGGGTGGACGCCTTTCTGGCGAAACCCTTCGAGCCCGCCGAGTTGGTGACGCTCGTGGGGCGGCTGATGAAGCGAGGGACCGCTGGGGCGGCGGCGCCCGGTGATGCTGAGCCGGCTGTGGGGCCCACCGGCTAGCCGAGGTCGTGGGTTGGTCGGTGGGCCTCCTGAGCCCGCAGCCTCCGCGAGACGGTGCGTGGTGGTCCGAGGGGCGAAACCGGTTCGCGGAGGCACCCCCCTCCTCCCATACGCTGGTGCCGTGACACCCGCCCAGCTCTCCCGCACTGTGCTGCACACCGTGCGTCGTGCCGTCGAGGCCGACGAGCTGTGTGTCGACGTGCCGGAGCGGGTGAAGGTGCAGACCCCGCCGCGGCCCGGGTGCGGGGATTACGCGACCAACGTGGCGTTGCAGCTCGCTCGGGGGCGGGGGCCGGGGGCTGCCGCGGGCATTGCCGAGGTGTTGCGGCGGCGGCTCGCCGGGACGCCTGGGATCGCGGCCGTGGAGATCGCTGGGCCTGGGTTCTTGAACATCACCCTTGAGGCCGAGGCGCACGACCAGCTGCTCGGGGGCGTGCTGGAGCAGGGTGGCGCGTACGGGCTGGGGGATGGGCTCGCGGGGGTGCACGCGCGCTTCGCGCCCGCCGACGAGGTGCGGGCGGCGCTGGTGCTGCATGTGGTCATCGGGCTTGTCGAGGGGTGTGGGGGGTCCGTCGACGTAGAGGTCGGCGGGGAGGTTGTCGCTGTGCGGGGTGCCGGGGCGGGCGCTCGTGAGCTGCTTACTCGGCTTGGTTCTGATGCTGCTCGGTGGGGGTTGTTGCGGGCTGCCGCGCATGACCTTCCGGATCTTGATCCCGGTCGTCTGCTGTCGCAGCGGGAGGGGAATCCGCTCTTCCGGGTGCGGTATGCGCATGCACTGGCGCATCGGGCCGTCGAGGGTGCAGTCGACGGGGGAGAGGGCGCCGATGATGCGGTGCTGCTTGGATTGCTCGGCGACTTTCCTCGTGTCGTCGAGGCTGCTGCCCGGCACCGTGCGCCCGATCGGGTCGCGCGGCATCTTGTTGCCACCGCCGATGCGTTCCTTGCTGGTACGCGGCGAAAACGTCTCGCCGAGGCCACCGGCATCGTGCTCGCCAATGGCCTCCGCCTGCTTGGCATCAGCGCCCCGAAACGCATTTGATCAATGAGAGAGACAGCATGAGCCGTTCCGCCCACCCCGCCGGGCCCCGTCACGCCGATGTTCTGCCCGAGGGGCACTACGCCGCGCCGCCCGCCGATCTCAATCAGCTCGATGCCCGGGTCTGGTCCCGCACGGTCACCAGGAATGACGAAGGAGTGGTGAGCGTCGGCGGGATCGACGTCGCCACGCTCGCCGAGCGGTTCGGGACGCCCGCGTACTTCCTCGACGAGGACGACTTCCGCGCCCGCTGCCGGGCCTGGCGGGAGGCGTTCGGGGAGGACGCGGACGTGTTCTACGCCGGGAAGGCGTTCCTCTGCCGCGCCGTGGTGCGCTGGCTGCACGAGGAGGGGCTGAACCTCGACGTCTGCTCCGAGGGGGAGCTGGCCACCGCGCTCGCCGCCGGGATGCCCGCGGAGCGGATCGCGCTGCATGGGAACAACAAGAGCGGCAGGGAGATCGAAAGGGCCGTGAGCGCGGGCGTCGGGCGCATCGTGCTCGATTCCTTTCAGGAGATCGTCCGCGTCGCGCACATCGCGCAGCGGCTGGGCACGCGGCAGAAGGTGCAGATCCGGGTCACGGTCGGCGTCGAGGCCCATACGCACGAGTTCATCGCGACCGCCCACGAGGACCAGAAGTTCGGCATTCCGCTCGCGGGCGGGCAGGCGGCCGAGGCGGTGCGGCGGGCGCTGAAGCTCGACGGGCTCGAGCTGATCGGCGTGCACTCGCACATCGGGTCGCAGATCTTCGACACCTCCGGCTTCGAGGTCGCCGCGCACCGCGTCGTGGGGCTGCTCAAGGAGGTCCGGGACGAGCACGGGGTGGAGCTGCCCGAGATCGACCTCGGCGGCGGCCTCGGCATCGCGTACACGCCGGACGACGATCCGAGGGAGCCGGAGGACATCGCGAAGGCGTTGCGGGAGATCGTCCACCGTGAATGCGAGGCGGCGGGGCTCGCGGTGCCGCGGCTGTCCGTCGAGCCGGGGCGGGCGATCGTCGGGCCGACGGCGTTCACGCTGTACGAAGTGGGTACGGTCAAGGAGCTGCCGGGACTGCGGACGTACGTCAGCGTCGATGGGGGCATGTCCGACAACATCCGTACGGCGCTCTACGATGCGGAGTACTCGGTGGCGTTGGTCTCCCGTTCGTCCACGGCCGAGCCGATGGTGTCCCGGGTCGTCGGCAAGCACTGCGAGTCCGGCGACATCGTCGTGCGGGACGCCTTTCTGCCCGCCGACCTGGCGCCCGGGGACCTGATCGCCGTCCCGGCGACGGGTGCGTACTGCCGCTCGATGGCCAGCAACTACAACCACGCGCTGCGTCCGCCGGTCGTCGCCGTCCGGGGTGGTGAGGCGCGGGAGATCGTCCGCCGGGAGACGGAGGAGGATCTTCTGCGGCTCGACGTCGGTTAGCGGGATCGGTCGGCGTAGATCGATCGCCGAGAAATAAATCTCGGATACTGGACCCGGGGCCTGGAAACCCCGTCCAGTGCATGAGACTGGTGCACCACCTAGATGGATGAGAAGCGAGGTCGGATGATGCGTACGCGTCCGCTGAAAGTGGCGCTGCTGGGCTGTGGAGTCGTCGGCTCAGAGGTGACGCGCATCATGACGACGCACGCGGACGACCTCGCGGCGCGCATCGGCGCTCCCGTCGAGCTGGCCGGGATCGCGGTGCGCCGCCCAGGGCGGGTCCGCGAGGGCGTACCGGCCGAGTTGGTGACCACCGACGCGACCGCCCTGGTCAAGCGCGGGGACATCGACGTGGTCGTCGAGGTCATCGGCGGGATCGAGCCCGCCCGTACGCTGATCACCACCGCCTTCGAGCACGGCGCGAGCGTGGTGTCGGCCAACAAGGCGCTGGTCGCCAAGGACGGCGCGGCGCTGCACGCCGCCGCCCAGGAGCGCGGCACGGACCTCTACTACGAGGCGGCCGTCGCGGGCGCGATCCCGCTGGTGCGGCCGCTGCGCGAGTCGCTGGCCGGCGACAACATCAACCGCGTCCTCGGCATCGTCAACGGCACCACGAACTTCATCCTCGACCGGATGGACAGCAGCGGAGCCGGGTATTCCGAGGCGCTGGACGAGGCCACCGCCCTCGGGTACGCCGAGGCCGACCCGACCGCCGACGTGGAGGGCTTCGACGCCGCCGCCAAGGCCGCGATCCTGGCCGGGATCGCCTTCCACACCCGGGTCACCCTCGACGATGTGCACCGTGAGGGCATCACCGAGGTGACCGCCGCCGACATCGCCTCCGCCAAGCGCATGGGGTGCACCGTCAAGCTGCTGGCGATCTGCGAGCGGGCCGCCGACGGCCGGTCGGTGACCGCGCGGGTGCACCCGGCGATGATTCCGCTGGCCCATCCGCTGGCCTCGGTCCGCGAGGCGTACAACGCGGTCTTCGTGGAGGCCGACGCCGCGGGTCAGCTGATGTTCTACGGGCCGGGCGCGGGCGGTTCGCCGACCGCCTCGGCCGTCCTCGGGGACCTGGTCGCGGCGTGCCGCAACAAGCTGGGTGCCACCACCGGGCCGGGCGAGTCGGCGTACAGCCGGCTGCCCGTGAGCCCCATGGGGCAGGTCGTCACGCGCTACCACATCAGCCTCGATGTCGCCGACAAACCGGGTGTTCTCGCTCAGGTCGCGACAGTCTTCGCCGAGCACGGCGTGTCGATCGATACGGTCCGCCAGCAGGGGAAGGACGGCGAGGCGTCCCTCGTCGTCGTGACCCACCGCGCGAGCGATGCCGCGCTCTCGGCGACCGTCGAGACACTGCGCCGGCTCGACACCGTCCGTGATGTCGCGAGCATCATGCGGGTCGAGGGCGAATAGCGGGCCGGGCCGGCAGCGGGCCGGGCCGAGCAGGCCGAACCAGCAGGCCGGGCCCACAGAGGCGGAGCAGAGGCCGAGTAGAGGGCGAGCGGAGAAAAAGGGAAATCATGAACGCAATTGCTGACGCCGGGCCTCGCACGTCCGGCACCCGCCAGTGGCACGGCTGGCGCGGCATCATCGAGGAGTACCGCGACCGCCTCCCGGTCGGCGAGACGAGCCCCGTCGTCACCCTCCGCGAGGGCGGGACGCCGCTGGTACCCGCGCAGGTGCTCTCCGAGCGCACCGGCTGCGAGGTCCACCTCAAGGTCGAGGGCGCCAACCCCACCGGGTCCTTCAAGGACCGCGGCATGACGATGGCGATCAGCGCGGCCAAGGAGGCCGGCGCGAAGGCCGTCATCTGCGCCTCCACCGGAAACACCTCGGCCTCGGCCGCGGCGTACGCGGTACGGGCCGGGATGGTCTGCGCGGTGCTGGTCCCGCAGGGCAAGATCGCGCTGGGCAAGATGGGCCAGGCGCTGGTGCACGGCGCGAAGATCCTCCAGGTCGACGGCAACTTCGACGACTGCCTGACGCTCGCGCGCGGCCTGTCCGAGAAGTACCCGGTGGCGCTGGTCAATTCGGTCAACCCGGCCCGTATCGAGGGGCAGAAGACCGCGGCCTTCGAGATCGTGGACATGCTCGGCGACGCGCCCGACATCCACGTCCTGCCGGTCGGGAACGCGGGCAACATCACCGCCTACTGGCGCGGCTACCAGGAGTACGCGGCCGAGGGCGGCCCGGCCTCCCGTACCCCCCGGATGTGGGGCTTCCAGGCGGCGGGCTCGGCCCCGATCGTGCGCGGCGAGCCGGTCAAGGAGCCGGCCACCATCGCCACCGCGATCCGGATCGGCAACCCGGCGTCCTGGACGCAGGCCGAGCGGGCGCGGGACGAGTCGGGCGGGTTCATCGACGAGGTGACCGACCGTCAGATCCTCGCCGCCTACCGGATGCTCGCCTCCCAGGAGGGCGTCTTCGTCGAGCCCGCCTCCGCGGCGAGCGTGGCCGGGCTGCTGAAGGCGGCCGAGCAGGGCAAGGTCGACCCGGGCCAGCGCATCGTGTGCACGGTGACCGGCAACGGACTGAAGGACCCCGACTGGGCGGTCGCGGGCGCCCCGCAGCCGGTCATCGTGCCGGTGGACGCCGACGCGGCGGCCGTACGGCTCGGGCTGGCGTAGCACGCGCGGCGGGCCGGGGTGCCGTCTTCGGCGTCCCCGGCCCGGCCCGTGGATCTCCGCGTGAGGGGCCGTGCGGGCCCGGAGCGGAGGGGTGCGGGGTCCGCGCCTTGAGGTCCGCGATCCCGGCTGCGGCCCACGTCAGGGGGCGTGTGCCCGCTTTCTGCCGCCTCCCCTCCGTGGGGTGATCTCAAGATCCACTCGAGTGGTGGACGAGATGCGCGGGAACGATGAGGGCATGGGGAACCCTCCAGTAGAGTGGACCCGGTCGACGACAGGGAGTGCGACACGCATCGTGCGCCTCCCGTGCGCCCTATGTCGCCACAGAACCTTCCTTCGATAGGCTGTACTGAATCCGCCCCGACGCAGAGCGTTCATGGCGTCGCCGTCCCGTCACGGTGGCCCCCGCGGTGTTCCGTACCTCTTCGAGCAATCTCACGTCACACAAGGAGAGTCATCGAGCGATGGCCGGTCCAGCGTTCCGCGCCGCCGCCGTCCGAGTGCGCGTCCCCGCCTCGAGCGCCAATCTCGGTCCCGGCTATGACGCCTTCGGTCTCGCCCTGGGGCTCTACGACGACGTGGTGGTCCGGGTGGCCGACTCCGGTCTGCACGTCGACATCGCGGGCGAGGGCGCCGAGAGCCTGCCGCGCGACGAGAGCCATCTGCTCGTACGGTCCCTCCGTACCGCCTTCGACCTGCTGGGCGGGCAGCCGCGCGGCCTCGAGGTGGTCTGCGCCAACCGCATTCCGCACGGCCGCGGGCTCGGCTCCTCCTCCGCCGCCATCTGCGCCGGTATCACCGCCGCGCGCGCCGTGACGATAGGCGGCGCCGAGAAGCTCGACGACGAGGCGCTGGTGGAGCTGGCCACCGAGATCGAGGGCCACCCCGACAACGTGGCCGCCTGTCTGCTCGGCGGCTTCACCCTCGCCTGGACGGACGCGGGAGCCGCCCGGGCGATCAGGATGGACCCTGCCGATTCCATCGTTCCGGTGGTCTTCGTGCCCGGGAAGCCGGTGCTCACGGAGACCGCACGCGGACTGCTGCCGCGCACCGTTCCGCATGTGGACGCGGCCGTCAACGCGGGGCGGGCGGCCCTGCTCGTGGAGGCCCTGACCAGGCGTCCGGAGCTGCTGCTCGCGGCGACGGAGGACCGGCTCCACCAGGAATACCGCGCTCCGGCGATGCCCGACAGCGTGAGCCTGGTGCACCGACTGCGTGCGGACGGCGTCCCCGCGGTCGTCTCCGGCGCGGGCCCCACGGTGCTCGCGCTGGTCGAGGACGGTGCGGCCGACAAGGTCGCACGGCTGGCGGGCGAGGGGTGGGCGGCCAACCGGCTGGCTCTCGACGCCGGGGGGGCGAGCGTCCTGCCGCTCAGCTGACCAGCCGCCCGGGGCGCCCCCCGGGCCCCGCACAACTCGATTGCCGGTTGGAGAGGGGGAATGTTTGTTGGATCCGGTAGTGTTAACCTCAAGTCTGCACTTGAAGCCTCTTGGATGTAAGCGGAGGCGCAGTGCTCAGTGTCCCCATCCGGGACCACCCTTCTTCCGGGAGCCTCCCACACTGCCTGAGCAGCCTGCCTGAGCAGTGTCGTGCACGCACCGGAATCGGCGTGGCGGATTCGAGTGAACACTCCGTCGCGTCGGAACCATGAATGTTCTCTCCGCCGTACCGGCGGACCACCGCCCCGGCCCGGTCCGTAACGGAAGGACCACAGCCGGACAGCACAACCGGTCGCCGAGCCAGACAGGCCGACGCCCGCTCCAGGGAAGGACCCTTCGTGAGCGACACCACCGATCTGATGGGCGTGAACGCCTCCGGCACCTCCGACAGCGGTGTCGGCAATGCCGCCGCGCCCGCCACGGACGCTTCCGCGCCTGCCACCGGTGCTGCCACTGGCACTGCCCCGCGGCGACGCCGCTCGGGCACCGGCCTTGACGCCATGGTCTTGGCGGAGCTGCAGCAGCTCGCCTCGGGCCTGGGCATCAAGGGCACCGCGCGGATGCGCAAGAGCCAGCTGATCGAGGTCATCAAGGAGAAGCAGGCCGCATCCGGCGGCGGAGCCCAGGGCTCCGAGGCCGCCCCGTCCGCCGCCGAGGGGGTGACCAAGCCGAAGCGCCGTGCGACCTCCAAGGCCCGTACGGGCGACGACAGCGCGGACGCGGGTAAGCAGGAGAAGGCAGGGAAGGCCGACAAGGCCGACCAGGCCGCCGATGCCGAGAAGTCCGGCAGGGCCGCCAAGGGCGGCAAGGCGGACAAGGCCGCGGCGCAGGCGCAGATCGACATCCCGGGCCAGTCCGGGGAGCCGGCCGCCGACGAGCAGCCGGCCGGTGAGCGCCGTCGCCGCCGGGCGACCGCGCCCGCCACCGCCACCGCCGAGGCGGGGGGCACGGCCACCGCGGTCGACACCCGCACGGAGACCCGGACCGACACCTCGGCCCGCTCCGAGGCCAAGGGCGACGCGGCGGCGGACTCCGCCGAGGGCAAGGGCGCCAAGGGCGGCGACCGTCAGGACCGCCAGGAGCGCGGCCAGAAGGGCGACCGCCGTGAGCGCGGCGGCCAGCGTGACCGCGGCCGCGGCGGCAAGGGCGACGACGGCCAGCAGGGCGGTGGCGGCCGTCAGCAGCGCGACGGGCGCGGCCAGGGTCAGCAGCGCTCCGACGACGGGGACGACGACTTCGAGGGCGGGCGCCGCGGGCGCCGCGGCCGCTACCGCGACCGCCGTGGCCGCCGGGGCCGTGACGACTTCGGCAACGAGCCGCAGGTCTCCGAGGACGACGTCCTGATCCCGGTCGCGGGCATCCTCGACATCCTCGACAACTACGCGTTCATCCGGACCTCCGGCTACCTGCCGGGCCCGAACGACGTGTACGTCTCGCTCGCCCAGGTCCGCAAGAACGGTCTGCGCAAGGGCGACCACGTCACCGGTGCGGTCCGCCAGCCGCGCGAGGGCGAGCGCCGCGAGAAGTTCAACGCGCTGGTGCGCCTCGACTCGGTCAACGGTATGGCGCCCGAAACCGGCCGTGGGCGGCCCGAGTTCGGCAAGCTGACGCCGCTTTACCCGCAGGACCGGCTGCGGCTGGAGAGCGAGGCCGGGGGCCTGACGACCCGGATCATCGACCTGGTCGCGCCGATCGGCAAGGGCCAGCGCGGTCTGATCGTGGCCCCGCCGAAGACCGGTAAGACCATGATCATGCAGGCGATCGCCAACGCGATCACCCGCAACAGCCCCGAGTGCCATCTGATGGTCGTCCTCGTCGACGAGCGGCCGGAAGAGGTCACCGACATGCAGCGCTCGGTCAAGGGCGAGGTCATCTCCTCGACCTTCGACCGTCCCGCCGAGGACCACACCACCGTCGCCGAGCTGGCGATCGAGCGGGCCAAGCGGCTGGTGGAGCTGGGCCACGACGTGGTCGTGCTGCTGGACTCCATCACCCGTCTGGGCCGCGCGTACAACCTGGCGGCGCCCGCCTCCGGCCGCATCCTGTCCGGTGGTGTCGACTCGACCGCGCTGTACCCGCCGAAGAAGTTCTTCGGTGCCGCGCGGAACATCGAGGACGGCGGCTCGCTGACCATCCTGGCCACCGCGCTGGTCGAGACCGGCTCGCGCATGGACGAGGTGATCTTCGAGGAGTTCAAGGGCACCGGCAACATGGAGCTCAAGCTCGACCGGAAGCTCGCCGACAAGCGCATCTTCCCGGCGGTCGACGTCGACCCGTCGAGCACCCGTAAGGAAGAGATCCTGCTGGCGCCGGAGGAGCTGAACATCGTCTGGAAGCTGCGCCGGGTGCTGCACGCGCTCGACTCGCAGCAGGCGATCGAGCTGCTGCTCGACAAGATGAAGCAGACGAAGTCGAACGCCGAGTTCCTGATGCAGATCGCCAAGACCACGCCCACTCCGGGCAACAACGGCGACTGACCGCTCACGGATCTCCCCGGGGCCGATCACGCTCCGTCATCCGAGGCCTTCCCGCAGCGCGGGGAGGCCTCGGTTTTTTGTGAGAGGTGAACCACACCAAAAGGGACAGTCGCGGAACGGTCTCGATGCCCTTATCACCTGCGAAAGCGCAGGTGAGAGCGGTAAGGCGGACGAACGGGACGAAGGGCGCCCCGGTCGGCCCAGATGAAAACGAGCCGAACTCCGTATGCAACCCTGGCGCTCGGCCTGTCATCTGTCAGGTCGAATCCGCGACGCCACGCCTGACCGTGACGGCAGGGGGTACCCGGGATACGAGGACTGAGGAGCACATGGCTGACGACCAGCAGAGCACGCCGGTGAACCCGGGCCGCCACCGAGCCCGCGGAGGCGCCTCCAGCCGCCCCTCCGGCCGCCGCCGCAAACGGCCCAGCGCCCGCCGCAGGGCCACGCACATCACCGTCCTGTCGGTCGCCTCCGTCCTGGTCCTCGGCGGCGCCGGGGCCGGGTACCTCTACTACAAGCTCAACGGCAACCTCACCGGCGTCGACGTCAACGCGGCCCTGGGATCGGACCGCCCCAAGAACGTCGACAACGGCTCCATGGACATCCTCGTCCTCGGCTCCGACTCCCGGGCCGGGAAGAACGCCAAGTACGGCAAGGACGAGGGCGGTCAGCGCTCCGACACCGCGATGATCGTCCACGTCTACAAGGGCCGTAAGAAGGCCAGCGTGATCAGCGTCCCGCGCGACACGCTCGTCCACCGCCCCTCGTGCCTCAAGGACGGCAAGCAGACCCCCGCCGTCCAGGAGGCGATGTTCAACAGCGCCTACGAGGCGGGCGGCCCGGCCTGCACCATCAAGACCGTCGAGGCCATGAGCGGCATACGCATGGACCACTTCCTCGAGGTCGACTTCGCCGGCTTCCAGCAGCTGATCGACGACCTCGGTGGCGTCGACATCACCACCACCCAGCCGATCCACGACCCCAAGAGCCACCTGGACCTGGACGCGGGCCCGCACACCCTCAACGGCGAGCAGTCGCTGGGCCTGGTACGGACCCGGCACGGCGTCGGCGACGGCAGCGACCTCGGCCGGATCAAGCTCCAGCAGGCGTTCGTCAAGGCGCTCCTGGACCAGATCAAGCACGTCGACCTCTTCGGCAACCCGAAGAAGCTGTACGACCTGGCGAACACCTCCACCAAGGCGCTCACCACCGACTCGGAGCTGGCCTCGGTCAACAAGCTGTCGGGCTTCGCCAAGAGCCTCCAGGGCATCGGCTCGGGCAACATGAAGATGACCACGCTGCCCGTCCAGTACGACCCGAACGACCCGGCCCGGGTGCTGCCCATGGAGTCGAAGACCAAGCTGATCTGGAAGGCGCTGCGCGCGGACCGGCCCATCCCGGCGGCCGCCACCAAGGGCTCCGCGGGCGACGCGAACGACGCCGGCAAGGTGGTCAAGTAGGACCGCGCGGCGGATGTCGGACGGGGCCGGGAATATCCCGGCCCCACCCCCGGTTTTGGGGGATGCGGCCAGTGCTGGCAAACTGGATCGTCGGCCCCGGTTCACGACGTGCAAACCCGCCCGTCGACCCGGAGCCCTCCCGAGGAACCAGGAGAATCCCTTGAAGCGCGACATCCACCCCGAGTACGTCGAGACCCAGGTCAGCTGCACCTGTGGCGCGTCCTTCACCACCCGCAGCACCATGAGCGGCGGCACCGTCCGTGCCGACATCTGCTCCGAGTGCCACCCGTTCTACACGGGCAAGCAGAAGATCCTCGACACCGGTGGCCGTGTGGCGCGGTTCGAGGCCCGCTTCGGCAAGAACGCCGGGTCCGCCAAGAAGTAGCGACCCGCACGGCGCCGGTCCTCGGTCGCCCCCGCGCAGGGGCGACCGGACCGGCGTTTTGCGTCGGCCGACCCGTCGCCCGGTCCGTCACGCGGCCCGTCGACCGGCCCGTCGGCCGTCGCGTCCGGCCCGTACCCCCCGCGTCCACGCAGACCCACCCAGGGAGCCCTCATGTTCGAGGCGGTCGAGGAACTGATCGGCGAACACGCCGACCTCGAAAAGCGGCTCGCCGACCCCGCGGTCCACGCCGACCAGCGCGAGGCGAAGCGGCTCAACAAGCGCTACGCCGAGCTGACGCCGATCATCGGCACCTACCGCGACTGGAAGCAGGCCGGGGACGACATCGAGACGGCCCAGGAGCTGGCCCAGGACGACCCGGACTTCGCCGACGAGGTCAAGGAGCTGGAGCTGCGCCGCGCGGAGCTGACCGACCGCTTGCGGCTGCTGCTGGTCCCGCGCGACCCCAGCGACGACAAGGACGTCATCCTCGAGGTCAAGGCGGGCGAGGGCGGCGAGGAGTCCGCGCTGTTCGCCGGCGACCTGCTGCGGATGTATCTGCGGTACGCCGAGCGGATCGGCTGGAAGACCGAGATCATCGACGCCAACGAGTCCGACCTCGGCGGCTACAAGGACGTCCAGGTGGCCGTGAAGGCCAAGGGCACCATCGAGCCCGGCCAGGGCGTGTGGGCCCGGCTGAAGTACGAGGGCGGGGTGCACCGGGTGCAGCGCGTGCCCGCGACCGAGTCCCAGGGCCGCATCCACACCTCCGCGGCCGGTGTGCTGGTCACGCCCGAGGCCGAGGAGGTCGAGGTCGAGATCGGCCCCAACGACCTGCGGATCGACGTCTACCGCTCCTCGGGCCCCGGCGGCCAGTCGGTGAACACCACCGACTCCGCGGTGCGCATCACCCACCTGCCCACCGGCATCGTCGTCTCCTGCCAGAACGAGAAGAGCCAGCTCCAGAACAAGGAGCAGGCGCTGCGCATCCTGCGCTCGCGGCTGCTGGCCGCCGCCCAGGAGGAGGCCGAGCGGGAGGCGTCGGACGCGCGCCGCAGCCAGGTCCGCACCGTCGACCGCTCCGAGCGCATCCGTACGTACAACTTCCCGGAAAACCGTATTTCGGACCACCGGGTCGGTTTCAAGGCGTACAACCTGGATCAGGTGCTCGACGGGGAGCTGGCGCCCGTCATCCAGGCGTGCGTCGACGCCGACGCGGCGGCGAAGCTCGCCGCGGCGCAGTAGGACTTCCTCTTCGCAACTACGGACCGGCTGGAGGAAAATTCAGTGAATGTGCTGCTCGCCGAGGTGGCCCAGGCCACCCAGCGGCTGGCCGACGCGGGCGTGCCCTCCCCGCGCTTCGACGCGGAGGAGCTGGCCGCCTTCGTGCACGGCGTCAAGCGGGGTGAGCTGCACGGCGTCCCCGACGCCGACTTCGACGCCCGCTACTGGGAGGCGGTCGCCCGCCGCGAGGCCCGCGAACCCCTGCAGCACATCACCGGCCGGGCCTTCTTCCGCTACCTGGAGCTCCAGGTCGGCCCCGGCGTCTTCGTCCCCCGCCCGGAGACCGAGTCGGTCGTCGGCTGGGCCATAGACGCGGTCCGGGCCATGGACGTCGTCGAACCCCTCATCGTCGACCTGTGCACCGGCTCCGGAGCCATCGCCCTGGCCCTCGCCCAGGAGGTGCCCCGCTCCCGGGTGCACGCCGTCGAGCTGGACGAGGGCGCCCTGCAGTGGGCCCGCAAGAACGTCGAGGGGTCCCGCGTCGTTCTCCAGCGAGGAGACGCGTTGACGGCCCTGCCCGAGCTGGACGGGCAGGTGGACCTCGTCATCAGCAACCCCCCGTACATCCCGCTGACCGAGTGGGAGTACGTGGCGCCGGAGGCGCGCGACCACGACCCCCAGCTCGCGCTCTTCTCCGGTGAGGACGGCCTCGATGTGATCCGCGGCCTGGAGCGCACGGCCCACCGGCTGCTGCGCCCGGGCGGCGTCGTCGTCATCGAGCACGCAGACACCCAGGGCGGCCAGGTGCCGTGGATCTTCACGGAGGAGCGTGGCTGGGCGGACGCCGCCGACCACCCCGACCTGAACAAACGGCCCCGATTCGCCACCGCGCGGAAGGCCATGCCGTGACCGCGGCACCGCACCACACACTGGCCACGTACGAGGAGGACCGATAATGGCACGGCGATACGACTGCGGGGACGCGACCGACCGCAAGACCGGCCTGCGCGAGGCCGCGTCCGCCGTCCGCCGCGGCGAACTGGTCGTGCTGCCCACCGACACCGTCTACGGCATCGGTGCGGACGCCTTCAACGCGGAGGCGGTCGGCGATCTGCTGGAGGCCAAGGGCCGGGGCCGCAACATGCCCACCCCCGTCCTGGTCGGCTCCCCGAACACCCTGCACGGCCTGGTCACCGACTTCTCCGAGATGGCCTGGGAACTGGTCGACGCCTTCTGGCCCGGCGCGCTCACCCTCGTCACCCGGCACCAGCCGTCGCTGACCTGGGACCTGGGCGAGACCCGGGGCACCGTGGCGGTACGGATGCCGCTGCACCCGGTCGCGATCGAGCTGCTGACCGACTTCGGCCCGATGGCGGTCTCCAGCGCCAACCTCACCGGACACCCGTCCCCGCAGGACTGCGACGCCGCCCAGGACATGCTGGGCGACTCCGTCTCGGTCTACCTCGACGGCGGCCCGACCCCGGCGGCGGTGCCCTCCTCCATCGTCGACGTCACCGGCAAGGTCCCGGTGCTGCTGCGGGCGGGCGCGCTGACCGCCGAGCAGCTCCGTGAGGTCGTACCCGACCTCGAGGTGGCGAATTGACAGCCCCGGAGACGGGCCGTGGCATAGCGGAACACCGGGCGAAGCACGCCGAGACCTCGTTCCGCATCCTCCACGTCAGCACCGGCAACGTCTGCCGCTCGCCGATCACCGAGCGGCTGACCCGGCACGCCCTCACCCACCGGCTCGGCACCGCCCGCACCAGCGGGCTGATCGTGGAGAGCGCCGGCACCTGGGGCCATGAGGGCGCGCCGATGGAGGCGCACGCCGCCACCGTCCTGACCGACTTCGGCGCCGACCCGGACGGCTTCCTCGGCCGGGAGCTGCTGGACGAGCACGTCATCCGCGCCGACCTCGTGCTGACCGCGACCCGCGACCACCGGGCCCAGGTCATCTCGATGGGCCACTCGGCGGGGCTGCGCACCTTCACGCTCAAGGAGTTCACCCGGCTGGTACGGGCCATAGACCCCGCGACGCTGCCCGACCCGGAGGAGGCGGGCGGCGTGGTCGAGCGCGCCCGCTCCCTGGTCCAGGCGGCGGCCGCGCTGCGCGGCTGGCTGCTGGCGCCGAACGAGGAGGCGGACGAGGTGCACGACCCGTACGGGGCGCCCATCACCTTCTTCCGCTCCATCGGCGACGAGATCAACCAGGCGCTGGACCCGGTCGTCACCGCTCTGACGGGGGTCCCGGCCCCGGCGTAGTTCCGTCGCGCGTGACCGCCGGTGCGGGCCTACATTGGGGGTGACGCCCCGACGAATGTGAGCACGCGATGGCCGTCAGCGCGGTCCCCTGGGGGCCCGACTTCGGCGAGCTGGCCCGGCAGGACCCCGAGCTGGCCGGGATCATCATGAGCGAGCTGGAGCGCGTCCGGGGCGGTCTCCAGCTGATCGCAGCGGAGAACCACACCTCGCGGGCCGTGCTGGCCGCGCTGGCCTCGCCGCTGGCCAACAAGTACGCGGAGGGCTATCCCGGGGCCCGCCACCACGGCGGCTGCGAGCAGGTCGACGTCGCCGAGCGGGTGGCCCAGGGCCGGGCGACGGCGCTGTTCGGCGCGGGCCACGCCAATGTGCAGCCGCATTCGGGCTCCTCCGCGGTGCTCGCCGCGTACGCCGCGCTGCTGCGGCCCGGCGACACGGTGCTGGCGATGGCGCTGCCGCACGGCGGCCACCTCACCCATGGCTCCCCGGCGAACTTCTCCGGCCGCTGGTTCCACTTCATCGGCTACGGCGTCGACCCGGCCACCGGGCTGATCGACTACGACCGGCTGCGCGAGCTGGCGCTCGCCCACCGCCCGAAGGCGATCGTGTGCGGTTCGATCTCGTACCCCCGTCATCTGGACTACGCCGCCTTCCGGGCCGTCGCCGACGAGGTGGGCGCGTATCTGGTCGCCGACGCCGCGCACCCGATCGGCCTGGTGGCCGGGAAGGCGGCGCCGAGCCCGGTGCCGTACGCGGACGTGGTGTGCGCCACCACGCACAAGGTGCTGCGCGGGCCGCGCGGCGGCATGCTGCTGTGCGGCGCGGACCTGGCCGAGCGGGTCGACCGGGCCGTGTTCCCCTTCACCCAGGGCGGCGCCCAGATGCACACCGTGGCGGCCAAGGCGGTGGCGTTCGGCGAGGCCGCCACGCCCGCGTTCGCCGCGTACGCCCGGCAGGTCGTCGCCAACGCACGCACCCTCGCCGACGGGCTGGCGGCGGAGGGGCTGACGGTGGCCACCGGAGGCACCGACACCCACATGATCACCGTCGATGTGTCCCCGCTGGGGCTCGACGGGCGTGACGCGAAGGCCCGTTGCGCGGCCGCCGGGATCATCCTGGACACCTGTGCCCTGGCCTCCGCCACCGAACCCGGCGGCTGTGTCCGGGGATTGCGGCTGGGCAGCGCCGCGGTCACGACGCAGGGCATGGGGGAGGGCGAGATGGAACGCATCGGCGCGCTGCTGACGATCGCCCTGCGCGAGGAGGAATCCGCGCCCAGGACGCGCGGGCTGCGCGCGGAAGTCAGGGAACTGGCCGCCGCTTTTCCGCCCTATGCTCAGTAATTCGCCTGCCTTGCGTTGTCCTGAGGTCCGGTAATATTTTGAGGGCGTGGCGAATCAAGCCGAATCCTCGTCGGAAATTCTGTCCTACGTGCGCGAGGTATCGCTGCGGGAAGACGACATTCTGCGTGACCTCCGGGAACTCACCGGTGAACTGCCCATGGGGCATGCCATGCAGGTCATGGCCGAAGAGGGCCAGTTCCTGGCGTTTCTGGTCGGCCTGATCGGCGCCCGTAACGTACTGGAGATCGGGACGTTCACCGGATACAGCACCCTGTGCATGGCCCGCGCGATCCCGTCGGACGGGCGGCTGGTCACCTGCGATATCACCAGCAAATGGCCCGACATCGCCGCCGAGTACTGGACCAAGGCGGATGTCGCTGACCGTATTGACGTCCGTATCGGCGACGCGGGTGAAACGCTTTCCGGGCTGCTCGCCGAAGACGGCGCAGGCGCATTCGATTTCGTGTTCATCGACGCCGACAAGACGAACTACCGCCGGTATGCCGACGGCATCACCCGTGCTGCGCAAGCTCTGAAGCCGAGCGCCTCGTTCAGGCCCTTGCCGCCACATGGTCCGCGGCGAGGGCCGGAGCGGTGAGCGTGAGGGTGGGGTGCGCCTCGCGCCGCTCGGGCACCAGGTGCAGCCGCTCGATCTCCGGCGCGCCCGGCTCGGGCAGCCCGGCCCCACAGGCACACGGGTCGGCGGTGAAGCCGGCGAACCGGTAGGCGATCTCCATCATGCGGTTGCGGTCCGTGCGCCGGAAGTCCGCCACCAGGTGCGTACCGGCCTGGGCCGCCTCGTCGATCAGCCAGTTGAGGATCGCCGCGCCCGCTCCGAACGAGACCACCCGGCAGACGTGCCCAGCAGCTTGAGGTTCCAGACATCGGGCCGGGTCTCGAGCAGCATCACACCGATCGCGCCGTGCGGGCCGAAGTGTTCGGCTTCCCGCTGGAATCCCGCCTGATACATCTGGCGGCGCCGCCGGGAATCGACGGTGACCGTCTCGGGGCTGAATTCCGGCAGCTCCGTCAGGGTGAGCAGCTGGTCCGCCTCGTAACACCGGACGTCCGGCAGATGGAAGGTGACCTCGGCGCGCTCGGCGGGCTGGTCGTCGATGAACGCGATGGTGCTGTGCGCGAGCAGGGTGCCCTGCAAGAGGGTGTTGTCCAGGTCCCAGACCAAGCACTTCACCGTGGCCGGTTTTTCAGACACGGATCATTCCCCCTGATTCGTCATTCCGCCGTGGAAACGGCGTGCTGTGCCAGGATCAACTGGCAGATCTCGTTGCTGCCCTCGATGATTTCCATCAGCTTCGCGTCCCGGTACGCACGCGCCACCACATGGCCGTCCCGGGCTCCCGCCGACGCCATCACCTGGACCGCCGCGGCGGCCCCCGTGGCGGCGTGGCCGGCGCTGACGTGTTTCGCGAGCACGGTGGAGATGACCATGTCGGGAGAGCCCGCGTCCCAGCGGTCGCCGGCGTGCTCACACGCCCGGGAGGCGGTCTGCTCGGCGACGAACAGCTCGGCCAGATGGCGCCCGACCAGCTGGTGTTCGCTGAGCGGCCCGCCGGACTGCTTGCGGGTGGCGGCGTGCTTGGCCGCGGTGTTGCGGCATGCGCGCAGGATGCCCACGCACCCCCAGGCCACCGAGATGCGGCCGTAGGCGAGCGCGGTGGTGACCAGCAGCGGAAGCGGTGCGCCGGGGCTGCCGAGCACACTGGTGGCGGGCAGCCGCACCGAGTCGAACCGGAGGTTGGCGTGGCCGGCGGCCCGGCACCCCAGCGGGTCGGCGACCCGCTCCACCGTCACACCGGGCGCCGAGGCGGGCACCACCACAGCGGCCGCCGGTGTGCTGGGCAGCGCGGGGCAGGGCAACTACGCGGCGGCGAATGTGTTCCTGGATGCGCTGGCGGCGGTGCGTCGCGCCGAGGGTCTGCCCGCGACCTCGCTGGCCTGGGGATTGTGGGAGCAGCGCAGCGGAATGACCGCTGAGCTGGGCCGAGCAGACCTTGCCCGGATCGCGCGTTCGGGGCTGAGGGCGCTGTCGTCGGACGAGGGGCTGGCGCTGTTCGACGCCGGTGTCGGGTCCGATGAGGCGTTGCTGCTGGCGGCGCGGCTCGACACGACGGCGCTGCGCCCAGCGGACGGGACCGCCCCGGCCATCCTCCGCGCACTGGTCCGAGGCCCCGTACGCCGCACCCGGGCCATGGCGGCCTCCGCCTCCGGGGGCCTCGCCCAGCGCCTCGCCGGGCGTCCCGAGGCCGAACGGCTCGCGGAACTCCTGGAGTTCGTGCGCGGACACGTCGCGATCGTGCTCGGGCACGGCTCGGCAAGGGCCGTGGAGGAGAGCCGGGCGTTCAAGGACCTGGGCTTCGACTCGCTGACGGCGGTGGAGCTGCGCAACCGGCTCAACGCCGCCACCGGGCTTCGGCTGCCCGCCACCCTGGTCTTCGACCACCCCACGCCCGACGCGCTCGCCCGGCACCTCCACGCCGAGCTGTTCGGCACCACCGAGACGGCCCCGGCACCGGTGGCCTCGACGGTCGCCGCCGACGACGACCCGATCGTGATCGTGGGAATGGGCTGCCGTTTCCCCGGTGGTGTGCGGTCCCCCGAGGAGCTGTGGGACCTGGTCGCGAGCGGGACCGACGCGATCTCGGACTTCCCCGCGGACCGTGGCTGGGACGTGGAGAACCTGTACGACCCGGACCCGGACCCGGACCCGGACCGGCAGGGCAAGACCTACGCCCGGGAGGGCGGCTTCCTCCACGACGCCGCCGAGTTCGACCCGGAGTTCTTCGGGATCTCGCCGCGTGAGGCGCTGGCGATGGACCCGCAGCAGCGGCTGCTGCTGGAGACGTCCTGGGAGGCGTTCGAGCGGGCGGGCGTCGATCCGCGGTCGCTGCGGGGCAGCCGAGCAGGGGTCTTCGCCGGGGTCATGTACGACGACTACGCCTCCCGGATGCAGACGGCCCCCGACGGCTTCGAGGGATACATCGGCAACGGCAGCGCGGGCAGCGTCGCCTCGGGCTGATCGAGGAGCTGGGCTACCGCGTGGTCAACCTCGGCCCCTGCGTCCCCGACGACGTCCTCATCGAGGAGTGCCGCGCGGTGCGGCCCGAGATGGTCGTGATCAGCAGCGTCAACGGCCACGGCTACCAGGACGGCCTGCGGGTCATCCGGCGGCTGCGCGCCGGCGGCCCGCTCGCCACCACCCCCGTGGTGATCGGCGGGAAGCTGGGCGTCACCGGGGGCGAGGACGGCGAACGGGCCGCCGAGCTGATGGCGGCGGGCTACGACGCGGTCTTCGACGACGGCGCCGACCCCGCCACCGCCCTGCGCGGCTTCGTCCACGCCCTCCGGGCGAACCCGCCCGCCCTCGCGGGCCGGGCCCCGGCCCGATGAGCGAGGGGTTCGGCGCGTTCGTCCGCGCCCACGGGGGAGACGGCCGCCTGGTGGTGCAGCCGCGCATGGGCTTCGGCGACCCGCGCCGGATGCGGGAGGGCCTGGCGGCCACCCGGGCCGCCGACGCGTTCACCGTGGGCACCATCACACTCGACGCCCACACCCGGGTCGGCCACCTCCAGGCGGTCGAACGGGCGCTGCGCGACGGCCAGGACCTCAACGGCTACCCCATCGTCAGCCATGAGGAGCCCGTCACCCGCTGGGTCCTCTCGGCGGCGAGCGGCCCCGGCTTCCCGGTCCAGGTGCGGCACGGCTCCGCCGCCCCGGCCGACATCTTCCGGACGCTGACCCGGCTGGGACTGGGCGCCAGCGAGGGCGGGCCGGTGTCGTACTGCCTGCCCTACGGGCGGACACCGCTGACCGAATCCGTACGGAACTGGCGGGAGAGCTGCGAGGTGTTCGCGGGGCTGCGCGAGCGCGGCGTGGAACCGCATCTGGAGACCTTCGGCGGCTGCATGCTGGGCCAGCTGTGCCCGCCCAGCCAGCTGATCGCGATCAGCGTGCTGGAAGCCCTCTTCTTCATCCGGCACGGGGTGCGCAGCGTGTCCGTGAGCTACGCCCAGCAGACCCACCCCGGGCAGGACCGCGAGGCGGTGGCGGCGCTGCGACGGCTGTGCGGCGAACTGCTGCCCACCGACGACTGGCACGTGGTGGTGTACGCGTACATGGGGCTGTACCCGACCACCGAGCACGGCGCCTACCGCCTGCTGGGGCGGGCGGCCGAGCTGGCGGTGGCGAGCGGGGCCGAGCGGCTGATCGTCAAGACCGTGGCCAAATCCCGGCGCATCCCGACCATCGAGGAGAACGTGGCCGCGCTGGAGTACGCGGACCGGGCGGCGGCCCGCACCGGCCGGGCGCCCGACCCCGGGACCGACACCCAGACCTACCGCGAGGCCGACCGCCCTCATCGAGGCGGTGCTGAACCTCCACCCGGACATCGGGGAGGCCCTGCTGCGCGCCTTCCGCGCGGGCTACCTCGACATTCCGTACGTCTGCACCCGGACAACCGGGGCGAGACCCGCGGCCGCATCGGCGACGACGGCAGGCTGCTGTGGGAGCGGACCGGCGCGCTGCCGATCGGGCGGATCGCCACGTCACGGCGGGCGCGCCCGGTCACCTCCGCCGGGTTGCCGGAGGATCTGTCGTACATGCGCAGAAGGTTCGGCGAGGTGGCCGTGGAACACCGTGCGCCACTGCCGGTCCCCGGCACATCGGGAACCGGAGCAGGCTAGGGTGAGGTCTCCTAGGGTGTGGCCCTGATCTGCCTCGCGACGTCTGGGGAATAGGTGCGTGAATACCTGCTGACTCTGTGCATCGTGGCCGCGGTGACGTATCTGCTCACCGGGCCGGTGCGGAAGTTCGCCATCGCCGCTGGTGCGATGCCGGAGATCCGGGCCCGCGATGTGCACCGTGAGCCCACTCCGCGGCTCGGAGGCATCGCCATGTTCGGCGGCCTCTGCGCGGGGTTGCTGGTGGCCGCTCACCTCACCAACCTCAAGGACGTCTTCGAGACGTCCAACGAGCCGCGCGCGCTGCTCTCCGGCGCCGGGCTCATCTGGCTGCTCGGCGTGCTGGACGACAAGTGGGGCGTGGACGCGCTCATCAAGCTGGGCGGCCAGATGATCGCCGCCGGTGTGATGGTGCTCCAGGGTCTGACCATCCTGTGGCTGCCGGTGCCCGGTGTGGGACCCGTCTCACTGACGCCCTGGCAGGGCACGCTGCTGACGGTGGCTCTGGTCGTCATCACCATCAACGCGGTCAACTTCGTTGACGGGCTGGACGGTTTGGCGTCCGGCATGGTGTGCATCGCCGCCGCCGCGTTCTTCATGTACGCGTACCGCATCTGGTTCGGCTACGGGCTGGAGGCCGCCGCCCCCGCGACCCTGTTCGCCGCCGTCCTCATGGGCATGTGCCTGGGCTTCCTGCCGCACAACGCCCACCCCGCGCGGATCTTCATGGGCGACTCGGGCTCGATGCTCATCGGGCTGGTGCTCGCGGCGGGTGCGATCTCCATCACGGGCCAGGTGGACCCGGACGCGATGAAGCTGTTCGCCGGATCCGAGACGGCGGCGGTGCACGCGACCGTGCCGGTCTACATCCCGCTGCTGCTGCCGCTCACCGTCATCGCGGTGCCCTTCGCGGACCTGGTGCTCGCCATCGTCCGGCGCACCTGGCGCGGCCAGTCGCCGTTCGCGGCGGACCGCGGCCATCTGCACCACCGGCTGCTGGAGATCGGCCACTCGCACAGCCGGGCCGTGCTGATCATGTACTTCTGGTCGGCGCTGATCGCCTTCGGCGCGGTCGCGTACTCGGTGAACTCGGCCGGTGTGTGGTTCGTGCTCGCGATCGTCGTGCTGAGCGCGGTGGGGCTGGTGCTGTTGCTGCTGCCGCGGTTCACCCCGCGGGTGCCGCGGTGGGCGGAGGCGTTCGTACCGCCCCGCTACCGCCGCCGGGCCGCGCCCGCGCGGACGGCCGAGACCGCACCGGCGGTCCGGGCGGAAGAGCCCGAGGCGGCCGGGGCGTCCGGACCGGAGCAGCCGGGTCAGCCGGAGGCGGCCGCGCCCGAGCCGCTGCCCGCCGGGCTCAACGGCGCCACGGCGATCGGCGACCGGTCCCGTTTCACTCATCGCAGGAAGATCGGAACCCCGCAGTAGCGGTGACGCAGTGCGTCAACACATGCGCACTGCGTCACTCGCATGTGTGATGTGCAGCACATCGAACGGGTAAAGACCTCATCAAATAGTTTGTGATACCGTTCACTAAACCCGGTGCTAGAGCCCAGGGACCGTAGTGCGACGGTCCTTCGCCGTGAGGTTCTTCCCTTCCCCGGGGATACGCTCGTCCACGACGAATCGTTGCTTCCGACTCTTGCCGGAGAAACCCTTCATGCAGTCCAACGACGCCAGAACGCTGCTCAGTTGCGCCGTGCCCACCGCCGTGGTCGGGGTGGTCGCCGTTGCCGCCAGTTCTGTGCTCGCCGGTGGAAAGGGCGCGATCGGGGCCGCTTTCGGGACCATTCTCGTGGCCGCGGTCATGACGATCGACCTGATCGTGCTCGTGCGCACCGCGAAGTATCTTCCGCAGCTGTTCCAGATGATGGGCCTCGCCCTCTACATGGTGCAGTTCCTGCTCATCGCGGTTGTGCTGGCCGTCTTCAAGGACACCACCCTCTTCAACACCCGGGCGTTCGCGTTCTCCCTGCTTGCTGCGACACTGACGTGGATCGCGGCGCAGACCCGTGCTCACATGAAGGCCAAGATTCTCTACGTGCAACCGGAAGCCGAGGACGAACAGAAGCCGGCGAGGGAGAAGGAAGCCTCCCCCGCCGGGTCCGCATCGTGATCTGTAGGGCCGCTATAAAGACCCCTGCGCTCACCTGCTATCGTCCGGTTTCATCTGAGGCACAGCGGGCGCAGGCGGCTGAACCCCCGGATTCCACGGGACGGAATCGGCGGCCCATGCAGCTGCTGCCCGTGAGCCCATCGGTCTTGTGCACACAAGCCGCCCCCACATTCGTAAGAACCAGTCCAGTGCCGTTCCGTGGCCATGCGCCGCGCCGACACATCGAGGTTGCCGTACCCATGCGCCACGCTGAAGGAGCTCGCGGTGAGTCCTGACCAGACGCTCGCCTTCGAGACCGATTGCCACATCTTCGACGGGTGCGGCTTCCCGGCCCCAGGGCTTCACTCGTTCACGTTCGAGCCGATCGCGACGATCGGCGGCTTCGAGTTCAACAAGCCGATGCTGCTGGCCCTGCTGGGGACCGTCGTCGTCGTGGCGTTCTTCTGGGCCGCCTTCGGGAAGGCCAAGGTCGTCCCCGGCAAGCTCCAGATGGTCGGTGAGGCGGGCTACGACTTCGTACGCCGCGGCATCGTCTACGAGGCCCTGGGGAAGAAGGAGGGCGACAAGTACGTCCCCCTCATGGTCTCCCTGTTCTTCTTCATCTGGATCATGAACCTGTGGTCGGTCATTCCGATCGCCCAGTTCCCGGCGACGTCGATCATCGCCTTCCCGGCGGGACTCGCCGCGATCGTCTACATCCTGTGGGTGAGCCTCACCTTCAGGAAGCACGGCTTCGTCGGCGGCTGGAAGAACATCTCCGGCTACGACAAGTCGCTCGGCCCGGTCCTGCCCTTGGTCATGGTCCTGGAGCTGTTCTCCAACCTGCTCATCCGGCCGTTCACCCACGCCGTCCGGCTCTTTGCCAACATGTTCGCCGGCCACGTGCTGCTGCTGATCTTCACGATCGCCAGCTGGTACCTGCTGAACGGCATCGGGGTCGCGTACGCGAGCGTCTCGTTCGTGATGGTCATCCTGCTGACCATCTTCGAGCTGTTCATCCAGGCCCTTCAGGCGTACGTCTTCGTCCTGCTGGCCTGCAACTACATCCAGGGCGCTCTCGCCGAGCACCACTGAGCACCCTGCCCGAGTCCGCAAGACATCCGGTGGCCAACCCCCACCGGCCCATGAAACAGAAGGAAGAACCGGCATGTCCGCTCTCCAGTCCCTCGCTGCTGATGGTGTTTCCGGCTCCCTCGGCTCGATCGGCTACGGCCTCGCCGCGATCGGTCCCGGCGTCGGCGTCGGCATCATCTTCGGTAACGGCACCCAGGCCATGGCCCGCCAGCCCGAGGCCGCCGGTCTGATCCGCGCCAACCAGATCCTCGGCTTCGTCCTCTGTGAGGCGCTCGCCCTGATCGGCCTGGTCATGCCGTTCGTCTACGGCCCGTGATCACCACTAGCCGATAGCTGTTGCGACGAAAGGTACGGATGTGAACGCCCTGGTACCCCTGGCGGAGGCGAAGGAGAACCCACTCCTCCCGCCGCTCCCAGAGCTGGTCATCGGCCTGATCGCCTTCGCCATCGTTTTCATCTTCTTCGCCAAGAAGCTCCTCCCGAACATCAACCGGGTTCTGGACGAGCGTCGCGCGGCGATCGAGGGCGGAATGGAGAAGGCCGAGGCAACTCAGGCCGAGGCCCAGCAGGTCCTCGAGGACTACCGCGCCCAGCTCGCCGACGCCCGTCACGAGGCCGCGCGCCTGCGCCAGGAGGCGCAGGAGCAGGGTGCCGCGCTCATCGCTGAGATGCGCGCGGAGGGCCAGCGGCAGCGTGAGGAGATCATCGCGGCCGGTCACGCCCAGATCGAGGCCGAGCGCAAGCAGGCCGGTACGGCCCTGCGCCAGGACGTGGGCAAGCTCGCCACCGACCTGGCCGGCAAGATCGTCGGCGAGTCCCTCGAGGACGTCGCCCGGCAGAGCCGCACCATCGACCGCTTCCTCGACGACCTCGAGGCCAAGGCGGCCGACGACTCGAAGGCCGAGGCCGGACGATGAACGGAGCGAGCAGGGAGGCACTGGCTGCCGCGCGCGAGCGCTTCGACGCGCTGACGGACAACACGTCCGTCGACGCGGCGAAGCTCGCCGACGAGCTGGCCGCCGTCACCGCGCTGCTCGACCGTGAGGTCTCGCTGCGCCGGGTTCTCACCGACCCGGCGCAGCCCGGCGAGGCCAAGGCCGAGCTGGCCCGGCGCCTGCTGAGCGGGCAGGTCGGCGGCGAGGTCCTGGACCTGGTCTCCGGCATGGTCCGCTCCCGCTGGTCGCGCTCGCGCGACCTCGCGGACGCGGTCGAGGAGCTGGCGAGCAGCGCCGATCTGGTGGCGGCCCAGCGGGCCGGCACTCTCGACAACGTAGAGGACGAGCTGTTCCGGTTCGGCCGGATCGTCTCCTCCTCGTCCGAGCTGCGGTCGGCGCTGGCCGACCGGCGCGCGACCGGTACGGCCAAGGCCGGACTGGTGCGCGAGCTGCTGGGCGGCCGGGCCGACCGGGTCACCGAGCGGCTTGTCGTGCGTCTTGTGACCCAGCCGCGCGGACGTAGCCTGGAGGCGGGTCTCGACGAGCTGTCCAGGCTCGCCGCGGCGCGCCGGGACCGGATGGTCGCGGTCGTCACCTCGGCGGTGCCGCTCAGCGACCGGCAGAAGGAGCGCCTCGGCGCCGCCCTGGCGGCACTGTACGGACACCAGGTGCACCTCAATCTCGACGTGGACCCGGAGGTCCTCGGCGGGGTCGTCGTCCGCGTCGGCGACGAGGTCATCAACGGGACCATCGCGGACCGCCTCGAAGAGGCGAGCCGGCGGATGGCCGGCTGATCCAGCCACCAACTCAACAAGCATGTAAGCGGCCCGAGTTGGGCCGTAGTCACTTACTTCGGGCCCAACAAGGAGAGCAGGGAACCCAGATGGCGGAGCTCACGATCCGGCCGGAGGAGATCCGGGACGCGCTGGAGAACTTTGTCCAGGCGTACAAGCCGGACGCGGCCTCGCGCGAGGAGGTCGGTACGGTCAGCGTTGCCGGCGACGGCATCGCGAGGGTCGAGGGTCTTCCCTCGGCCATGGCGAACGAACTGCTGAAGTTCGAGGACGGAACCCTCGGCCTCGCCCTCAACCTCGAGGAGCGCGAGATCGGTGCCGTTGTCCTCGGAGAGTTCAGCGGCATCGAGGAGGGCCAGCAGGTGCACCGCACCGGCGAGGTCCTTTCGGTAGCCGTCGGCGAGGGCTACCTCGGCCGCGTCGTCGACCCGCTGGGCAACCCGATCGACGGCCTCGGCGAGATCGAGACCGAGGGCCGCCGGGCCCTCGAACTGCAGGCCCCCACGGTGATGCAGCGCAAGTCGGTGCACGAGCCGATGGAGACCGGCTACAAGGCCGTCGACGCCATGACCCCGATCGGCCGCGGCCAGCGTCAGCTGATCATCGGCGACCGGCAGACCGGCAAGACCGCGCTGTGCGTCGACACGATCATCAACCAGCGTGACAACTGGCGCTCCGGCGACCCGAAGAAGCAGGTCCGCTGCATCTACGTCGCCGTCGGCCAGAAGGGCTCCACCATCGCGTCCGTGCGCGGCGCGCTGGAGGAGGCCGGTGCGCTGGAGTACACGACGATCGTCGCCGCCCCGGCGTCCGACCCGGCGGGCTTCAAGTACCTGGCGCCCTACACCGGCTCGGCCATCGGTCAGCACTGGATGTACGAGGGCAAGCACGTCCTGATCGTCTTCGACGACCTGTCCAAGCAGGCCGACGCGTACCGCGCCGTGTCGCTGCTGCTGCGCCGCCCGCCGGGCCGTGAGGCCTACCCGGGTGACGTCTTCTACCTGCACTCCCGGCTGCTGGAGCGCTGCGCCAAGCTCTCCGAGGAGATGGGCTCCGGTTCGATGACCGGTCTGCCGATCGTCGAGACCAAGGCGAACGACGTGTCGGCGTTCATTCCGACCAACGTCATCTCCATCACCGACGGTCAGTGCTTCCTGGAGTCCGACCTGTTCAACGCCGGTCAGCGGCCGGCCCTGAACGTCGGTATCTCGGTCTCCCGAGTCGGTGGTTCCGCGCAGCACCGGGCCATGCGCCAGGTCTCCGGCCGCCTCCGCGTGGACCTCGCCCAGTACCGTGAGCTGGAGGCGTTCGCCGCCTTCGGTTCCGACCTGGACGCGGCCTCGAAGGCGTCGCTGGAGCGCGGTGCGCGCATGGTCGAGCTGCTGAAGCAGGGCCAGTACGCCCCGTTCTCCACCGAGGACGAGATCGTCTCCGTCTGGGCCGGCACCAACGGCAAGATGGACGACGTGCCGGTCGAGGACGTCCGCCGCTTCGAGCGTGAGCTGCTGGACCACCTGCACCGCGAGCACAAGGGTCTGCTGACCAGCATCGTCGAGGGCGGCAAGATGTCCGACGACACGATCGCGGCGCTGGGCGAGGCCGTCGACGGCTTCAAGAAGCAGTTCGAGACCTCGGACGGCAAGCTGCTGGGCGAGGGCTGAGTATGGGTGCCCAGGTCAAGGTCTACAAGAGGCGGATCAAGTCCGTCTCCGCGACCAAGAAGATCACCAAGGCGATGGAGATGATCGCCGCCTCGCGCGTCGTCAAGGCGCAGCGCCAGGTGGCGGCGTCGACCCCGTACGCCACCGAGCTGACCCGCGCGGTCGGCGCGGTGGCCAAGGGCTCCACCACCCAGCACGCGCTGACCACGGAGGCCAAGAACCCGACCCGCGCCGCGGTGCTGCTCATCACGAGCGACCGCGGGCTCGCGGGCGGCTACTCCTCCAACGTCATCAAGGCGGCCGAGCAGCTCACCGAGCGGCTCACGGGCGAGGGCAAGGAGGTCGACACCTACATCGTCGGCCGCAAGGGCGTCGCCTACTACGCCTTCCGTGAGCGCAAGGTCACGGAGTCGTGGACGGGCTTCACCGACAACCCGACCTACGCCGACGCCAAGAAGATCGCCGGACCGCTGATCGAGGCCGTGCTCCAGGAGACGGCCGACGGCGGCGTGGACGAGCTGCACATCGTGTTCACCGAGTTCGTCTCGATGCTGACGCAGACCCCGGTCCAGGACCGGCTGCTGCCGCTCAGCCTCGAGGAGCAGGCGGAGGAGCAGGAGAAGAAGGGCGAGCTGCTGCCGCTCTTCGAGTTCGAGCCGTCGGCCGAGGACGTCCTCGACGCGCTGCTGCCGCGGTACGTCGAGTCCCGGATCTACAACGCCCTGCTGCAGGCCGCCGCCTCCAAGCACGCGGCCACCCGGCGGGCGATGAAGTCGGCGACCGACAATGCCGATGAACTCATCAAGTCGCTCACGCGGCTTGCCAACGCGGCCCGCCAGGCCGACATCACCCAGGAAATCAGCGAGATCGTCGGTGGCGCGAGCGCTCTGGCCGACGCCTCTGCGGGGAGTGACTGACAACTATGACCACCACTGTTGAGACGGCCACGGCGACGGGCCGCGTCGCGCGGGTCATCGGCCCGGTCGTCGACGTGGAGTTCCCCGTCGACGCGATGCCGGAGATCTACAACGCGCTGCACGTCGAGATCGCCGACCCGGCCGAGGACGGGGCGAAGAAGACCCTGACCCTCGAGGTCGCGCAGCACCTCGGCGAGGGCCTGGTGCGCTCCATCTCCATGCAGCCCACCGACGGCCTGGTCCGCCAGGCCGCGGTGACCGACACCGGCGCCGGTATCACCGTGCCCGTCGGCGACGTCACCAAGGGCCGGGTGTTCAACACCCTCGGCCAGATCCTCAACGAGCCCGAGGCCGAGTCCGAGGTCACCGAGCGCTGGTCCATCCACCGCAAGGCCCCGGCGTTCGACCAGCTCGAGTCCAAGACCGAGATGTTCGAGACCGGCCTGAAGGTCGTCGACCTGCTGACCCCGTACGTCAAGGGCGGCAAGATCGGTCTGTTCGGCGGCGCGGGCGTCGGCAAGACCGTCCTCATCCAGGAAATGATCATGCGTGTGGCCAAGCTGCACGAGGGCGTTTCCGTGTTCGCCGGTGTCGGCGAGCGCACCCGTGAGGGCAACGACCTGATCGAGGAGATGGCCGAGTCCGGCGTGCTCCCGCAGACCGCGCTGGTCTTCGGCCAGATGGACGAGCCCCCGGGGACCCGTCTGCGCGTCGCCCTGGCCGGTCTGACCATGGCGGAGTACTTCCGCGATGTGCAGAAGCAGGACGTGCTGTTCTTCATCGACAACATCTTCCGCTTCACCCAGGCCGGTTCCGAGGTCTCGACCCTGCTCGGCCGCATGCCCTCCGCGGTGGGCTACCAGCCGAACCTGGCCGACGAGATGGGCATCCTCCAGGAGCGCATCACCTCGACCCGCGGTCACTCGATCACCTCGATGCAGGCGATCTACGTCCCCGCGGACGACCTCACCGACCCGGCCCCGGCGACCACCTTCGCGCACCTCGACGCGACCACGGTGCTCTCCCGGCCGATCTCGGAGAAGGGCATCTACCCGGCGGTGGACCCGCTGGACTCGACGTCCCGGATCCTGGACCCGCGCTACATCTCGCAGGACCACTACGACTGCGCCTCGCGCGTGAAGTCGATCCTGCAGAAGTACAAGGACCTCCAGGACATCATCAACATCCTGGGCATCGACGAGCTGGGCGAGGAGGACAAGCTCACCGTCTTCCGCGCCCGCCGCATCGAGCGCTTCCTGTCGCAGAACACCCACGCGGCGAAGCAGTTCACCGGGCTCGACGGATCGGACGTGCCGCTGGACGAGTCGATCGCCGCGTTCAACGCGATCGCCGACGGTGAGTTCGACCACTTCCCGGAGCAGGCGTTCTTCATGTGCGGTGGCCTGGACGACCTGAAGGCGAAGGCCAAGGAGCTGGGCGTCTCCTGAGCGTCCTAGCTCCGGAGAGGGGTGGGCCCGGTCCCACCCCTCTCCGTACGCCCGTTATTCTTTGACGAAAGCCCTGTCGTTCCCGGCAGGTTTCAGACCCGAGGAGCCACGTTGGCTGCTGAGCTGCACGTCGAGATGGTCGCGGCGGACCGTAGTGTCTGGTCCGGCACGGCCACCTTGGTCATCGCGCGCACCACATCGGGTGACATCGGCGTCATGCCCGGCCACCAGCCGCTGCTCGGTGTGCTGGAGTCCGGCCCGGTGACCATCCGTACGAGCGACGGCGGGACGGTCGTCGCCGCGGTGCACGGCGGGTTCATCTCGTTCGCGGACGACAAGCTCTCGGTACTGGCCGAGATCGCGGAGCTGTCCGACGAAATCGATGTCAAGCGCGCGGAGCGGGCGCTGGAGCGCGCCAAGTCGGCGGCGGACGCCGCCGCCGAGCGGCGCGCCGACGTCCGGCTGCGTGCGGTGGCGGGAGTGCACTGAGCCTGTCACGTACGGTCGGAAAACCTCAGCCGCGGACCTCGCTGGAGCTCCTCTTCAGCGGTCCGCGGCTGAGGCGATGCAGGTGCGGTTTTTCCGGATGAGGCGAGGAGGTCGGTGAAGATGGTCCTCGCTCTGCTCGTGAGCGGCGTGGTCGTCGCGCTGGTGGTGGCGGGACTCTTCGTCTTCGGGCTGCGGCGGCGGCTGATCCAGCGCTCCGGCGGCACCTTCGACTGTTCCATGCGCTGGGGCGCGCCCGGACCCGAGGCGGAGCCCAGCGGTAAGGGGTGGGTCTACGGGATCGCCCGCTACAACGGTGACCGGATCGAGTGGTTCCGGGTCTTCTCGTACGCCTTCCGGCCTCGGCGGACGCTCGAGCGCGCCTCGATCGAGGTGCTGGAGCGGCGTACCCCCAAGGGCGAGGAAGAGCTGGCCCTGCTCTCCGACGCGGTGATCCTGGCCTGCCGCCACAGCGGCACGCGGCTGGAGCTGGCGATGAGCGACGACGCCCTGACCGGCTTCCTGGCCTGGCTGGAGGCCGCCCCGCCCGGCCAGCGCGTCAACGTCGCGTAACGGTCTTCTCTATACCCCCAATTCCTGCGCCAGGACGGCCGCCTGGACCCGGCTGCGCAGGTCCAGCTTGCCGAGCAGCCGGCTGACGTGGGTCTTCACCGTCGCCTCCGCCATGGTCAGGTGCGTCGCGATCTGCGCGTTCGACATCCCCCGGCCCAGACAGCCCAGCACCTCGCGCTCGCGCGGGGTGAGCGCGGCGAGCACGGCGGGATCGGCCACCGTCCCGGCGCCGGATCGGGCGAACTCCGCGATCAGCCGACGGGTCACCGCGGGCGCGATCAGCCCCTCACCGCGCGCGACCGTACGGACCGCCTCGACCAGCCGTGCCGCGTCGCTGTCCTTGAGCAGAAAGCCGGCCGCCCCGGCGCGCAGCGCGCCGAAAACGTACTCGTCCAGGTCGAACGTGGTCAGCACCAGCACGTCCGCCAGCCCCTCGGCGACCACCTGACGGGTCGCGGAGACCCCGTCGAGCCGGGGCATCTGGACGTCCATCAGCACCACGTCGGGGCGGAGCGCCCGGGCCCGCGCCACGGCCTCCTCGCCGTCGGTGGCCTCGCCGACCACCTCGATGCCGGGCGCCGACCGCAGGATGAGCACGAGCCCGGAGCGCACCGCGGCCTGGTCCTCGGCGACGAGCACCCGGATGGGCTCCTCGGGGTTCGGATGCACCGCGACTCCCGTGCGGTTGTGGATGGTGGTCATGCCCCGTCACCCAGCGGCAGGGCGGCCCGCACCCGCCACACCGTGCCGGAGGGTCCGGGGGCGGGGCCCGCGTCGAGGGTGCCGCCGAGCAGCGTCACACGTTCCCGCATCCCGACCAGCCCGGTGCCGGAGCCGGGCGCCCGGGGCGCGGGGCGTTCGCCCAACGGACTGGTCACGCGGACCTCCAGGGCGCCGTCCGCACCGTCCGCCGAGTGCGTCAGCGTCACGTCCACCCTGCCGGGCCCGGCGTGCTTGAGGGCGTTGGTCAGCGACTCCTGGACGATGCGGTACGCGGCGAGTTCGACCGGGGCGGGCAGCGGGGCGGAGCCGGGCGGGCGTTCGTCGTACAGGACGAAGTCCTGCCCGCCCGGTGAACTGGTGCTCCTGGCCTGCTCCAGCAGGGTGTCCAGCGCGTCGAGGGTGGGCGCGGCGGACGGCCGGTCCGCGTCGCGCGTGTCCCGCAGCAGCCCGATCAGCCGCCGCATCTCGGCCAGTCCGTGCACGCTGTTCTCCCGGATGACCCCGAGCGCCTCCTCCGTCGCGGCCGGGTCCTTGAGCGACTGGGCGGCGGTGGAGTGGATGGCGATGGCGGACAGGTGGCCCGCCACCATGTCGTGCAACTCGCGGGCCATGCGGGCCCGCTCGGCGGTGACCGCCTCCCGGCGGTCCAACTCGGCCAGCAGCGCGGTCTGCTCGGCGCGCAGCCGCTCGGCCGCGGCTTCCTCCCGGTGGTTGCGGACCAGCACCCCGGTCCACGCCGGGCTGATGGTGAACACCGCGACGAGCATGCCGATCAGCAGCGTCTCGGGCTCCTGGAAGACCGCCAGCGGCACGGCCGTCGCCAGCGCCGCGACCAGCACGCACAGCCGGGGGACGCGGCGGGCGGTGGCGGGGGTGCCGTACATGACGCACGCGTAGATCAGGTCCGTGTACATCAGCAGTGTCGCGGCCAGCCCGCCGCTGCACAGGTCCACGGCCACGGCGACGGTCCCGATGCCGAGCCCCACGACCGGCGCCGTACGCCGCAGCAGCTCCGCCCCCGAGATGACGACGAGGGCGACCAGCCCGGACCACTGGGGCGTACCGAAGAACGGCGGATTGTTGTGCAGCCCCAGCGCCCACAGCAGCGCCCCGCCGAGCACCCCGGTGAGGGCGATCAGCAGGTCGTCGCGGTGGGGGCGGGCAGGCATGGCTCCATCACAGCACGCGAGACGGCGCGCGGGCCTCCCCTTGGGGACGTGCTTGTCCCCGCACGGCGTACATCGAAGGATGCAGCCGGGTTTCATCGCCCGCGACGAGGCGGACGCCCGGATCGCACGGAACGGTGGGAGAGGAGAAACCGAGAGGAGCGAACCGTGATCGTCGCGCTGATCATCGCCTGTGAGGTCGGCTTCTGGGTCCTGCTGGCCGTGGGGCTCGCGCTGCGGTACGTGGCCAGGATGCCGCGTGCGAGCGTGGCCGTGCTGCTGTGCGAACCGCTGCTGGAGGTGGTGCTGTTCGTGGCGACGGCGATCGACCTGAAGAACGGCGCAGAACCGGACGTCAAGCACGGCATCGCCGCCGCCTACATCGGCTTCTCGATCGCCCTCGGCCACCAGACGATCACGTGGGTCGACGCGAGGGTGGCCCACCGCTTCTTCAACGGCCCGCCGCCGGTGAAGCCGCCGAAGTACGGCATGGCGCGCGCGGCCCACGAATGGAAGACCGCCGCCCGCTGGATCCTGGCGGCGGCCATCGCGATGGCGCTGCTGCAGGCGGCGATCTGGTACGTCGGCGACGACGGCGACATCGGCTCACTGCGCGACTGGCAGGGGAAGATGCTGTTCGTCATGGGCATCAACGTGATCATCGCGCTGAGCTACACCCTCTGGCCGAAGCAGGCCCCCGCCGGGCCGGACGCGGGGGAGACCCCGCGTCAGCGGTTCTCGCCGGGGACCCAGAGGACGTCGCCCACCTCCTTGTTGGCCGAGCGGGCCAGGATGAAGAGCAGGTCGGACAGGCGGTTGAGGTAGGTCGCGGTGAGCGGGTTCATGATGTCGCCGTGCTCGGCGAAGGCCGCCCACGTGGAGCGCTCCGCGCGCCGTACGACCGTGCACGCCTGGTGCAGCAGGGCCGCGCCCGGGGCGCCGCCGGGGAGGATGAAGCTGCGCAGCTTCTCCAGGTCCTCCAGGAAGCGGTCGCAGTCCGCCTCCAGCTTGTCGATGTAGGTCTGCTGGACGCGCAGCGGCGGATGCTCGGGGTTCTCGACCACCGGGGTGGACAGGTCGGCGCCCACGTCGAACAGGTCGTTCTGGACCCGGACCAGGACCTCGGTGATCTCGGCCGGCAGCGAGCCCAGCGCGATGGCCACTCCGATCGCCGCGTTCGCCTCGTTCGCGTCGGCGTACGCGGCGATCCGCAGGTCCGTCTTGTCGGTGCGGCTCATGTCGCCGAGGGAGGTGGTGCCCTTGTCCCCGGTGCGCGTGTAGATGCGGGTGAGATTGACCATGGGGCCGAGCCTACGCGCAGCGGCTACGCGCCGGCCTGCCGGAAGAGCCGGGCGCCGAGGGTGACGGCGACGGCGGCGAGCCCGGTGGCGACCAGGCACGCGAGCCCGATCCTGCCGTCCCCGTAGTCCCCGGCGAAGGCGGCCCGTACGCCGTCCACGAGGTAGCGGAACGGCACGACGTGCGAGGTGATGTCGAGCCAGCGCGGGCCGAGCGACATCGGCAGCAGGATGCCGGAGAGCAGCATCGCGGGCATGGTGACGGAGTTGATGACGGGGGCGAAGCCCTGCGGCGACTCCACGCGCATGGCCAGCGCGTACGAGAGCGAGGCGAGCGAGACGGTCAGCGCGGCGACGAAGCCGAAGCCGATCAGGACGCCCGGCAGCGGCGCGCGCAGCCCCATGGCGACGGCGACGAGGACGACCACCACGGACTGGAGCAGGAGCTGCACGACGTCCTTGAGCACCCGGCCCATGAGCAGGGCCAACCGGCTGACCGGGGTGACCCGCATCCGCTCGATGACGCCGGTGCGCTTTTCGAAGACGATGCCGATCCCGGCGAACGAGGCGCTGAACATGCCGAGCTGGATGAGGATGCCGGGGACGATGGTCTGCCAGGAGTCGCCCGCGCCGCCCAGCGGTATGCCGGTGAGCAGCGGACCGAAGAAGACCAGGAACAGCAGCGGCTGGACGAGGCCGAAGACCATGGCGGGCTTGGAGCGCAGGGTCTGGCGGGCGTAGCGGCGGAAGATCAGGGCCGTGTCGGAGATGACGTGAGGCATGGGGGATCCCGGGGTCAGACGGCGAGCGGGGCGGGGTCGCGCGGGGCGGCGCGGCGCCCGGTGATGGCGATGAAGGTGTCCTGGAGCGTGGCGTCCGGCGAGCCGCCGTACTCGGCCTTGAGCCGCGCCGCCGTGCCCTCGGCGGCCACCCGGCCCTGGTCGACGACCACGAGCCGGTCGGCGAGCGCGTCCGCCTCGTCGAGGTAGTGGGTGGTCAGGAAGACGGTCATGTCCTGCTCGGCGCGCAGCCGCCGGATGAGGTCCCACAGATCGGCGCGCCCGGCCGGGTCAAGACCCGTCGTCGGCTCGTCGAGGAACAGGATCCCGGGCCGGTGGACGAGGCCCAGCGCGATGTCCAGACGGCGCCGCTGCCCGCCGGAGAGGGCGGCGCAGGGGCGGTCCAGAAACTCGGTCAGGCCCAGGTCCTCGGCCAGTTCGCCGGCGCGGGCCACGGCCTCGCGCCGCGGGAGCCGGTAGAGGCGGCCCTGGGTGACCAGTTCCTCCCGTACGGAGACGGTGGGGTCGACCCCGCCGGACTGGGCGACGTACCCGATGCGGCGCCGCACCCCGCCCGGGTCGGCGGCGAGGTCGTGCCCGGCGACCGTCGCGGTGCCGCCGGTGGGCGGGAGCAGCGTGGTGAGCATGCGGAGCGTGGTGGTCTTGCCCGCGCCGTTGGGGCCCAGGAAGCCCAGGATCTCCCCGGCCTCGACGGTCAGGTCGACGCCGCGGACGGCCTCCACGGGGCCGCGCTTGGTGGGGAAGGTGCGGGCGAGCCCGCTCGTGGTGATGACTGGCATGCCGTCCAGAAAAGCAGAGCCACTTAAACTTTGCAATGACCCCAAAAACAGAGTGAGTCCAACGAAGCTAGGATGGGGACATGGCGGAAGGGCTCAGGGAGCGGAAGAAACGGCAGACCAGGCAGTACATCTCGGACGTGGCGACCGGGCTGTTCATGGAGCGCGGCTTCGACGCGGTCACGATCGCGGAGATCGCCGAGGCGGCCGAGGTCTCCGTCAACACGGTCTACAACTACTTCCCGGCCAAGGAAGACCTCTTCGTCGACCGCGAGGACGAGGTCGTCGACCGGCCCTCCCGGCTCGTGCGGGAGCGCGCGGTCGGCCAGTCGGCGGCGCGGGCGATCCTGGGGCAGCTGCGCCAGGACCTCCGGGAGCGGCACGCGTATGTCGGGCTGAGCGCGGGCTACGACCGGTTCCGGCAGGTCATGACGGAGTCGCCCACGCTGATGGCCCGGCTGTTCACCATCCAGGGCAAGGCGGTCAACCGGCTCGGGGTCACCCTGCGCGAGGAGGTGGCCGCGGCGCCGGAGGACCCGACTCCCGAGTTCGTCGCCCACCAACTCGTCGGGCTGCAGAACGCCGTTCAGCGCTGGATCATGCGCGCCCTCGCGGAGGGCGGCGGCGTGGACGAGGTCGCCGAGGACGCCCTGCGGGCGGTCGACGTCATGGAGTCGCTCCTCAGCGACACGGTGCTCAACTATGCGGTGAAGAACACACCGTGACGCGCCTTACCAAGGGGTGCCCGAAGGGGTGAACGGGCGTTAAGGTCCACGCACACCGAACGTCGACGAAGGGGTGTGTGTCGTGGCCAAGAAGCTCGCGGTCATCGGAGCCGGACTCATGGGGTCCGGGATCGCGCAGGTCTCCGCCCAGGCGGGCTGGGACGTCGTGCTGCGCGATGTGACCGATGAGGCGCTGCGCCGCGGCACCGACGGCATCCGCGCCTCGTACGAGAAGTTCGTCTCCAAGGGCAAGCTGGACGCCGGGGACGCCGAACGGGCGCTGGCGCGCATCACCACCACGACCGACCTCGACGCCGCCGCCGACGCGGACGTCGTGGTGGAGGCCGTCTTCGAGAAGATCGAGGTCAAGCGGGAGATCTTCCGCACCCTCGACGGCCTGGTCAAGGACGACACGATCCTCGCGTCCAACACCTCCGCCATCCCGATCACCAAGATCGCCTCCGTGACGGAGCGCCCGGAGCGGGTCGTCGGCACCCACTTCTTCTCGCCGGTCCCGATGATGCAGCTGTGCGAACTGGTGCGCGGCTACAAGACGAGTGACGAAACGCTCGCCGCGGCGCGGGAGTTCGCGGAGGGCGTGGGCAAGACCTGTATTGTCGTCAACCGCGATGTCGCGGGCTTCGTCACCACGCGCCTGATCTCGGCACTCGTGGTCGAGGCCGCCAAGCTCTACGAGTCCGGGGTCGCCACGGCCGAGGACATCGACATCGCGTGCAAGCTGGGCTTCGGCCACGCGATGGGACCCCTCGCGACGGCCGACCTCACCGGCGTGGACATCCTGCTGCACGCCACCGACAACATCTACACCGAGTCCCAGGACGAGAAGTTCGCGCCACCGGAGATCATGCGCCGGATGGTCGACGCGGGTGACATCGGCCGCAAGAGCGGTGGGGGCTTTTACCGCTACTGAGGGCCCTGGTGCGGCGCCAGGCCCGTAACTCACCCTCTCGGGTGAATTCGGTATCGGTTCGCTTACAGACGGCAACTTCCTCGGGTGAGAGGCAGTCAGTTCTGTAGAGAGAAATGGCGCATTGACGACACGACGACGCACCATCCAGGGGAGCGCATATGCACATCAGGGGCGACCACGCCGAGCTGGTCGTCGGGGGCCGACTGGACGTCCGGAGCGCGGCGGACGCCCGTACGGCCCTGCACACCGCCGTTGACTCCGGCGGCGGGGATCTCGTACTCGACCTGACCGACCTGGACTCCTGGGACGCCACCGGGCTCGGCGTGATCATGGGGGCGCACCGGAGGGCGGGCCGGGCGGGCCGCCGGCTCGTGCTGCGCGGGGTGCCGCCCCAGATGCAGCGGCTGCTGGTGGCCACCCGGCTGCACCGCATCCTGGCCATCGAGGGCGGCCTCGAGGCTGAGAGCCTGCCCCGCGTCTGAATCCCCGGGGTGGCGCGGGGCGTTCCGGGCCCGGTGGATACTGTGACGAGGTCTTGTCCGGTACTCGCCGGACATCATCCCTACGGCGGCACACACCGGCGCGCCACGCATCTGGGGGGCACAGGGCCATGGAGCAGCACAACCGCGCACCGCATGAGCACGGCCACGACGACCCGAGCCCGCGTTCCGCGGACGCCGCCGCCGCGCCGCAGCAGCCGCGGGACGCGGATGCCGCCGCCGCGCCGCAGCAGCCGCCGCCGGACGCGGACGCGCGGCCGGCTCTGCCCGCCCGGCGGCCCGCCCGGGGCGGTGCTTCGGCCGCCCTGCAGGGGGCGGAGGGCACCGCCGACCCCGGGCCGGTCCGTACCGTACGCATCGTCGCCGGCGACCATCTGCTGACGATCAACCCCGTGGACGGCAGCGAGATAGAGCCCTGCCCGCCCGCCGAGCGGTCCGCCCGGCGAGCCCGGCCCGAGCGGCACACCCCCGACCAGCGCGCCGAGCTGCGCCGGGCCGCGGCCGCGCCCCGGCCGTCCGGCACGGTGGTGCCCGACCTGCCGATGCTGGAGCGCGACGAGGAGCGCGAGCGGCTGGCCCGGCTGCTGGCCCGCGGCCGCTCCGTACGGGTCACCGGACCCTCCGGCGCCGGGCGCAGCGTGCTGCTGGAGGCCGTCGCCACGGACTGCGAACGCCTGGCGCCCGACGGCGTCGTACGGCTCTCCGGCTACCACCGCACCCCCACCGACCTGCTGTACGACCTGTACGCCGCCGTCTACCGCGCCCCGCTCCACCGGCCCGACCGGGCGGAACTGCTGGAGGCGGTGCAGGAGATCGGCGCGGTCGTCGTCCTCGACGACATCGAGTTCGGCGGCGCGGCGCTCGACGAATTCCTCGACGCGACGCCGGAATGCGCCTTCCTGATCTCCGCCACGCCGGACGTCCCGGCCCCGTCCGCCGGTTCGCACCTCGAAGAGGTCTCCCTCCCGGGGCTCAGCCGCACCGCCGGTCTGGAACTGCTGGAGCGGGCCCTGCGGCGCCCGTTGGAGGAGGACGAGGCGAGCTGGGCGGCGGACCTGTGGTTCGAGTCGGAGGGGCTGCCGCTGCGGTTCGTACAGGCGGGGGCGTTGCTGCGGCAGCGCGAGGCGGCGGTGGCGGACGCGGCCGAGGCTGACGCCGAGCCGCGGGACGCGGCCCCGCTGCCCTCGATCCCCGAGGCCGCGGCCCCGGCCGCGCTGCTCGCCGCGGGGCTGGGCGAGGCGGCCCGCGACGCCCTGCGGTTCGCGGTCGCGCTCGGCGGCGAATGCCCGCACCAGGCCCATCTGCCCGCCCTCACCGACGACCCGCACGCGGACGCCGCCCTCGGCGAACTGCTCGCCCACGGCCTGGCCACCACCGTCGGCCCGCACTACCGGCTGGCGGCCGGGGTGGCCGCCCAGCTCGCGGCGGAGGGGTACGCGGGCGACGCGGCCGAGTCCGCCGGGCGGGCGCACACCGTGGCCCAGCACTACACCTGGTGGGCCGGTCACCCCTCGGTGGCCCCCGAGCGGGTCGCCGTCGAGGCGGACGCGATACTCGCCGCGATGGCCGCCCTGGTCTCCGACCGGGAAGCCGGCCACGCCGACGCCGCCGTGGAGCTGGCCCGGGCCGCCGCCCCCGCCTTCGCGGCGGCGTTGCACTGGGGCGCGTGGGAACGCGCCGTACGCCACGGCCAGGAGGCGGCGCGGCTGGCCGGACAGGTCGCCGACGAGGCGTACTTCCACCACGAGCTGGGCGTCCTCGCCCTGTGCACCGGCAACCTCGACCGGGCCCGTGCCGAGCTGGAGGCGTCCATCGGGCTGCGCGGCGCCCTCGCAGACAAGCGCGGCACGGTCGCGGGGCGCAGGGCGCTGGCGCTGGTGAGCGACCGTACGGGCGCGGCGATGGCCGGTGCGTTCGGCCCGGGCGTCGCGCGGACGCGTCCGGCGGAACCGGCACCGGCACTGGAGCCGGCACCCGAGCCGGCAGCGGAACCGGAGCCGGCCCCGGCTCCGGGGGCGAACGCCACCACGATCGTCACCCCGGTGGTGGCCGAGACCACGAAGATACCCCCGGTGGCCGCCGTCACCACGACGTTCGCGGCACCGCCCGCCAAGAAGAAGGGGCTACGAGCCCTCGCGTTGACCGGGGGCCGGCGCAACCTGGTCGCGGCGGGAGCCGGTGCGCTGCTGGTGGCCGTCCTCGGCACCGTAGTCACCCTGGGTGCCTTCGGCGGCGATGACGACAAGGACGCGCCCGACCGGGTCAAGCCGCGTGAATCGGCCTCGCGGCAGGACGACGACAAGGACCTGACGGCCGACGAGCCGTCGAACGCCCCCCGCCAGGGTGCGCCCCAGCCGGGGCCGAGCAATGTGCCGCTGTCGTCGCCGTCTTCGGCACCGACGAGCAGCGGAACCCCGAGCGGGACGAGTGGGCCGACGGACCCGTCCACGAGCGGTGAGCCGACGCAGCCCCAGAGCCCGTCGGCGCCGACGTCGCCGCCGAGGACGCAGGAACCCACGCACGAGCCGACGCACACCCCGACGGACGCCCCCACATCCCCCACGACGCCGCCGCCCCACACTCCGACGGACACCCCGACGACGTCACCGACGAACACCACGTCGAACACGGCCGGCGGCCCGCCCCCGAGCCAGTCGGCGTCCACCACGACCCCATCGAGCACCACGGCGTAAGGCGGGACCCCCGTACGTCCTCGGGGCGTACGGGGGTCCGGTGGGGGACAGGCACCGCAAACCGGCCGGGGCTTGTTCGGCCGCCGTGGCCGGAATAGGTGGGTCCCGGGGGGTCAGAAGAGGCGGAGCTTGTCGTCCTCGATGCCGCGCAGCGCGTCGTAGTCGAGGACGGCGCACCCGATGCCACGGTCGGTGGCGAGGACACGGGCCTGCGGTTTGATCTCCTGGGCGGCGAAGACGCCCTTGACCGGGGCCAGGTGCGGATCCCGGTTGAGCAGTTCGAGATAGCGCGTGAGCTGCTCGACGCCGTCGATCTCACCCCGCCGCTTGATCTCGACGGCCACCGTCGTGCCGTCCGCGTCACGGCAGAGAATGTCCACGGGGCCAATGGCAGTGGGGTATTCACGCCGAATAAGCGTCCAGCCATCGCCCAGTGTCTCGATCCGATCGGCGAGCAGCTCCTGCAGATGGGCTTCCACGCCGTCCTTGATCAACCCGGGGTCCACCCCGAGTTCATGCGAGGAATCATGGAGAACGTCCTCCATGGTGATGATGAGCTTCTCGCCCGCCTTGTTCACGACCGTCCACACATTGTCATCGCCTTCCTTCAGCGTGCACGGCGGAGACATCCAGTTGAGGGGTTTGTAGGCCCTGTCGTCCGCGTGAATGGACACACTGCCGTCGGCCTTGACGAGGATCAGGCGGGGTGCCGAGGGAAGGTGGGCGGTGAGGCGGCCGGCGTAGTCCACGGAGCACCGGGCGATGACGAGACGCATGGTCCGCAACGCTACTCGACCACGAAGGCTCCACGCGATTCGTCCGGCGATGGACCCGTTCAGCATTGGCTGGTTGTGTGCCCATTCTGGTGGTGCGGGCACAGTGGCCGGAATACCTTTGAAGCGGGCGGTCGCCGGACGGGTACGCTGCGTCGCCGTCCGCCCATCCCATCCCTGAGACCCCGCGTTCGGGGTCGCGAGAGGAGAACCCATGTCGCTCGACGTCTCACCGGCCCTTCTGGAACAGGCCGAGCGAGGCGAGGTCGACGAAGCCGCATTCGTCGACTGCGTCCGGAACTCCCTACCGTACGCATGGGAGATGATCAGTTCTCTGGTGGCCCAGCTGAAGGTCGACGGCGGGGAGTTCGCCGACAACCAGACGCCGCCGCCGGACGAGCAGGCCCGCGGGCAGCTGCTCCGCGCGCTGGCGAGTGACGCGATACGGGGCGCGCTCCAGCGCCACTTCGGGGTGCGGCTGGCCTTCCAGAACTGCCATCGGGTGGCGGTCTTCCCGCTCGACCCGTCGGCCGACGAGCGCCTGGCCCGCTTCACCTCGGTCCGGGGACAGCTGCTGAACCAGTCGCCCACGCTGCGCGACTGCTGACGCGATGTCGCTGCCGCTCCACCAGGGGGAGGTGTGTCAGAGCAGGAGCGGCAGCACTTCACCACCGAGACGCCGTACGTTCTGCTCCGTGGCCGCCAGATCGCCCGACCCCTCCACCATCAGCGCGAAGCGCGTGATGCCGGTGCGCTCCGCGGTCGCCGCCAGCCGGTCGGCGCACAGCCGGGGCGGTCCCACCGGGTGCAGCTCGCACAGCAGCTCCGCGTAGCCGGCGGGGTCGCGCATCCGGCGCTCCCGGCCGTCGACGGTGACATGGGCGCCCAGCCCCTGCCGTAACCATCCCGGCATCGCCTTGGTCAGGGTCTCACGTGCCGCGGGGCGCGCGTCCTCGATCTGCACCACCCCGGCCGAGACGTGCTCCGCCGCCACCGCCGCGACCTCCTCGGGGGAACGGCCCGCGGCCAGCGCGGACTTCTTCCACAGGCCGACCGCCTCGGCCTTCTCCTCGTCCCCGCAGTGCATGCCGAGCAGCATGGGCAGCCCGCGCTCGGCGGCCAGCCGCACACTGCCAGGCGAGGTGCACGCCATGATCACGGGCGGGGCGCCGGTCCGGCCCGGGTCGTCCGGGCGCGGTACGACCGGGACCTCGCGGAACGCGAAGCGCTCGCCGTCCGCCCCCACCCGGGGCTCCCGCAGCCAGCGCAGCAGCAGGTCGAGCGCTTCGGGGAAGCCGTGCTCGTAGGCCCCCAGCCCGGCGCCGAAGACCTCCAGGTCCACCCAGGGGCCACCGCGCCCGACGCCGAGGGTGAAGCGGCCACCGGAGCTGAGATGCAGCAGTGCCGCTTGCTCACCCAGCGCGACGGGATGCGCGGTCGGAAGTACGCTCACCGCAGTACCGACGCCTATGCGCCGGGTACGTCCCAGCAGGAGCGCGGCGAGGGTGACGGCGGACGGGCAGACGCCGTACGGCACGAAGTGGTGCTCGGCGAGCCAGACCGCGTCGAGCCCGGCGGCCTCGGACAGTTCGGCCGAGCGGACCGCCCGGTGCAGCGCCTCCTCCTGTCCTTGGCCGGGAAATTGAGCGGCCAGAATGAAAGCCCCCACACGCATCGCCTGCTGCCTCCCTTGTCGTGGCTCCATCGCCGACGTGGGCATCCCCCTCACTGGCATTAACGTCTGACACGTGCCAAGGGCACGGTCTGGCACGTATCTTTCATGATGATCTGAGCGTGGTTGTGGATGACGACTTACCGGGTGCGTGACCGTAGCGCGTACGCTGGTCACAGTCAGTAGCTCCCAGCCCTGTCGAGGTGCCCCGTGTCTCCACGCCGAAACCGTCCCCGAGGTGGCGAGAAGTCCGTTGACCGCGTGGGCACGGACCGTTACGGGCTGGAGCGCACCGAGAGCTGGCAGGGCGAGGAGTGGGTGGTGCGGATGGTGGGCGGCGGGGCCGCCGCCAAGCACTACCGCTGCCCCGGGTGCGACCAGGAGATCCCGCCCGGGGTGCCGCATGTGGTGGCCTGGCAGCAGCACATGGGCGTGGACGACCGGCGCCACTGGCACAAGGCCTGCTGGAACGCGCGGGACCGCCGGAGCGCCAAGCTCCAGCGGTCCCGTAACGCCCCGCGGTACTGATCCCGCGGCGGCCGCGCGCCGTCGTCGCTACACGTCGCGCTTCTCCAGCAGCACGAACGCCCCGACGAAGGCCGCCGCGGTGATGCCACCCAGCACGCCCAGCTGCGACCAGCCGGAGCCCACCGAGTCATCGATCTGGAAGAGCGCGGCCAGCGCGAAGGGCGAGGAGTACTTCTGCATCTGCGTGCCCAGCTCGGCCAGGCTCGGCGACATCATCAGGAACGCCGGGAGGATCGACGGGAGCAGCACCACACCCAGCATCGTGGTGATCGCACCGGCCGAGTGCCGCAGCATGCTGCCGACGGCGAGTGAGAGCAGCCCCAGCAGGGAGACATACAGCCCGACGCCGAGGGTCGCGCCGATCAGCTGGTCGTTGGTCGGGTCCATGACGCCCGGACCGCTGTGCATCCCGGAGCTGATGAAGGCCACGAGGGCGAGCGAGAGGGTCGTGGTGACGAACGAGAGCGCGAAGAAGACCAGCGCCTTGGCGGTCAGCACCCGGGCGCGGGCCGGGGAGGCGGTGAAGGTCGTGCGGATCATGCCGGTGCCGTACTCGGACGAGATCACCAGCACGCCGAGGGTGACGATGCACAGCTGACCGAGCAGGGCGCCGAAGAACCCGGGGAGGGTGGTGGGGGCGCTGGCGTAGTCGCCGTCGTCGGTGCCCGCCGATGCCAGGAACCCGATCCCGACCACCAGCGCGGCCATGACGCTCAGCGTCCAGATCGTCGAGCGCACCGACTTGATCTTGGTCCACTCGGAGGCGAGGGCGTTCCCGAGGTGGGTGCGCTGGATCGGGATCGGCGAGGTGTAGGTGCCCACGGCGGCGTACGGCTGCGCGGGCGCGCCGGGAGGCGGCGAGACGTACCCCGGCGGGATGTGCGGCGCCTGGTGCTGGGGCGCCTGGTGCTGCGGTGGCTGCTGAGCGTACGGCTGCTGCGGCGGTGCCTGGGGCGGAGTCTGCGGCGGGACGGGCGCCTGGCCCTGCTGCTGGTACGGCGTCGTCATCGGGCGTCCTCGTTGTCGCGCTTGGTCAGGTCGGCGGGTGCGGAGGCGGAGGCGGGCGGCCGGGCCGGGGCGGCGGGCGGCTGGACCGGGGGAGCGGCCGGCGGCTGCGCGGGCGCGGCGGCGGGCGGCGCCGGTGCCGCGCCCTGCGCCGGTGCCGCGCCCTGCGCCGGTGCCGCGCCCTGCGCCGGGGCCGCGCCCTGCGCCGGGGCCGCGCCCTGGCCCGGGGCGGCGCCCTGCGGCGGGGCGGGCGGCTCGGCGTACCCCGGCATCACGGTCCCGGGCGGGTACGGCCCGGGCGGCTGCCCCGGAACGCCCGGCGCGCCCGGCGCGTAGCCGTACGCCCCGCCCTGCGGGCCGTATCCGGCGGGCGGCTGCTGCAGCCCGGCCCGCTGGTCGGCCGTCGAGCGGTAGTCCACGGCGCCCTGCGTCATCCGCATGTACGCCTCCTCCAGCGACGCCTGGTGCGGGGACAGCTCCCACAGCCGGACGTCCGCCGAGTGCGCCAGGTCGCTGATGCGCGGCAGCGGCAGCCCGGTCACCCGCAGGGCGCCGTCCTGCTCCGGCAGCACCTGGCCACCGGCCTCGCTCAGCGCGGCGGTCAGCTTCTCGCGCTGCTGCGGTTCGCCGTCGGGGGTGCGGACCCGGGCGAAGTCCGCCGAGTTGTACGAGATGAAGTCCTTGACGCTCATGTCCGCGAGCAGCTGCCCGCGGCCGATGACGATCAGCTGGTCGGCGGTGAGCGCCATCTCGCTCATGAGGTGGCTGGAGACGAAGACCGTGCGGCCCTCGGAGGCCAGCTGCTTCATGAGGTTGCGGACCCACAGGATGCCCTCGGGGTCCAGACCGTTGACCGGCTCGTCGAAGAGCAGCACCTGCGGGTCGCCGAGCAGCGCGGCCGCGATGCCCAGGCGCTGGCCCATGCCGAGCGAGAAGCCCTTGGAGCGCTTGCGGGCGACGTTCTGCAGGCCGACCACGCCCAGCACCTCGTCCACCCGGCGGGCCGGGATGCCGGACAGCTGGGCGAGGCACAGCAGGTGCTGGCGGGCGCTGCGGCCGCCGTGCACGGCCTTGGCGTCGAGGAGCGCGCCGACCTGGCGCGGGGCGTTGGGCAGCTTGCGGAAGGGGTAGCCGCCGACCGTGACGTGTCCCGCGGTGGGCTCGTCGAGTCCGAGGATCATGCGCATCGTGGTCGACTTGCCCGAGCCGTTCGGACCCAGGAAGCCGGTGACGGCGCCGGGCCGCACCTGGAACGACAGGTTGTACACGGCCGTCTTGTCGCCATAGCGTTTCGTCAGGCCGACTGCCTCGATCATGCTCCGCCCCTCGTGCGAATGGGTCGGGGCGCCTCGCCCCCGTGAGGCTTAGGAGCCTATCGGCCACCTGGCGGTTCCCTTCACGGCAGGGTTGAGAGCGGATCGTGATCCTGTGGCCGGGCCCAGCCCTCGTCGTGGAACACCCGGGTGCCCGCCGTCCGCACCGCCGCGTCCGCGCCCGCCCGGCCGATCCAGGCGGCGGGATCGGGGCCGAGGAGGTCCCGCAGCCGCGCGGAGGAGGCGAGCAGCCGGGTCAGCAGCGCGCCCTGGTCGCCGCCGCCCGGCAGGGGCCGCCCGCCGTCGCCGGGCGCGGTGAGCACGCCGTGCGTGCTGACGTAGAGATACGCCGCGTCCAGCCGCTCCCCGGACGGCAGCACCATCGGGAAGTCCGCCCCGGGCAGCCGGACCCGCCGGTAGTTGGGCACCTCGGTGCGGTCCACGACGGCCAGCTGCGCGTCGTCGAGCCAGCTGACGACGAGGGGCGTGCGGGCGCCCGGCTCGCCGTACGGGGCGGAGGCGACGTACCCGTACCGGGCGATGTGCGCCGAGCAGCCGACCGCGATCCCGTGCACCCGGACCGGCACCATGGGCACGGTGGCGGGGTGCCCGGGCCGGCTGAGCTTGTGGTGCAGCTGGGCGGGCGAGGCGTTGGACCCGACCGCGATGACGGGATGCCGGTGCCGGTACCGGGCCAGGAGCGCCGGGTCGAGGGGGCGCAGCTCGCCGCCGGTGAGCAGCGTCGGCGTGGTGACGGGCCGCCCGGGATAGCTGAGCGGTGCCTCGGCGGGCACGTCGCCGAAGCCGAGCGCGGCGAGGCTGAGGTCGTCCACGCTCCCGAGGCTACGCGAGCCACGGCCCGAGGGGGCGGGGCGCTTGGACATGCGTGTGCCCCGCGCCGCTACTGTCGGCGGCACGGGGCACGGAGCGCTAAGTCGTGACCGAGCGTCACCGGGTCTGCTGCGCCGGGACGCCGCGGGAGACGGCCTCCTCCTCGCCCGGGTTCCCGGCCGCGGCCACCGCCGCGCCGGTCAGCGTGGCCAGCATCTCGCGGACGTTGGTCAGCTGGGCGTTGATGCTGTCGCGCCGGTTGGTCAGCGCCGCCAGCTCGCGCTCGGACTCGCTGCGGATGCGGTCCGCCTTGGCGTTCGCGTCGGCCACGATGTCCTCGGCCTGGCGCTGCGCGGTCTCCACCGTCTGGCGGGCGCGGCGCTCGGCGTCGGTGCGCAGCTTCTCGGCCTCCAGGCGCAGCTGCTCGGCGCGGTGCTCGATCTCCGCGAGCCGCTTCTCGGCCTTGGCCTGACGGGAGGCCAGGTCGCGCTCGGACTGCTCCCGGCGCTTGGCCAGGTTGGTCTCGAAGTCGGCGGCGGCCTGCGCGGCCTTGGCGCGGGTCTCCTCGAAGAGGGAGTCCGCCTCCTCGCGCTTGGACTGGGCGTCCTTCTGCGCCTCCTGACGCAGCGTGGTGGCTTCGCCCTTCGCCTTCTCGACGATCCGCGCGCCCTCGTCCTCGGCCTTGGCCTTGCGGTCGGCGGCGAACGCCTCGGCGTCGTTGCGGACCTGCTGGGCGGAGGACTCGGCCAGCTCACGGTGCTGTTCGGCGGCCCGGCGGGCCTCCTCGCGCAGGTCCTTCGCCTCTTCCTCGGCGAGGCGGAGGATCTTCTCGACCCGGGCGCCGAGGCCTGCGTAGGACGGCTCCGCGTCATTGATCTGGGCCTGCGCGTTCTGCGTCTCGAGGTGCAGCTCCTCGATGCGCTTCTCGAGCGAGGTGATGCGGGACAGCGCGCTGTCGCGGTCGGCGATGAGCTTGGTAATGCGGTCGTCCACCTGACCGCGGTCGTACCCACGCCGCACGAGCTCGAAGCCGAAGGGGGAGGAAGTGTCGCTCATGGGGTTCCTGTCGAAAGAGACCGGTGAGGTGATAGAGCAAATCCTAGGGGGCCGAACGGCGTGTCATCGAGTCAACGTCCGTTTGATCTGGAGAATGTCCAGCCTTTTGAGTGGACGTAAGACGGAGACCTTGTCACTCGTCGGGATGATACGGACACGACACGCCGGGTGCAGCCAGGCCCTATCCGTCGGACCGTGTTCCCCTACCCATCGGACCGCTTTCCACTCGACCGCGTCGCTCCCGCTCCCGCCGCCGTCTTGACTCCGCCGTTGTCCTTGCCGCCCGCGCCGCCCGACGCGGGGGTCTCGAAAGACTCCAACGCCTCCAGGACGTCCTGGACACGGGTGATTTCGGCGTTGATGTCCTCGCGGCGGCGCTTGAGCAGCTCCAGCTCGCGCTTGCCCTCGTCGACGATCTCCTTCGCCTCCGCCGTCGCCTCGGACTTGGTGCGCTCGGCGTCCTTCTCGGCCTCGATCCGCTTCTGCTCGGCTTCCTTCAGCAGTCCCTCGGCCTTCTTCACGGCCTGGATCCGCACCCGGCTCGCCTCGGTCTCCGCCTCCGAGACCAGCGTCTTCGCCTTCTCCTCGGCCTTCATCAGCTGGGCGGTCGCCGCCGCGACGAGCTTGTCGACCCGCTCGCCGGTCGCCTTCATCTGCTCCGCCGACTCCCGGCGGGCCCGCTCGTGCAGCTCCTCCACCTCGGCCGCCGTCGTCGCCCGCAGTTCCTCGGCGCGCTCCCGGATGGCGGTGGCGTCGCCGCGGGCCTCGGCCAGCATGGTGTCGGAGTCCGTACGGGCCTTCTCCACCAGACCGTTGGCCTGCGCGGTGGCCTCGGACACCAGCCGCTCGGCCTCCTGGCGGGCCGCGCCCACCATGACGTCCGCCTGCTCCTCGGCCGCGGCCGTCGCCTGCAGCGCGGACTCCTGGGCCTCGGCGGTGAGCCGCTCGGCCTCCGCCGCGGACTCGGTGACCAGCCGGTCCGCCTGCTCGGCCGCGTCGGAGCGGCGCTTGTTGGCGTCCTCGCGGGCCTGGTCCACCAGCCGGTCGGACTCGTTCTGCGCCTCGGCGCGGATGCGCTCCGCCTCGGCCGCCGCCTCCGCGGCGACCCGCTCGGACTCGGCGCGGGTGCGCGCCGCGTGCTGCTGCGCCGAGCTGACCGTCTCCGCGGCCTCGGTACGCAGCCGCTCGGCCTCGGCGGTGGACTCCGCGAGCAGCCGGTCCGCCTCGTTCGACGCCTCGGTGACCAGCCGGTCGGCCTGGGCCGCCGCCTCCGCGCGGATGTTGTTGGCGTCGCTGCGGGCCTGCGCCCGGGTGCGCGCCGCGTCCTGCTCGGCGGTCGCCCGCGCGTCCGACGCCTCCGTCCGCAGCGCTTGCGACCGCGCCGTGGCCTCGGCGACGATCCGCTGCGCCTCCTCCGTGGCGCCGCTGACCAGCGTGTCGGCCTGCTCGGCGGCCTCCGCGCGGGTCTTGTTGGCGCTCCTGCGCGCCTCGTCCAGCGTCTCGTCGGCCTCGGCGCGCAGCCGCTCGGCCTCGTGGTTCGCCTCGGCCAGCAGCCGGTCCGCCTGCTCCGCGGCCTCCGAGCGGCGCCGGTTGGCCTCGTCGCGGGAGCGCGCGCCCAGCTGCTCCGCCTCGGCGATCGCCTCCGCGACCGTACGCTCCGCGAGCGCCTTGGCGGCCTCCGACTCCTCGTGCGCGGCCCGCCGCACCCGTGAGGCGTCGACCGAGGCGCGCTCCCGCTCCGCGTACGCGTCCGCGCGGACCCGGTCGGCCTCCTCCTGCGCGTCGTGCCGGGTGCGCTCCGCCGCGTGCTCGGCGGCCTGCCGCAGCCCGGTGATCTCCGATTCGGCCTGCTCGTGCAGCCCCGCGACGGAGTCCCGTACGGACTGCGCGTGCTGCTCGGCGGCCGACACCAGGTCCGCCGCGTGCCGTTCGGCCTCCTCGACCAGCCGCTGCGCCTCGGCCTGCGCCTCGCTCACCCGGGTCCGGGCCGCCGCCAGCAGCTCCTCGCCCTGCTCGCGCGCCGCCGTACGCTCCCGCTGCGCCTCCTCGCGGGCGTCGCCCAGCAGCTCCTCGGCCTCGCGGCGGCGGCGCGCCGCCTCCTCCTGGGAGGCGGCCAGGACCTCGGCGGCCTCGGCGCCGATCCGCTCGGCGGCGCTCGCCGCCTCCGCCCGCACCCGGTCCGCGGTCTCCTGCGCCTCGCTCCGCAGCCGCTCGGCCTCCGAGGCGGCCTCGCTCCGCAGCCGCACCGCCACCGACTCGCCCTCGGCGCGCGCGTTGGACGCGTCGGCGGCGGCCTCGTCGCGCAGCCGGTCGGCCTCCTCCTCGGCCTGCTGACGCAGGGCCTCCAGCCGCTCCGCGGACTCGGCGCGCTGCCGCTCGATGTCCTCGGTGGTCTCCCGGCGCAGCCGCTCGGCCTCGGTCCGCGCGTCGTTCAGCTCCTGCTCGGCGGAGCTGAACCGGGCTTCCGCCTCCTCGTGCCGCCGGGTCAGCTCGGCCTCGGCCTCGCTGCGCCGCGCCTCGGCCGCCTGCTCGGCCTCCTCGCGCAGTTCCTCGGCGGTCCGGGCCGCCTCCTCCTTGACCCGCTCGGCCTGCTCCTCGGCCGAGGTCACCAGCTCCTCGGCCTCGCCGCGGGCCCGCTTCAGCAGCTCGTCCGCCTGCCGGCGCAGCGCGTTCGCCCGCTCGATGGCCTCGGTGCGGACCCGCTCGCTCTCGTGGGTCGCGCCCGAACGCGTCTCCTCCGCGTCCTGCTTGGCCTTCGTCAGCAGCTCCTCGGCGGTGCTGGCCGCCTCCTCGATCTGCTCGACCGCCTCGCGGCGCGCCTCGGCCCGGATCCGCTCGCCCTCGGCGATCGCCTCCGACCGCTGCTGCTCGGCCTCGCCGCGCAGCCGGCGCGCCTCCTCCTGCAGCTCGGCGGTCTTGGCGCGGTACTCCTTGGTGTCGTCCTTCGCCGCGCCCTTGAGCTGGTTGGCGGTGTCGTGCGCCTCCGAGCGCAGCCGGTCGGCCTCCGCCTCGGCCTCGCGCCGGATCCGCTCCGCTTCCTCGGCCGCCGCCTTGGTGGTGGCCTGCGCCTTCTCCGAGGCGCGGGACAGCACCTCCTCGGCGCTGCGCGCCGCCTTGGCCAGCTGCGCCGCCGAGTCCTCGGCGACCCGGGCCCGGGCGTCCTCACCGGCCTCGGAGATCAGCCGCTCCGCCTCGGCGCGGGCGTCGTCCCGCAGCTGCTCGGCCTCGGCGCGGATCGCCTCGGCCTCCTTGGTGGCCTCGCCGACCAGCCGGGCGACCTCCGCCTTGGCGGTGCGGGCGCGCTGCTCATTGTCCGATTCCGTGGCCGAAAGCCGCTTGGCCGCGGCGTCCTTCGCCTCGCCGAGCACCTTCTCGGCCTCGGCGCGCGCCGCGCGCAGCGCCGTCTCGGCCTCCAGCATCCGCGCCTCCGCGGCGCGGGTCTGCTCGGCGGCGTGCCGGCGGGCCTGGTCCGACTCCTGGGCGGTGGAGGTGCGCAGCTGCTCGGCGTGCTCGGTGGCCTCCTGGGCCTGCGCCCCCGCCTTGTTCAGCAGCCGCTCGGCCTCGGTGCGGGCCCGGCGCAGGATCGCCTCGGCCTCGGCGCGGGCCGTCTCCGCCTCGGAGCCCAGCCGGTCCCTGGCCTGGTCGGCGAGGCGCTGGGCCTCGGCGCGGGCGGCGGCGAGCGCCTGCTCGGCCTCGGCCCGGGACTCCTCCAGCAGCCGGCGGGCCTGTGCCTCGGTACGGGCGCGCAGCTGCTCGGCCCAGGCGACGTTCTCGTTGACGTGCGACTCGACGGTGGCGCGGCGCTCGGCCAGCTCCTGGTCCAGGCGCTGACGGCGGGCCACCGCCTCGGCGTGCAGCTCGGCTTCGAGCCGGGCCTGCTGCTCGGCCTGCTCCTGCAGCAGCCGCTGGGTCTGGGCACGGGTCTGCCGCAGCTCGCGCTCGGCGTCGGCGCGCACCTGCTCCGCCTGGAGCTGGGCGTCCCGCAGCAACTGCTCTGCCTGGTAGCCGAGGTTGGCGCTGTCGTAGGCAGGACGGCTCGCCAGCGCGCGCCGCGCCTCGTGCAGCTTGGCGCGCAGCACCTCGACTTGGTAGCCGAGGTCGTCGGCGTGCTGGACGGCCTTCTCCCGCTCGTTCTTCAGCCGCTCCATCTCGGCCTCGAACTTCGAGAGGTGATCGTCAGGCTCGTAGCGGTCGTAGCCCCGCACTGCGCGGTCCCATCCGTCCCCTGGTCGCGTTGGCGGCCGGCTCCGTACCGCGCGGTTCCTGGCAGTCCCTTGCGGTCCCTCGCGGCCCCGACCCGGCGTGATGCGTGCCGGGCGGACCGGAGCTGGCCCTTCCGAAGAAATGGTGTCAGATCATCGGCTCAGCCCGGGCCGGACCCCGATCCCTTTCGATTCCCGTACCCCGGCCGAGCCTGCACTCTACCGGCCGGGGAAGGGGTAGGTCAGTGGTCCGCTTCAGTGGTCCGCTTCACCGGGTGCCGCCGCGGTCACGAGTTCGGTCAGCACCCCGTGGCAGTCCTTGGGGTGGAGGAAGGTGATGCGCGAGTCCATCGACCCACGTCGGGGCTGTTCGTACAGCACCCGGACCCCCTTGCCGCGGATGGCCTCGGAGTCGGCGTCGACGTCCGCGGTGCCGAACGCGATGTGATGGACGCCCTCACCGTTCTTCGCCAGCCACTTGCCGACCGCGGAGTCCTCCCGGGTCGGTTCCAGCAGCTGGAGGTAGGAGGCCCCGCCGTCCGAGGTCTCATTGATCTTGAGCATGGCCTCGCGGACCCCCTGCTCCTCGTTGACCTCGGTGTGGAACACCTCGAAGCCGTACGTGGCACGGTAGAACTCGACGGTCTTGTCCAGGTCGAAGCAGGCGATCCCGATGTGGTCGATTCTCGTCAGCATGGGCTTAGTGCACCGCTGCACAGCCGGTTACGCAACGTGCGCGCGATCACACCGATGGGGCGGTGACCGGGCGGGTACTCGTCAGTACATTGACGATAACCCTCGTTAACTTCCTTCTCCTCGTGGAGGAACGCACCATGACTCGTACGACCTCAGTGATTGTGGCGGGAGCCCGCACCCCCATGGGCCGCCTCCTCGGTAGCCTGCGCTCGTTCTCCGGTGCCGACCTGGGCGGCTTCGCGATCAAGGCCGCGCTGGAGCGGGCCGGGGTCACCGGCGACCAGGTGCAGTACGTGATCATGGGGCAGGTGCTGCAGGCCGGTGCCGGGCAGATCCCCGCACGTCAGGCGGCCGTCAAGGCCGGTATCCCGATGAGCGTGCCCGCCCTCACCGTCAACAAGGTGTGCCTGTCCGGACTGGACGCGATCGCGCTGGCCGACCAGCTGATCCGGGCCGGGGAGTTCGACATCGTGGTGGCCGGCGGCCAGGAGTCCATGACCAACGCGCCGCATCTGCTGCCGGGCTCCCGCGACGGCCACAAGTACGGCGCGATCCAGATGCTCGACGCCATGGCCCACGACGGCCTGACCGACGCCTTCGAGAACGTCGCCATGGGCGAGTCCACCGAGGCGCACAACACCCGGCTCGGCATCGGCCGCCCCGAGCAGGACGAGGTCGCCGCCCGCTCCCACCAGCGCGCCGCCGCCGCCCAGAAGAACGGCCTGTTCGACGCCGAGATCACCCCGGTCGAGATCCCGCAGCGCAAGGGCGACACGGTCGTCTTCGCCAAGGACGAGGGCATCCGCGGCGAGACCACCGTGGAGTCCCTGGCCAAGCTGCGCCCGGCCTTCGCCGGCGGCGGGAACGGGACGATCACGGCCGGGTCGTCCTCGCAGATCTCGGACGGGGCGGCCGCCGTCGTCGTCATGAGCCGGGCCAAGGCCGAGGAGCTGGGCCTGGAGTGGATCGCCGAGATCGGCGCCCACGGCAATGTGGCCGGGCCCGACAACTCGCTGCAGTCCCAGCCGTCCAACGCGATCGCGCACGCGCTGGGCAAGGAGGGGCTGACGGTCGACGATCTTGACCTGATCGAGATCAACGAGGCGTTCGCCGCGGTCGCCGTGCAGTCGATGAAGGACCTGGGCCTTTCCCCCGAAAAGGTGAACGTGAACGGCGGCGCGATCGCCCTCGGCCACCCCATCGGCATGTCCGGCGCCCGCATCGTGCTGCACCTGGCCCTGGAGCTGCGGCGGCGCGGCGGCGGCGTCGGGGCGGCGGCGTTGTGCGGCGGGGGCGGCCAGGGCGACGCGCTGATCGTCCGCGTCCCGGGGGCATAACCGGCCCGTGCGGTTGTTCCGTACGAGTGATTCCGTCCGTACGAGTGATGAGGAGCGCGGCACCCATGGCTGACGCTGATGTGCCCACGCTGGTGGAGCAGGCCCGGCAGGGGCGGCCGCGCGCGGTCGCCCGGCTCATCTCGCTGATCGAGGGCGACTCCCCGCGGCTGCGCGAGGTGATGGCCGCGCTGGCGCCGCTGGCGCAGGGCGCGTACGTGGTCGGGGTGACCGGTTCGCCGGGGGTCGGCAAGTCCACGTCGACCTCCGCGCTCGTCTCGGCGTACCGCAGGGCGGGCAAGCGGGTCGGGGTGCTCGCGGTCGACCCCTCCTCGCCGTTCTCGGGCGGCGCGCTCCTCGGCGACCGGATCCGGATGTCCGAGCACGCCTCGGACCCCGGCGTCTACATCCGCTCCATGGCCACCCGCGGCCATCTGGGCGGCCTCGCCTGGGCCGCCCCGCAGGCCATCCGGGTACTGGACGTGGCCGGGTGCGAGGTGGTGATCGTGGAGACGGTCGGCGTCGGCCAGTCGGAGGTGGAGATCGCCGCCCAGGCCGATACGACCATGGTGCTGCTCGCCCCGGGCATGGGCGACGGCATCCAGGCGGCCAAGGCCGGGATCCTGGAGATCGGCGATGTGTACGTGGTCAACAAGGCCGACCGGGAGGGCGCCGACGCCACCGCCCGGGAGCTGAACCACATGCTGGGCCTGGGCGAGGCCCGGGCGGCGGGGGACTGGCGGCCGCCGATCGTGAAGACCGTGGCGGCGCGCGCCGAGGGCACCGACGAGGTCGTCCAGGCCCTGGAGAAGCACCGGGCGTGGATGGAGGAGCACGGAGTGCTGGCCGAGCGCCGGATGCGGCGGGCGGCGGGCGAGGTCGAGACCATCGCGGTGACCGCGCTGCGGGCCCGGATCGGCGATCTGCACGGCGACCGCCGCCTGGGCGTGCTGGCGGAGCGGGTCGTCGCGGGCGAGCTGGACCCGTACGCGGCGGCGGACGAACTGGTGGCGGGGGTCACCGAGGGCTCGTAGCGGCAGCCGCGTCCCGGAGCCCACCTGAAGAATCCTTCAGGTGGGCTCTGCGACGCTTGCCCCCATGCGTTTGCTGATCGTGGAGGACGAGCGGCGGCTCGCCCTGTCGCTCGCCAAGGGGCTGCGGGCCGAGGGGTTCGCGGTGGATGTGGTGCACGACGGACGGGAAGGGCTGCACCGGGCCCAGGAGGGCACGTACGACCTGATCGTCCTCGACATCATGCTGCCGGGGCTGAACGGCTACCGCGTCTGCGGCGCCCTGCGGGCGGCCGGGAGCGAGGTGCCGATCCTGATGCTCACGGCGAAGGACGGCGAGTACGACGAGGCGGAGGGCCTGGACACCGGCGCCGACGACTACCTGACCAAGCCGTTCTCGTACGTCGTGCTGGTCGCCCGCATCCGGGCGCTGCTGCGGCGGCGCGGCGCCGGGGCCTCACCCGTGGTGCGGGTGGGGGCGCTCGTGGTGGACCGGGGCGCGCGCCGGGTGGAGCGGGACGGGGACGAGGTGGCGCTGACCGCCAAGGAGTTCTCGGTGCTGGAGCACCTGGCGGCGAACGGCGGCGACGTCTGCTCCAAGGCGGACATCCTGGAGCACGTCTGGGACTTCGCGTACGACGGCGACCCCAACATCGTCGAGGTGTACGTGAGCGCGCTGCGCCGCAAGCTGGGTCCCGGGTTCATCGAGACCGTGCGGGGAGCGGGGTACCGGCTCCGTGCGTAGGGCGTTCGGTTCGGTACGTGCGCGGGCCGCGCTCGGCGCGACCGTGGTGGTGGCCGTGGCGCTGGTGGCCGCGGGGCTCGCGGTGCTCCAGGTGCTGCGCGGCAACCTGGCGGACCAGGCCGGGCTGCACGCCCAGGTGGAGGCGCGCGGGGTGGCCTCGAAGATAGCCGCCGGGACCGGCTACCGCGCCCTGGACCTCGGCGACGACGCCCCCGTGCAGGTGGTGGACGACAAGCGCCGGGTGCGGGCGGTCAGCGAGGACCTGGAGGCCGTGACGGGGACGGGCAGCCGGTCGGTGCGTCCGGTGTCCGTGCCGCCGGACGGCGAGCGCGAGGAGGGCGAGGTCGACGGGGACGTGCGGTACGCCGACGGCTCCGCCCGGATCGACGGCACGACCGCCGACTACCGCTGGGCGGCCGTGGAGGCCACCGACCCGCACGGCGGGGACGTCACCGTCTACGCGGGCGCGCCGCTGGCCACCCAGCGCGACGCGGTCGGCACGGTGGGGCGGGCGATGCTGATCGGGCTGCCGCTGCTGCTGCTCGTGGTCGCCGCCGTGACCTGGCTGGTGACGCGGCGCGCGCTGCGGCCGGTGGAGGGGATCCGGCGGGAGATGGCCGCGATCACGGCGAGCACGGACCTGTCCCGGCGGGTGCCCGAGCCCGGCTCGCACGACGAGGTGGCACGGCTGGCCCGGACGACCAACGAGACGCTGACCGCGCTGGAGGCGTCGGTGGAGCGGCAGCGGGCGTTCGTGGCCGACGCCTCGCACGAGCTGCGCTCCCCGGTGGCCTCGCTCCGCACCCAGCTGGAGGTGGGCGTGGCCCACCCCGACCTGCTGGACCTGCCGGGCGCGGTCGAGGACGTGGTGCGGCTCCAGCGGCTGGCGGCCGATCTGCTGCTGCTGGCCCGGCTGGACGCGGGGGAGCGGCCCCGGGGGGACGGCAGGGTGCGGCTGGACGCGCTGGTGCGCCAGGCGGTGGAGCAGCGGACCGGGGACCGGGTGCCGGTGCGCACCGAGCTGGCGGAGGTGGCCGCCACGGGCTCGCGCGGGCAGCTCACCCAGGTGCTGGGCAATCTGGTCGACAACGCCCAGCGGCACGCGCGCGGCGAGGTGCGGGTGTCGGTGCGGGCGGACGGCGCCGAGGGCGTGGTCGCGGTCGCCGACGACGGCGCCGGGGTGCCGGAGGCCGAACGGGAGCGGATCTTCGAGCGGTTCGTACGGCTGGACGACGCCCGCAGCCGCGACGACGGCGGGGCCGGGCTCGGCCTCGCCATCGCGCGGGACGTGGTGCAGCGGCACGGCGGCACGCTGACCGTGGGTGAGGCGCCGGGCGGCGGAGCCCTGTTCGAGGTGCGGCTGCCGCTCGCGGGCTGAGGCGCCGGCGGTCTAGACCCGGCCGCGCTCGGCGCGCAGATGGTCGGCCACGGGCACCAGCGACCCGTACAGCGACTCCAGGTCCGCCGGGGCGAGCAGGTCGATGAAGTGCTTGCGCACCGATTCGACATGATGGGGCGCGACCTTGCGCATGGTGTCCCAGCCGTGCTCGGTGAGGACGGCGTACAGCCCGCGCCGGTCGGATTCGCAGTTCTCGCGGCGGACCAGCCCGGCGTTCTCCATCCGGGTGATCTGATGGGAGAGACGGCTCTTGGACTGCAGGGTGGCGGAGGCGAGGTCGCTCATCCGCATCCGGTGCTCTTCCGACTCCGAGAGGTTGACCAGGATCTCGTAGTCGTTCATGGTCAGGCCGAACGGCTGGAGGTCCCGTTCGAGCTGGTAGGTCAGCAGCCGGCTGACGTCCAGGTGGGTGCGCCAGGCGCGCTGTTCCTCGTCGCTGAGCCAGCGCGTGCCGTTCTCGGTCTCCATGGGATGTATTCTACCTATAGAAGTTGAATTCCGAACCAATGGTTGTCTCGGGCTAGAGGTCACCTGTTCGACGTTACACTCCGCGTCCTCGCGCTCACGAACCGGTACCCCCTGTCTCGCCGACGGCTATCTCCGCCATCAGCTCCTCCGTGGACTGCAGCAGCACGGTCCCGGCGCCCACGAACTCGAACTGGTGCTCTTCACCCGATGTGCCCCCGAGCCCGGTGTGCGCCCGGATGCCGCCCATGACCCCGCGCAGATACTCGTGGTCGTAGTGGTGGTTGGGCGTGGGGCAGTCCGCCCAGCCCACCAGCGCCTGCGGATCGACCCGGATCGGCGGCTCCATGAAGACCACGGGCCCGTTGGACGCCGCCACGAACTTCCCCGTCCCGATGAGCGTCAGGAAGCCCGGCACGATCGACTGCTTCAGCGCCAGCGACGGCTGGAAGGCGAGCAGATTGCCCGACCGGATGGTGAGGTTCCCCTCGTCCAGGTCATAGGAGTTGACGTCGAAGGCGCGGTCCGCGAGCACCATCTTGCCCTTGCCCTCGGCCACCACCCACTCGGCGGCGTGCAGGGGCGAGTGGAAGCTGCCCGCGACGAGCCGGTCGAGCCGGCCGAGCCCGATCCCCTGGAAGCCGATCTGCCCGTAGTAGGCGACCATCTTCCCCTTCTGCAGGAACCACTGCCCGTCCAGCTCCACGCTGAAGGCGTACGGATTGACGTTGTCGTCGGCGGGCAGCGTGTACGCGTCGTGGATGACGGGGCCGTTCACAGCTTCTCCTCCGATGCCTGGACGTAGACCGTGCCGGTGCCGGACAGCTCCAGCTGGAAGGCCTCCCCCGAGCCGCGGCCCACCATGTCGCGCCAGCCGAGGGCCGTCGAGAGCTTATTGCGGACATCACCCCGGTGGGCTACATAGGCCTGCGGATCGACATGGACCGGACGGCCCGGCTGGATCGGCAGCTCGATCACCCCGCCGTGCGCCATCACCGCCGCCGAACCCCGCCCCTCCAGCGTGGTGGTGAACAGCCCCTGCCCGGTCACCTGGCCGCGCACCAGGCCCATCACCCCGCCCTGCGACCCCAGGAACATCGTGCCCTGGCGCAGCGAGCCGTCGAACGCCAGCAGCCGGTCCGACTCCACGTACAGCGTGTCGCCGACCAGGTCGATCACCTGCACGTGGTGGCCGCCGTGGCCGAACATCACGGTGCCCTGGCCCTCTATGGTCATCAGCGGCGTCGCCTCGTTGGCCACCCGCCGCCCGATCATGCCCATCACCCCGCGCTGACCGCCGGTGATGCTGGGGGTGAACCGCACCTGGCCGCGGTACGCCAGCATCGCGCCGCGCTGGCTGAACAGCGTCTGGCCGGGCGTCACCTGGGCCTCCACCATGCGGGAGGTGAGCGTGGTGAACGGCATCAGACCTCGCCCCCGATCGTGTTGCGCTCGCTGGGCTGCACGTACACCAGTCCCTCGCCCTCGAAGCGGATCTGGAATGCCTCGCCCCCGCTCTCGCCTATCAGTGCGCGGAAGTTCACGCCCGACTGGAAGTGCTGCCGCAGGTCGCCGGTGTGGGCGACGTACGCGCCCGGGTCGACCTGGAGCGGGGTCTGCGGGGTGACGCGCAGCACGATCGCCGTGCCGTCCGAGATGATCGCCGCCTGGCCGGTGCCCTCCACGGTCGTGGTGAACAGCCCGTTCCCCTGGGCGGAGCCGCGCAGCCCGGTGAAGGAGGTGCCGGTGCGCAGCGCCGCGTCCGTGCACAGCAGGTTCCCGGACTCGACGTACAGCTTCTCGCCGTGCAGCGACACCAGGTTGATCTCGCTCGCCCGGTCGGCGAAGTAGCACGTGCCGTGCCCCTTCACCTCCATGACCTCCATCTGTTCGCCGGTGAGCCGCCGCGTCACCATGCCGCGCAGCCCCTCACCGCCGCCCGTCCTCTTCTTGAAGGTCATGTCCCCCTCGTACGCGACCATCGCGCCGTTCTTCGCCTTCACGGAGTCGCCGGTCAGGTCGACGGCGAGCACCCTGGATCCCTGGAGCCGAAAGTGAGCCACGGAGCCGACCGTATCGGTCCCGCCACCCTGGAGAAATGATCGCGGGTGAGGCTGCGACAATAGGAGCGCTTGTGCATGGCTTCACAAGCACCTGTTCCGATCCGTTGTCCGTGTCTCCTCATGCGAAGGTGCTCTCGTGGACTTCAAGACCGCCACCGCGCTGCGCCGGCTCCGCCTGGTCTCCGCGCCCGAGGCCGTGTCCTTCCTGCTGCTGCTCGTCTGCTCGGTGCTCAAGCGCACGACGGACTTCAACGCGGTGCCGGTGATGGGCATGGTGCACGGCGTCCTCTTCATCCTCTACGTGGTCTTCTGGGCGGACGCCTGGAACAAGACCAAGTGGGGCTGGCAGACCGCCGCGCTCTACTTCGTCCTCTCCGTCCTGCCCACCGGCGGCTTCTTCGCCGAGCGCAAGCTCAAGCGCGAGGCCGAGGCCGGTGTGATCGCGGCCCGGGCCCGCCGCGAGGGCGTGGTCAACGTATGATCGTCGCCTTTTCGGTGACCCCGCTGGGTGTCGGCGAGGACGTGGGGGAGTACGTCGCGGACGCGGTGCGGGTGGTCCGCGAGTCGGGCCTGCCGAACCGCACGGACGCGATGTTCACCTCGATCGAGGGCGAGTGGGACGAGGTCATGGCCGTGGTCAAGCGCGCCGTGGCGGCGGTGGAGGCGCGCGCCCCGCGCGTCTCCGTCGTCCTGAAGGCCGACATCCGCCAGGGCGTGACGGACGGCCTCACCTCCAAGGTGGACACCGTGGAGCGGCACCTCTCGGCGTAGCGTCATCTGGAGCCGGGCCGCCCGCGCGGGCAGGCTGAGGGCATGACGACAACCTCAGGGTCCGGGGCGGCGGACCCGGGCGCGTTACGCCCCGCCGCCGTACCCGGACCGGCGCCGCGCCCCGGCTACGGCGCCGTCTTCGCCGTCCCGGAGTTCCGCACCGTCTTCGCCGCGCACCTCATCTCCATGCTGGGCGAGATGGCCGGCGGGATCGCGCTGTCCGTCCTCGTCTACCGGCTCACCGGATCGCCCCTCCTCAGTGCCCTCACCTTCGCGACCGCGCTGCTGCCGTACGTGATCGGCGGCACCCTGCTGTCCTCCGTCGCCGACCGCTACCCGGCCCGCCGGGTCCTCGTCGGGTGCGATCTGGTGCACGCGGGCTGTGTGGCCGCCATGACGGTGCCCGGGATGCCGGTGGCCGTGCTGCTCGCGCTGCGCTGCGTCCCCGCGGCGATCTCGCCCGTGTTCAGCGGCACCCGGGCGGCCACGCTCGGCGACATCGTCGGCGAGGGCGATCTGTTCGTCCTGGGCCGCTCGGTCATCCGGATCACCGCGCAGAGCGCCCAGCTGGCCGGATTCGCGGCGGGCGGGCTGCTGCTGGCCGCGGTGTCGCCGCGCACCGTCCTCGTGCTCACGGCCGCGGCGCTGTGCTGCTCGGCGCTGCTGCTCCGGTTCGGCACCCGCCACCGCCCCGCGCGCCGGGTGGCGGGCGGGGCGGGCGGGGCGCTGCTCGGGGAGTCGCTGCGCGGCGTCCGGCGGCTGTTCGCCGACCGCCGGGTCCGGGCGCTGATGCTGCTGGCCTGGGTGCCGTCGATGTTCGTCGTGATGCCGGAGGCGCTGCTGACGCCGTACGCGGACGCCCAGGGCCTCGGCCCGGCCGGGCTGGGGCTGCTGATGTGCGGGATGCCGGTCGGCGCGGTGGTGAGCGAGGTGCTGGCGGGGACCCTGCTGGGGCCGCGCGGACGGGCCCGGCTGACGCTGCCGGTGGGCGTGCTCGCGGCGCTGCCCGCCGTCGGGTACGCCTGGAATCCCTCGTTCGGCTGGGCGCTGGCCCTCCAGGTGACGACCGGCTGCGGGATCGCGTACAGCCTCGGCCTGGACCAGTGGTTCCTGGCGGCGGTGCCGGAGGAGCTGCGCGGCCGGGCGATGACCGTGCTGACGGCCGGGCTGATGACCGCGCAGGGCCTGGGGATGGCCGTGTCGGGTGCGGTCGCGGAGGCCGTGCCGGTGCACGCCGTGGCGGCGCTGGCGGGCGGTGTCGGCGCGCTGTGCTCGCTGCCGGCCGCGCTGGAGGTGCGGCGCACGGTGCGCGGGGGCGGGCAGGACCCCGGTTCGAGGGGTGAGACCGGGCTGACCGCGATATGACCGGCCGGTAGGGTCGGTACCGTGCCGAAGCCGCTCAGCCTCCCGTTCGACCCCATCGCCCGCGCCGACGAGCGCTGGAAGCAGCGATGGGGATCCGTGCCGTCGATGGCCGCGATCACCTCGATCATGCGGGCCCAGCAGATCCTGCTCGGCCAGGTCGACGCGGTGGTCAAGCCCTACGGACTGACCTTCGCGCGCTACGAGGCGCTGGTGCTGCTCACCTTCTCCAAATCCGGTGAGCTGCCCATGTCCAAGATCGGCGAGCGGCTGATGGTGCACCCGACCTCGGTCACCAACACGGTGGACCGCCTGGTCAAGTCGGGTCTGGTCGCCAAGCGCCCCAATCCGGCCGACGGCCGGGGCACCCTGGCCACCATCACCGACCAGGGCCGCGAGGTGGTCGAGTCGGCCACCCGCGACCTGATGGCGATGGACTTCGGGCTCGGGGTGTACGACGCCGAGGAGTGCGGGGAGATCTTCCGGATGCTGCGCCCGCTGCGGATCGCCGCGGAGGACTTCGAGGAGCCCGGGGAAGAGGGCGCGTAACCCGCTGGGGGCGGCGAAGATCGCCCCGGAACGGGCGGTTACGCTCAACCGCATGAAACGAAGCGTCCTGACCCGCTACCGGACCATGGCCTACATCACCGGTGTGCTGCTGATCCTGCTGACGCTCGGCGTGATCGCCAAGTATCTGCTGGACGTGGACGGCGCGGCCGGGTTCACCAGCGTCGTCGGTATCGCGCACGGCTGGCTGTACGTCCTCTACCTGGTCTTCGCCTTCGACATGGGCTCCAAGGCGAAGTGGCCGTTCGGCAAGCTGGCCTGGGTGCTGCTCGCGGGCACCATCCCGACCGCGGCGTTCTTCGTCGAGCGCAAGGTTTCCCGCGAGCTGGAGCCGCTCGTCAGCGGCGCCGAGCCGCAGACCGCGAAGGCCTGAACCGCTCTGACCTGCGACAACGGGCCGATCGCTCACCCGGTCGGCCCGTCCGGTGCCGTCAGCCATCGACAATTACTTGGACGTCCTAGTAAATTTGACCCATGGACGCCGAAGGCATTGAGGCAGGCCGCCGTCGCTGGCAGGCCCGGTACGACGCGGCGCGCAAGCGCGACGCGGACTTCACGACCCTGTCCGGGGATCCGGTCGAGCCGGTCTACGGCCCGGCGCCGGGTGACACGGTCGAGGGATTCGAGCGCATCGGCTGGCCCGGGGAGTTTCCGTACACCCGCGGCCTCTACGCCACCGGTTACCGCGGCCGCGCCTGGACCATCCGCCAGTTCGCGGGCTTCGGCAACGCCGAGCAGACCAACGAGCGCTACAAGATGATCCTCAAGGCGGGCGGCGGCGGGCTGTCGGTCGCCTTCGACATGCCGACGCTCATGGGCCGCGACTCCGACGATCCGCGCTCGCTCGGCGAGGTCGGCCACTGCGGCGTCGCCATCGACTCCGCGGCCGACATGGAGGTCCTGTTCAAGGACATCCCGCTCGGCGACGTCACCACCTCGATGACGATCAGCGGCCCGGCCGTCCCCGTCTTCTGCATGTACCTGGTCGCCGCCGAGCGGCAGGGCGTGGACCCGGCGGTGCTCAACGGCACGCTGCAGACCGACATCTTCAAGGAGTACATCGCGCAGAAGGAGTGGCTGTTCCCGCCCGAGCCCCATCTGCGGCTGATCGGCGACCTGATGGAGCACTGTGCGAGCGGCATCCCCGCCTACAAGCCGCTGTCGGTCTCCGGCTACCACATCCGCGAGGCCGGGGCGACGGCCGCCCAGGAGCTGGCGTACACCCTCGCCGACGGCTTCGGCTACGTCGAGCTGGGCCTGTCCCGCGGCCTGGACGTCAACACCTTCGCGCCGGGCCTGTCCTTCTTCTTCGACGCCCACGTCGACTTCTTCGAGGAGATCGCCAAGTTCCGGGCGGCCCGCCGCATCTGGGCCCGCTGGATGCGCGACGTCTACGGGGCGACGTCCGAGAAGGCGCAGTGGCTGCGTTTCCACACCCAGACCGCCGGCGTCTCGCTCACCGCCCAGCAGCCGTACAACAACGTCGTACGGACCGCGGTGGAGGCGCTGTCCGCCGTGCTCGGCGGCACCAACTCGCTGCACACCAACGCCCTGGACGAGACCCTGGCGCTGCCCAGCGAGCAGGCCGCCGAGATCGCCCTGCGCACCCAGCAGGTGCTGATGGAGGAGACCGGCATCCTCAACGTGGCCGACCCGCTGGGCGGTTCCTGGTACGTCGAGGCGCTCACCGACCGGATCGAGGCCGACGCCGAGAAGATCTTCGAGCAGATCAAGGAGCGCGGCCGTCGGGCCGTCCCCGACGGGCAGCACACCATCGGGCCGATCACCTCCGGCATCCTGCGCGGCATCGAGGACGGCTGGTTCACCGGTGAGATCGCCGAGTCCGCCTTCACCTACCAGCGGGCGCTGGAGAAGGGGGACAAGAAGGTCGTCGGCGTCAACTGCCACCACGGCTCGGTCACCGGCGACCTGGAGATCCTGCGGGTCAGCCACGAGGTCGAGCGCGAGCAGGTACGGGTCCTGGGGGCCCGTAAGGCCGGGCGGGACGAGGCCCAGGTCGCCGAGGGGCTGAAGGCGCTGATGGCCGCCGCCCGGGACGGCTCCAACATGATCGAGCCGATGCTGGAGGCGGTGCGCGCCGAGGCGACGCTCGGCGAGATCTGCGACGCGCTGCGCGAGGAGTGGGGGGTCTACACCGAGCCCGCCGGGTTCTGACCGTCCTCGCCGCTTTCCGGCCCGCTCCCCGGCGGTGTGCCACCGGGGAGTGCCGCCGCGGTCAGCCCGTGCAGCAGCAGCGTCGAGAAGCCCTGGGCCCACTCCGCGTCCACCGGCTCGGCGCTGACCAGCAGCCGGTGCACCACCGATCCGGCGATCACGTCGAATATCAGATCCGCGTTGCGGGCCGCCGCACCCGGATCCTGCTCACGCGGCAGTTCGCCGCGCAGCTGGGCGCGCTCCCGGCCGATCAGCACCAGCCGCTTCTGCCGGTCGACGATCGCGGACCGGACCCGGGTTCCCAGCGCCTCGTCGTGGGTGGCCTCGGCGATCACGGCCATCAGCGCCGTCTTGGTCTCGGGCAGCTCCAGCAGCTCGGCGAAGCGCACCACCACGTTCTCGATGTCCGCCCGCAGGCTGCCGCAGTCGGCCGACCGCAGATGCTCGTCGAAGACCGCCGCGACCGCGTCCACGACCAGCTCGTTCTTGCCCGCCCAGCGGCGGTAGAGGGTCGTCTTGGCGACTCCTGCGCGGGCCGCGACGTCACCCATCGTGAGCTTTCCCCAGCCCAGCTCGACCAGGGCGGCACGCGTCGCGCCGAGGATGGCACGGTCGGCCTCCTCGCTGCGGGGGCGCCCTGTGCGCCGCTTCGGCGGGCTCATGGCGCACGACCCTACTCGCAGGTAGACGTGGGTGTCCCGGCCGGTTACGCTACGGCTCGTAGCGTAAGACAGGCCTGTCCGTCGGATCGGCCGACGCGCTTTTCCATTCACCGCGTCGAGAGGGGAGGATAGGACCATGCAGCCACGGAACATGTCCATGAGTGGAGTGGTCGACCTCGCCGCGGTGAAGGCGGCCGGGGAAGCGAAGCAGAAGGCGGAGAAGGCGCGGGCCGACTCCGCCCGCACGGGCGCGCCCGCGCCCACACGCCTGGTCTTCGACGTCGACGAGGCGGGTTTTCAGCAGGAGGTCCTGCAGCGCTCCACCGAAGTACCGGTCGTCATCGACTTCTGGGCTGAGTGGTGCGAGCCGTGCAAGCAGCTCGGACCGATCCTGGAGCGACTGGCCGGGGAGTACGCGGGGAAGTTCGTCCTCGCGAAGATCGATGTCGATGCCAACCAGATGCTCTTCCAGCAGTTCGGCGTGCAGGGGATCCCCGCGGTGTTCGCGGTGGTCGCCGGGCAGCCGGTGCCGCTGTTCCAGGGCGCGGCGCCGGAGGCCCAGATCCGCCAGGTGCTGGACCAGCTGATCCAGGCCGCGGAGCAGCAGTTCGGCATCGTGGGCGCGCCGGCCGAGGCGGCGGGCGCGGAGGACGCGGAGCAGGAGGCCCCGGCCCCCGCGGGCCCGTACGACAGCGCGCTGGCCGCGGCCCATGAGGCGCTGGACGCGGGTGACCTCGGCGGTGCCGTCCGCGCGTACCAGAACGTGCTGAACGACGACCCGGCCAACGCGGAGGCGAAGCTCGGTCTGGCCCAGGCCCAGTTGCTGGAGCGGGTGCAGGGTCTTGACGCGCAGCAGGTGCGCAAGGAGGCCGCCGACAGCCCGGCGGATCCGGCGGCGCAGATCGCGGCGGCCGACCTGGACCTGGTGGGCGGTCATGTGGAGGACGCCTTCGGTCGCTTGGTCGACACGGTGCGGCGCACGGTGGGTGAGGACCGCGAGGCGGCGCGGCTCCATCTGCTCGGCCTCTTCGAGGTGATCGGCGGTGACGATCCCCGAGTGGTCACAGCTCGTAGCGCGTTGGCGCGCGTCCTGTTCTGACTTCCCGGCTCTCAAACGGAACAGCGGCCGCGCTTTACCAAAACTTGGTAAACGCGGCTGCTGTTACTGGTAGTAAGTGAACGCCTGGACTTTGTCCGTTCTTGGCGTCAAATCTCCCTCTCTTTCCGGCCGTCGGGCGACGACCCTGCGTGCCCGGTCTCGACCGGCCTGCCGCAGATCGGTTATCCGTCCGTTACTCGCTAGTAACGAACCCCTTGTGCCCCGGCCGTGAATGGACCACGATCAGCCAAGCTCGGTCCATCCTCATCGAAGCCCGGCAACCGGTCGGCGTGGTGCTGCGGGTGGGTCCCCACCGAGCAGGCCGGCGGCAGTGGCGCCGGCCGTGGACAGGGGGGTCTCTGCCCAACGGGCAGGGCCTGTCCAGGAGGTTGCGCGAGAAGCGTGGCCAGTGGTTGTCGCTCGGGGGTGATCGCCGGTGTTTCGGCGGGTGCAGTTCGCGCCTGTGAGACGTGGGCGCTCTCCTTCCCGAGGACGTAGCACTTCTCCCATCCCAGTTCGGGGCCGCGGCCCCGGCCGGAGATGTACGTCCGAGAAGGAGGAAAGTCATGGAGTCCCTGGCTCGTGGCGGGACAAGATGGAAGCGGTTCGCCGTTGTCATGGTCCCGAGCGTTGCTGCCACGGCCGCGATCGGCGTCGCCCTGTCACAGGGTGCGCTCGCGGCCTCGTTCAACGTGTCCGGCCAGCAATTCAAGGTCGCGGTCGACCGGCTCGACGGCACGGGCTTCGCGCAGTACGGCGCCATAGACACCCAGCACGGCGGGAAGAACATCCCCGTCGCGGTGTCGGCGTTCAAGAGCGCCAAGCTCAAGGGCCTGTGCCAGTCGGTGGTCGTCCCGGTCCCGGTCTTCGGCGATGTGTCGCTGAAGCTGTCGGCCGGTAACGGCAGCAAGACGGTCGAGGCGAAGAACCTCTTCATCGACCTCGACCAGCTGGACGCCGACGCGACGTTCCGCGGCATCGACATCGGCGTGGCGGCGGGCGACGCGAACAAGGGTCCGGGGATCAACAAGGGCGACAAGGCCCTTCCCGGCTCGTTCGCTCAGCAAGCCGATTCGGCGACGCTGACCGGTGTGAAGCAGACCGCCTGGGCGACCAGCGCGGGCACGTTCAAGCTCTCCGGACTTTCGATGAAGGTCAGCAAGGGCAAGAACGAGTGCTTCTGAAGCGCTGAGCTGGAAGGGTGGGGGGCCGCGGCGCTGCCCCTCACCCGGCAACGCCCAGCAGCGCTTGAGGCGCTACGCAGTTCAGTACCGCAGTAGAACACTTGCGATCGCCTAGATCGCCAGCCCCAGGGAGCTGTTTTCAATGAGTGCCGAGTCGCCGGGGGCGCGTGACCGTACCAGCCATTGGCGGGAGACCTTCAGGGCATGGCGCTGGCAGCGCCCGTTCTGGGCGGGGCTGCTCACCACCCTGGCCGGGCTGCCGATCATGTACTTCCCGTACAACGACCTGAACGCGGGCGGGTTCACGATCAACCTGTCCACCACCGCCGGATCCGCCTCGCTCATCATCGGCGTACTGCTGGTGCTGCTGGGCATGACCATGTGGTTCCAGCCCATGGTGCGGGTCTTCGCGGGGGTCGCCTCGATCCTGCTCGGCCTGGTGTCGCTGCCCGTGTCCAACATCGGCGGCTTCCTGATCGGATTCCTGCTCGCCCTCTTCGGTGGGGGTATGAGCGTCGCCTGGGCACCGGGCGAGGCTCCCGCGGCACAGCCGGCCGAGAGCCCGGGAACCGCGCCCGAGGACGGCGCTGACGATGGCGGTGTGCCGGAGCCGGCCGGGGCCGGACCCGCACCGGACCAGGAAGCCACGAATGGGAGGCACCGTGCGGGGTGAAGAGGAGCAGGCCGCGGACGGAAGTCCGCGCCGGGCCAGAACCGGACCGCGGCATGCGGCGCCGAGGAAGTCGATGCTCACTCGCCTTCAGGTGCCCGCGGGGAAAGCGATAGCGCTGGCCGCCATGCCGACGGCCGTGCTCATGGGCATGGGGCTGACCCCGCAGCTGGCGTCGGCGACCACCCGGGCCGAGGACCGCTACAAGGCCGGACCGTGTGTCTCCCAGCCGGATGAGGCCGACAAGGACGAGGCCGGGGACAAGAAGGACGCGTCCGACGGCAAGGACAAGGGCGGCAAGGACAAGGACGGCAAGGACTCGGGCAGCAAGGACTCGGGATCCAAGGACCAGGACGGTACGTCCGGTTCCGGCTCGAAGACCCCCTCGGCCCCCTCGACTCCGTCCGGGGGCGGGGACGCCGCACCGTCGAAGCCGACCCCCACCCCGAGCCCGTCCGGCACGTCGGGTACCGGGGGCGACGAGGAGTCCGGGGAGCCCAGCGCCTCGCCGAGCCCGTCGGAGTCCAAGACCAAGAACCCGCTGGACCCGCTGGGTCTCGGGGACACGCTGCACGACATCTTCACCCCGGACGAGGCCGACAAGGCCAAGGCCGACGAGGGCGGCGCGTCGGCCGAGCCGAGCGCCACGCCCAGCCCGTCGGCGTCCTCCGCCTCGCCCAGCCCCTCCCCGTCCACCGGCAAGAAGGCCGACAACCCGGTCAAGGACACGGTGGACAAGGTCGGCGAGGGCGCCGAGGACACCGTCGACAAGGCGAAGAAGGCGGCCGAGGACGCCAAGGACAAGGCCGGCAAGGCCCTGCCGAAGCCCTCCCCGTCGGCGAGCGGCGACGGCGCGGACGGCGGCAAGGAGGGCTACCCCTGCCCCGAGTTCGACGCCGACGCGTACAACAACGCCGACGACGAGCCGACCGCGAGCCCGCTGCCCGACGACCCCTGGACCCTCCGGAGCACCCTGCTCACCCTGCACGGCCTGGACTACCAGGGCATCGTCGACGTCAGGACGCACAACGGCCAGTCGAAGAAGGTCCTCAAGTTCACCGCCGACGGCGTGGACATCAAGGACCTGCACCAGCTGGTCAAGGGCCCGGCCGGGACGACCACCAACGTGGCGGCGCGCGAGGGTTCCACCTCGACCTTCCGCAACGGCACGGTCACGATGTACACCGAGGAGCTGAAGGGCAACCTCCTGGGCATCATCCCGATCACCTTCAGCCCGAAGAGCCCGCCGCCGGTCAACATCCCCGAGGTGTTCTTCACCGACGTGACGGTCACCCAGGCCGGTCAGTTCGGCGGCGAACTGACCATCCCGGGAATGCACGTGTACAACACCGGGGAATAACCCCCGGAAAACCACATACCTGTTTGGGAGCCGCAAGGCCCTCCTCGGAGGGCGCCGCCCGCGGGCACCGGGCCGACCGCCCGGCGCCCGCGGGCGCGTTTGTCCGTGCCGGGCCCTATCATTACCTTGAGTGTTCGCATGGACGCGCACCATGCCGCTTGGCGCGCGCCGGGGGGAAACGGGGGCAGCGGTGGAGAGCCATATTTCGGTCGACGGCCCGGAGCCGGACGAAAGCCTGGAGCAGCTCGCCGAGTGGCTGCAGGGCGAGCCCGAACTGGCGGGCCGGGTCAAGCCGAAGGCGGCACCGCCGCGCGAGGGCGAGATGGGGGCGGCCGCGGAGCTGCTCGTGGTGTCGCTGGGCGCGGGCGGCGCCCTCTCCGTCCTCGCGTGCTCGCTGCGGGCCTGGCTGGCCCAGCCGCGCCGCTCCGGCATCAAGGTCACGGTCCACCGCCCGGACGGGCGGCGGCTGGAGATCGACGCCCGGCACGTGACCAAGGAGTCCGTCGAGGAGATTCTCCGGCAGGCGTTGCGCGCAGAAGAGGAATAGCCATGCGGTTGCCCGATTCCGAGCGTTCGCGGGCGGTGCTGATCGGCACAAGTCGCTATTCCGATCCGAAGCTTCCGGACCTTCCCGTGGTGCGCGACACCATCGAGGATCTGGCCGCGGCCCTCACCGATCCCGCGTACGGGGCCGTCCCCGACCGCCATTGCACCGTGCTGCTGGACAGCGGGGACATTCAGCGCGTGGGCCGTTCCTTACGGGCGGCGGCGGCCGAGGCGGAGGACCTGCTGCTGGTCCATTACGTCGGCCACGGCCTGATCGCCCCCAGGCGGCAGGACTTGTATCTGTCGCTGTCCGACAGCGAATGGGCGGAGCCCGAATTCGGCTCCCTCGAATACCGCAAACTGCGCGATGTCGTCCTGGACAGCCGCGCCACCTCCAAGGTCATCATCCTCGACTGCTGCTTCTCCGGGCGCGCGCTGAGCGGCACCATGGCCGGGCCGGACGCGGCCGTGATGGGGCAGGTCGACGTGGCGGGCACGTATGTGATGGCGTCCTCCCAGGGCAACGAGGTCTCCCTGATCCAGGACGGCGAGAAGAACACGGCGTTCACCGGCCGGCTGATCCGGCTGCTGCGGGACGGCGTGGCCGGCGGGCCCGAACTGCTCAGCATCGACGAGGTCTACCGGCGGCTCCAGACCACCATGACCGCCGAGGGCCTGCCCGCGCCCCTCCAGCGCGGCTCGCGGAACGCCGCCCTGCTCGCCCTCGCCCGCAACCGCGCCCACCGGCTCCCCGATCACCCCGCCCGGCACGAGGCCGCCGTGGCGCTGTGCGAGGCGGGGAGGTATGCGGAGGCGGCGGAGGCGTTCGGCGCCCTCCTGGAGGAGCAGGAGAGCCTGCTGGGCGCCGACCACGCGGCGGCGCTGCGCACCCGCCAGTGGCTCGCGCACACGCGCGGCGGGGCCGGGGCGCCCGGGGAGGCGGCGGACCGGCTGCGGGAGATCCACGCCGAGCAGGCCCGGCTGCTGGGCCCCGACCACCCGGACGCCCTGCGCAGCCGCCAGTTCCTCGCCGTCAACCTGGGCGAGTCGGGGCGGCGCCCGGAGGCGATACGGATGCTGCGGCTGCTGCTGCTCGACCGGCGGCGCGTCCTGGGCGACGACGACGTGGCGACGCTGCGCACCCGCCATGTGCTGGCCCACAACCTGGCCCGGACGGGCGAGCGCGACGAGGCGGCGGCACTGCTGCGCGAGCTGGTCGCCGACCGGGAGCGGGTGCTGGGCCCGGACCATCCGCACACGCTGCGGGCCCGGCGGGATCTGTCCGTACTCCAGTCTGCGGGGTGAGGGATGTTCGAGCACTTCACCGACCGGGCGCGGCGGGCCGTGGTGCTGGCCCAGGAAGCGGCCAGGGAGCGCAACCACCACCACATCGGCACGGAGCATGTGCTGCTCGGCCTGATCCGCGAGGAGCACAGCCCCGGCGCCGAGTTCCTGGCAGGCCTCGGGGTGCCGGTGGCCGGGGTGCGCGAGCAGGTGGAGTCCACTCTCATCAGGGGCACGACCGCGCTGAGCGGGCACATCCCCTTCACGCCCGCGGGCAAGCAGGCGCTGAAGGACGCGCAGCTGGAAGCGATTCAGCTCGGCACGGCCGACATCGCCCCGGAGCACCTTCTGCTCGGCTTGATGGATGAGGAGGGCGGCATCGCCACCCGGGTCCTGGGGTCCTACGGCATCGGCCGGGCGGCCATGCGGAAGCGGGCCCGTGAGCGTGCCGCCGGGGGGACCACACCCTCCACGAGCGAGTTCTTCGCGCGGTTCACCGACCGGGCCCGCCGGGCTCTGATGGAGGGCCAGGAGGCCGCCCGGAAGCTCCACCACACCCATCTGGGGACCGAGCACATCCTGCTGGGCCTGTTCCCGGCGGAGGGCGTGGCCGCGACCGCTCTGCACACCCTCGGCATCACGCAGGACGCGGTCCGGGAGCGGCTGATCAGCAGTGCCGGTTCCAGCGCCAAGCCGCCGACCGGTTCCATCCCGTTCACGCCCCGGGCCAAGACGGCCCTGGAGATGGCGCTCAAGGACGCCCTGACGCTCGGCCACAACTACATCGGTACCGAGCATCTGCTGCTGGGGCTGATGCGCGAGGAGGAGGGGACCGGGGGGAAGGTGCTGCGCGGGTTCGCCACCCGGCAGCAGGTGCGGGAGGAGATCATCCGCATCCTCACCGCACCGGTCCCCGAGCCGCCGCCCGTGGTCGTCGGGCGGGAGCGGGAGATCCAGCACCTCATGCGCATTCTGATGCGCAAGTCCCGTCACCACGCCCTGCTGGTGGGGGAGCCGGGCACCGGGCGCACGTCGATCGTCGCGGGTTTCGCCCAGCGCATCGCCCAGGGTGAGGTACCGGGAAGCCTGGCCGAGGTGCGGCTGCGCTCCGTCGACATCGCGACGGCCGCCCGGGAGGTGGTGGAGGACCCGGACCGTACGGTGCTGTTCGTCGACGACGTCCGGGCGGGCGACGCCGACGCGCTGCGCGCGCTGGTGCGGAAGGGGCCGCGGATCATCGCCGTCACCGACCCCACGGCCTACGGCGAACTCCGGGACGTCGGCGCGCACTTCCAGACGGTCCCGGTGGGCGAGCCCACCCATGACGAGGCCGTCGGCATCCTGAAGCTGGTGCGCCGCGAGTACGAGGCCCACCACCAGGTCACCATCACCGACGACGCCCTCGACGCCGCCGTCACCCTGTCCGCGCGCCACATCACCGATCGCGTGCTGCCGGGGAAGGCGGTGGAGGTCCTGGACGAGGCGGGGGCCAGGGTGCGGATCACGGACGGGGCCGCGCAGACCGTGGACGCGCGGCACATCGCGGAGCTGTTCGCGGACCGGGCCGAGGGCGAGCCGTCCGTCGACGACCGCTACGTCTGGGCCATGAGCTGAGCGGCCGGGCCCCGAAGGGAGCCCGGCCGCTCGATCAGTGCCGCGTGATTACCGGCTCTCGCCGCCCAGGTGGTGCACCCGGACCATGTTGGTGGTGCCGGGGACGCCGGGGGGCGAGCCCGCCGTCATGATCATGATGTCGCCCGAGCTGTAGCGGCCGAGCTTGGACAGCTCGGCGTCCACGAGGTCCACCATCGCGTCGGTGTGCTCCACGTACGGCACCACGAAGGACTCCACGCCCCAGCTCAGCGTCAGCTGGTTACGGGTGTCCGGCTCGGTGGTGAAGGCCACGATCGGCTGCTGGGCGCGGTAGCGGGACAGCCGCCGCGCGGTGTCGCCGGACTGGGTGAAGGCGACCAGCGACTTCGCGCCCAGGAAGTCGGCGATCTCGCACGCCGCGCGGGCCACCGAACCGCCCTGGGTGCGCGGCTTCTTGCCGGGCACCAGTGGCTGGAGGCCACGCGAGAGCAGCTCCTCCTCGGCGGCCTGGACGATGCGGGACATCACCTTGACCGTCTCGATCGGGTACGAGCCGACCGAGGACTCGGCGGAGAGCATGACCGCGTCCGCGCCGTCCAGGATGGCGTTGGCGACGTCGGAGGCCTCGGCGCGGGTGGGCCGGGAGTTGGTGATCATCGACTCCATCATCTGGGTCGCCACGATCACCGGCTTGGCGTTCCGGCGGCACAGCTCGATCAGCCGCTTCTGCACCATCGGGACCTTCTCCAGCGGGTATTCCACCGCCAGGTCACCGCGGGCCACCATGACGCCGTCGAACGCCGCGACGACGTCCGCCATGTTGGCGACCGCCTGCGGCTTCTCGACCTTGGCGATCACCGGCACCCGGCGGCCCACCTCGTCCATGATCCGGTGCACGTCGCGGACGTCGGCCGCGTCCCGGACGAAGGACAGCGCGACCATGTCGCAGCCCATCGTCAGCGCGAAGCGCAGGTCCTCGATGTCCTTCTCGGACAGCGCGGGCACGTTGACCGCCGCGCCCGGCAGGTTGATCCCCTTGTGGTCGGAGATCACCCCGCCCTCGATGACGATCGTCCGCACCCGGGGGCCCTCGACCGCGGTGACCCGCAGCTCGACGTTGCCGTCGTTGATCAGGATCTGGTCGCCCTTGGAGACGTCCCCCGGCAGCCCCTTGTAGGTGGTGCCGCAGATCGTCCGGTCGCCCTCGACGTCCTCGGTGGTGATGATGAACTCGTCCCCGCGGACCAGCTCGACGGGTCCGTCCGCGAAGGTCTCCAGCCGGATCTTGGGGCCCTGGAGGTCGGCGAGGACGCCGACCGCGCGCCCCGTCTCCTCGGACGCCTTGCGAACCCGGTGGTAGCGCTCCTCGTGCTCCGGGTGGCTTCCGTGGCTCATGTTGAAGCGGGCCACGTTCATACCGGCCTCGATCAGCGACTTGAGCTGGTCGTAGGAGTCGACGGCGGGGCCCAGTGTGCAGACGATTTTGGAACGGCGCATGAGGCTGATCCTATCGGTTTGTTTCGGAGCGGAATATTTCAGAGCGAGTCGAAGCCGATCCGAAGGCTAGTCGCTGACCAGATCGAAGGTCTGGCTCGCGATCTCCAGCTCCTCGTCGGTGGGCACCACCGCCACCGCGACCCGGCTGGTCCCGGCCGAGATCAGCCGCGCCGCGGAGCCGCGCACCGCGTTGCGCACCGCGTCCACCTCGATGCCGAACGCGGGCAGATCGCGCAGCGCGGCCTCCCGCACCGCCGGGGAGTTCTCCCCCACGCCGGCCGTGAACGCGATGGCGTCCAGCCGCCCCAGCACCGCGGTGTACGCGCCCACGTACTTCCGCAGCCGGTGGATGTAGACGTCGAACGCGAGCTGCGCGGCCGGATCGCCCTCGCCCATGCGGCGGCCGATCTCGCGCATGTCGTTGTCCCCGCACAGCCCGAGCAGCCCGCTGCGCTTGTTGAGCAGGGTGTCGATCTCGTCGACCGACATCCCGCCCACCCGGGACAGATGGAAGATCGCCGCCGGGTCCAGATCACCCGAGCGGGTACCCATGACCAGGCCCTCCAAGGGGGTCAGCCCCATGGAGGTGTCCACGCACACCCCGCCGCGCACGGCGGAGGCGCTGGCGCCGTTGCCCAGGTGCAGCACGATCGTGTTCAGCTCGGTGACGTCCTTGCCCAGCAGCTTCGCCGTCGCCCGGGAGACGAACGCGTGCGAGGTGCCGTGGAAGCCGTACCGCCGCACCCCGAACCGGTCCGCGGTGCCGGTGTCGATCGCGTACCGGGCCGCCGACTCCGGCATCGTGGAGTGGAACGCGGTGTCGAAGACCGCGACCTGCGGCAGGTCCGGGCGCAGCGCCCGGGCCACCTTGATGCCGGTGACGTTCGCCGGGTTGTGCAGCGGGGCCAGCGGGACCAGCTTCTCGATCTCCTCGACCACCTCGTCGGTGATCAGAGTGGGCTCGGTGAACCGGGTGCCGCCGTGCACCACCCGGTGGCCGATCGCCGCCAGCTCGGGCGAGTCCAGGCCCAGGCCCTGCTCCGTCAGCTCCTCGGCGACCTGCTTGAGCGCGGCCGTGTGATCGGCGACGGGGCCGTTCCCGATCCGCTCCACCAGACCGGAGGAGAGCCGGGCGCCGTCCGCCATGTCCAGCAGCTGGTACTTGACGGACGAGGAGCCGGAGTTGAGGACGAGGACGCGGGAGCCGTTCACGCGGTCTGCGCTTTCTGTGTCGGGTCGGCCGGGAGGGCCGGAGGGGTCTGGGACTGGGCCTGGACGGACGTGATCGCGACGGTGTTCACGATGTCGGAGACCAGGGCCCCACGGGACAGGTCGTTCACCGGCTTGCGCAAGCCCTGCAGCACCGGGCCGACCGCGACGGCGCCCGCCGAGCGCTGCACGGCCTTGTAGGTGTTGTTGCCGGTGTTGAGGTCCGGGAAGATCAGCACGGTGGCCTTGCCCGCCACCTCGGAGCCCGGCAGCTTGGTCGCCGCGACCGCCGCGTCCACCGCGGCGTCGTACTGGATCGGGCCCTCCACCAGCAGATCCGGGCGCCGCTCGCGCACCAGCTCGGTCGCCTTGCGCACCTTGTCGACGTCCGCGCCGGAGCCGGAGGTGCCGGTGGAGTACGACAGCATCGCGATCCGCGGCTCCACCCCGAACCGGGCGGCCGTGGTGGCCGACTGGATGGCGATGTCGGCCAGCTGCTCGGCGTCCGGGTCCGGGTTGACCGCGCAGTCGCCGTACACCAGCACCCGGTCGGCCAGGCACATGAAGAAGACGGACGAGACGATCTGGGCGCCCGGCGCGGTCTTGATGATCTCGAAGGCGGGCCGGATGGTGGCGGCGGTGGAGTGCACCGCGCCCGACACCATGCCGTCGGCCAGGCCCTCCTGGACCATCAGGGTGCCGAAGTACGAGACCTCGGCGACCACGTCGTAGGCCAGCTCGTAGCTGACGCCCTTGTGGGCGCGCAGCTTGGCGTAGCTCTCCGCGAAGCGCTCCCGCAGCGGCGAGGTCTGCGGGTCGACGATCTGCGCCTCGGTGAGCTGGATGCCCAGTTCGGCGGCGCGCTTGCGGATCGTCTCCTCCTCGCCCAGCAGTGTGAGGTCGCACACATCGCGGCGCAGCAGCACGTCGGCGGCGCGCAGCACCCGCTCCTCGGTGCCCTCGGGCAGCACCACCCGGCGGCGGCCGGACCGGGACCGCTCGATCAGCTCGTGCTCGAACATCATCGGGGTCACCCGGCCGGAGCGGGCCACCGCGATGCGGTCGGTCAGCTCGGCGGTGTCCACATGGCGCTCGAAGAGGCCGAGGGCGGTCTCGGCCTTGCGCGGCGCGCCCGCGTTCAGCTTGCCCTCGATGGCGAACAGCTCGGCCGCGGTCGGGAAGGAGCCGCCCGCCACCGCCGCCACCGGGGTGCCGGGGGCCAGCCGGGACGCCAGCGCCAGGATGTCGGGACCGGGCCGCTCGTCCAGGGTGAGCAGCACTCCGGCGATCGCGGGGGCGCCCGCGCTGTGCGCGGCGAGCGAGCCGACGATGAGGTCCGCGCGGTCGCCGGGCGTGACCACGAGACAGCCCTCGGTGAGCGCGGGCAGGAACTTGGGCAGCATCGCGCCGCCGAAGACGAAGTCCCGCACGTCCCGGGAGAGTCCGGCGTGATCGCCGAGCAGGACGTCGGCGCCGAGGGTGCGCACGATCTGCGAGACGGTGGGCGCCGACAGCGCCCCGTCCTCGGGCAGGACGTAGCCGGGCACCGGGAGCCGGGCGGCCAGCCGCTCGGCGATCTCCGCGCGGTCGTCCGGCGCGGCCCGGTTGACGACGACGGCGACGACGTCGCAGCCCTGCGCCTCGTACGCGCGGTAGGCGTTGTGCGCCTCGGCGTGGACGGCCTCCACGCTCTGGTCCTGGCCGCCGACGACCGTGATCACCGAGGCGCCGAACTCGTTGGCGAGCCGGGCGTTCAGGCCCAGCTCGTCCGGGAGGCTGGTGCCGGCGTAGTCGCTGCCCAGGACGAGGACGTACTCGTATGCGCGGGCCACCTCGTGGAAGCGGCTGACCAGGCGCGACACCAGCTCGTCGGAGCCCTGCTCGGCCTGGAGGGCGGCCGCCTCCTCGTAGCTCATGCCGCTCGCCGAGGCGGGCGGCTGGCTGAGCCGGTAGCGGGCCCGCAGCAGGTCGAAGAGACGGTCGGGGTCGTCGTGCACCAAGGGGCGGAAGACGCCGACCCGGTCGACATGGCGGGTCAGCAGCTCCATGACCCCCAGCTCGACGACCTGGCGGCCGTCACCCCGTTCGATCCCGGTCACGTACACGCTGCGCGTCACGCGTGCTCTCCGTTTCCTCGGCGTTTTCCTTACATGCATCCTTCGGACACAAATTGGCCGATTTAGGCGGCCCAGTCTTCTTGACAATACCTGCGGCCGTGGTTAGGACGCTCGGCAGCATGGGGGACACAGCACTACCCCGCCCATGAAACAATCGGACTGGCTCACATCTACCCGTAGGGAGCAGGAGACACAGCACGATGCGCATCGGAGTTCTCACCGCGGGCGGCGACTGCCCCGGCCTCAACGCTGTGATCCGGTCGGTCGTGCACCGTGCGGTCGCCGGCCACGGGGACGAGGTGATCGGCTTCGAAGACGGCTTCAAGGGACTCCTCGACGGCCGTCACCGCAAGCTCGACCTCGACGACGTGAGCGGCATCCTGGCCCGCGGCGGCACCATCCTCGGCTCCTCCCGCCTGGAGCGCGCCCGGCTGCGCGAGGCCTGTGAGACCTCCAAGGACCACGCCCGCGACTACGGCATAGACGTGCTGATCCCGATCGGCGGCGAGGGCACCCTGACCGCCGCCCGCATGCTGTCGGACGCGGGGCTGCCCATCGTCGGCGTCCCCAAGACCATCGACAACGACATCTCCTCCACCGACCGCACCTTCGGCTTCGACACCGCCGTCGGCGTCGCCACCGAGGCCATGGACCGCCTCAAGACCACCGCCGAATCGCACCAGCGGGTCATGGTCGTCGAGGTCATGGGGCGGCACGCGGGCTGGATCGCCCTGGAGTCCGGCATGGCGGGCGGCGCCCACGGCATCTGCCTCCCGGAGCGGCCCTTCGAGGTCGACGGGCTGGTCAAGATGGTCGAGGAGCGCTTCGCGCGCGGCAAGAAGTTCGCCGTCATCTGCGTCGCCGAGGGCGCGCACCCCGCCGAGGGCGCGATGGACTACCAGAAGGGCGAGATCGACCAGTACGGGCACGAGCGGTTCGCCGGTATCGGCAACCGGCTCGCGGCCGAGCTGGAGCGGCGGCTCGGCAAGGAGGCCCGCCCGGTCATCCTCGGCCACGTGCAGCGCGGCGGCACGCCCACCGCGTACGACCGCGTGCTCGCCACCCGCTTCGGCTGGCACGCCGTCGAGGCCGCCCACCGCGGCGACTTCGGCATGATGACCGCGCTGCGCGGCACCGACATCACCATGGTGCCGATCGCCGAGGCGGTCACCGAGCTGAAGACCGTCCCGGACCACCGCATGGACGAGGCCGAATCCGTCTTCTGAGCCACACCGTGCACGGTCCCCGCCCGGCCCGGGGGGACGGAGTCGATCAGGGGGTGAGTGGGGTTACCGGCGGATGGGCGGATTAACGGACCGTGCGTGGCTGCGCTACGCGACCCTCTTCGTACTGATCACGGCACTGGTCACCGGTGCCGTGATCGCGATCGGCGCACAGGGCGGCGGCCATCTCGCCGCCAACCGGGACCAGTTACGGAAGGCCTGCGACGGCGCCCTGCCGTACGGCGACCTCGAACGGCTGGTGCGCGACGCGCGCCCCGGCGAGCTGGAGCAGCACGGCACCATGCTCGCCCCCGGCCGGGAAAGCCGCTCCCTGCTCGACTGCTCGCTGTCCTGGGGCGGCGGCAACGAGGTCACCGTCCACGCCGAGGCGCTGGTCTCGGACGTACCCCAGGGCATGGAGACCCGCCAGATCGTCGGCCCCGGCCCCGGCGCCACCTTCACGGCGCCCGGCACCACCGGCCGGTACGGCGCGCGCGGCGCCTGGCTGGTCGCCGACTGCCTCGGCGGGCTGGACGGCCGGGTCCGCCCGACGACCGATCTGTACGTCACGGCCAAGGTCACCGACGGAAGCGCCGCGGAAGCGGGCGGGGCCGACGCCACGACCGCGCTCACCGGCTTCCGCACCGCCGTCCACGTCGCCAACGCCATCACCAGGACCCAGCGCTGCGGTGGACCCCCGCTGGACCCGCCCGCCCGGGTCGTGGCCACCGCCCCGGGCCAGGGCGGGGCCGGCCTGACCGGCGCGGCCGCGCGGCGCTGCGACTGGATCAGCCCGTCCTCGGTCCCGGGGCTCAGGCCCGGGGCGTGGGCCACGCGCGGCGACGCCCAGGACTCCCCCTCGCTGAGCGCCTGCACCGGCGACTGGGACCCGGACGCCCGGACAGGCGCGGGCATGGCGCCGCGGGAGTGGCAGATCACCGGGGTCGAGGCGGCCAGCTGGGCGGGGATCCTGGGCCGGTCCGCGTACGACTCGTACGAGCGCGAGGGCCATGTGCCCGGCTGGGGCGCGGACGAGGAGAACCGGCTCGTGGCCGCCGGGCCCGACGGCCCGGGGACGGACGACGGCGCGGACGGCCCGGGGACGGACGACGGCGCGGGCGCGGGGGGCCGGGTGGATCGTGTCCCCTCCTACCTCACCCGCCCCCAACTCGCCCTGTGGGCCCGGTCGGTGTGCGGCGGCCGGGTCACCTACCACCGCGTCTCCGTCCTGCCCCGGCTCCGCATACCCGACGGCGAGACCGTCCCGCTCGGCCCCAAGCGGCGCGCCGCGCTCTCCGAGACCGCGCACACCCTGCTGTCCCGCTACCTGGGCGCCGAGGACGGCTGGCCGAAGACGGCCGGCTGCCGCGATACCAAGGTGCTCGGAGAGGTGGAGGAGTGGCACTGACCACCGGGCCCCGGTCGCTGCTCACCCGGCGGCAGCGGCGCCGCGTCACGGCGGCCGCCCTCGCGCTGGCCCTCCTCACCGGCGCGGTGCTCTGGTTCGCGGGCAGCGGCGGCCGGGCGCTGGACGAGGCGTGCGGCGGGGCGCTCGCGGCGGACGAGGTCCGCGCGGTGCTCGGCGACAGCGGCGTGGAGGTGACCAGCAGCACCGAGGGCACCTTCGGCGGCGAGCGCGGCACCTCGCTGGCGGTGCGCTGCGAGGCGACCGCCGAGGACAAGGGCCGCGTCGACGTCACCATCTCCGGGGCGCCGCGCCCCCGCGCCGAGCACGGGACCGGCGAGCCGTACACCGCCGTACCCGCCCACGACACCCTCCCCGTCCCCCTGGGCCACGGCTGGTCCGGCCTCCTCGCCACCGACAACGCCCGCCAGGGCGACCCCGGCGACGGCAAGGCGACGGCGGCCGTGCTGCTCGACTGCGCGCGGGGCGGCCGCAGTCTGCTGATCACCGTACGGACCGCGCTCGGCGGCGCCACCCTGGACGACCCCGCCACCCGGCCCTCCTTCGTCCGCACCGCCACGGCCACCGCGCGGCGGGCCGACGACCGCTGGGACTGCGGCGCCCGGCTGGGCGGGCCGGTCCGCAGTGTCGGACTGCCGGTGAACAGGGACGAGTACGAGCCGCTGCTCGGCGCCACCGGCACCTGCGCGACCGTTCCCACCGCCGCCCGCTCCGCCGTCTCCACGGCCCGCGAGACCGCCCGGGCCCGCGCCCCGCGCGAGATCTGCGCCCTCGGCGCCCGCGACGGCTCGCCCCGCTACCGGCTCGACGCGTACTACGGGCCGTACGCGGACGACGCCCGCGCCCAGTACACCCGCAACGACGGCGAGGGCGTCACCCCCGCCGAGAAGCCCGCCGGGCGGCTCGGCCGGAGCGCCTACTGGGCCGGGGCGGACTGCCCGCACGGCGCCCCGCGCGCCCTGTACCTGATCCGCGCCGACGACGCCGACGGCGACGCCCGCGCCCGCCCCGACCTCGGCTACGAACGCGCGGCGCTGAAGGCGTTCGCGGCCCGTTCGGCCGAAGACCACGGCTGCGCGGCGCCCGTCACCCCTTGACGGCGCCGCCGAGCGTGAAGCCGCCGCCCAGCCGCCGGGCGATGAGCACGTACAGCAGCACCACCGGGGTGGAGTAGAGGATCGAGAACGCGGCGAGCTGCCCGTAGACGATCTGCCCGTGGTTGCCGAAGAAGGTGAAGATCGAGACGGACGCGGGGAGCTGTTCGGGGGAGAGCAGCAGCATGAAGGGGACGAAGAAGTTGCCCCACATCATGATGAAGCTGTAGATCGTCACGACCGTGATGCCCGGGCCCATCAGCGGCAGGATGACCCGCGTCAGGCTCTGCGCCCAGGACGCGCCGTCCGTCCAGGCCGCCTCCTCCAGGATGACCGGCACGCCGTCCATGAAGTTCTTCATCAGCCAGATCGCGAAGGGCAGTTGCGAGGCGGCGAGGAAGAGCGCGGTGCCGGACATGGTGTCGATCAGATCGACCTGTACGAAGAGTCCGTAGACCGGGACCATGATCGCGGTGATCGGCAGACACGTCGTGAACAGCACGGTCATCAGATACGGGCGCACCAGCCCCGACCGGAACCGCGACAGCGGATACGCGGCGAGCGCCGCGCACGCGACCGTCAGCGCGGTGGCGCCGCCGCACAGCACCAGGCTGTTGAGCATCGGCGTGAACGTGATCTCGTCCGTCCACACCGCCGCGAAGTTGTCCAGCGTCGGGGTGCCGGGCGCCGAGACCCGTAACGTCGCGTGGCTGTCGACCGAGGCGAGCACCAGCCAGGCCAGCGGGAGGACGAAGGCCGCCGCGACGACCAGCAGCGCGGCGTCGGCCGCCAGCCGGCGGCGCAGCCGGGGCGACCGGAGCCGCAGTCGGGGAGGCGACAAGGGGCGGGACCGTGGGCGGGCGGAGAGCACGGACAACCTCGGACCTCCTCGCGCGCTCGCGAGCGCAGTCGATCAGCGTCCCGACCATGAAACCGCCCGTCCGGCCGGAAGGGGAAGACATGTGCCGCGCCCGGCCGAAAGGCCCGGCGGCCGCCGGAGAACGTGAGTCCCCCGGCCCTTCGGGGGAGAGAGGACTGGGGGAAGTACGCGACGGGTGGCGTCAGCCGATTTCGAGGAGCCACCTGCCGGTGCCGTCATCCAGGGGGGAGCAGAAGACGGGGCCCATGCCGTCCGTCAGCTCATCGCCCTTGTGCAGGCAGGTGGCCTGGTCCGGGACGATGTACTGCTTGACCTCGGCCTGCGCCGAACCCATGGTGATGCCCGTGACGGCCGCGAGACCGGCCAGGACGACGGCTGCCTTCGTCAACTTCTTGCGCATGTTCTTGTCCCTGCGTCGGGTTCCGGTGGACGACAACAAGGCTGCTGGGACGGCCTATTGATCCACTAACAGCCCGCTAATGCGCCGCTGCCGCCCGCCCCGGCAGGCTCGGCCCGACGTCCACCGGCTGGTCGTTGCGGATCTGGTCGAACAGCCGCCTCGCCTGCGCGGTGTCCCACTGCACGGCGCTGCCCTTGGAGGTCTTGAGGTTGGTGTTGGACACCGGGACGTTGAGCTGCTTGCCCGCGCCCGAGGTGACGCCCTTCATCGCCTGGAACAGGGACATGAGGGTCTGGAGATTCATCTTCTTGTCCACGATGAGCGTGTCGAGCCCCGCGCTGACGGTCGGGAAGGCGGCGAAGGGATTGGCCAGAACGCCCGGGGTGGCGGCCTTCTCGGCGAGGGCGGCCAGGAACTTCTGCTGGTTCTGGGTGCGCCCCAGGTCGCCGTTGGCCTCCTGCTTGCGCTGCCGTACGAAGGAGAGCGCCTTGCCGCCGTCGAGGGTCTGGCAGCCCTTCTTCAGGTCCAGGCCCGACTTCTCGTCCTTGATGTCACGGTCCACGCACATCCGTACGCCGCCGACCGCGTTGACGATGTCCACGAAGCCGCCGAAGCCGATCTCCGCGTAGTGGTTGATGTGCAGTCCGGTGTTGCGCTCGATGGTCTGTACGAGCAGATCGGGGCCGCCGCGCGAATAGGCCGCGTTGAGCTTGTTCTGCTCCTCGCCGTAGCGCTTGCCGGTCTCGGGGCGGATGTACGTCGGCACTCTCACCCACGAGTCGCGCGGGAGGCTCATCATCGTGGTGCCGTGGGCGCCGGTGTGCAGCACCATCATCGAGTCGGTGCGGCCGCCCTCGGCCGAGCCGGTGCTCAGGCTCTGCTTGGCCGAGGCGGACAGGCCCGCCCGGCTGTCGGAGCCCACGATCAGGTAGTTGGTGCCCTTGCCGAGCGGCGGGCGGTTGGGGGCCTTGTCGAGGTCGACCTGCCGCTTCATCTGGGTGTCGGCCCAGATGTAGGTGCTGCCCGTGGCGACCAGCAGCGCCGAGACCATGACGATCGCCAGGCGGGTGAGGCGGCGGCGCCGGCTGAGCGGCTCCTTGGGGGCGCGGCGCCGTACGACGGGAGGCTCGTCCTCCTCTTTCCTGAACCCGTCCCCGAACCCGTTTCCGGACTCGTCCCTGAACTGGTCCCGGAACAGGGGCCGCTGGGCCTCGTCCCCGTACCGGCCCCGCTGGGCGGGGATGTCCGCGCGCGTCGCCGCGTAACCCGGTCCGGCACCGCCCGGGGGCGGTGGCGGAGGCGGTGGCGGAGCGGGAGCGGGCGGCACGACGGGGATCGACTCGGTCTGCGCGTTGGCCGTCTCCCGGGCGGACACCCCCGCCTCCCCGGCCGGCTGCTGCCGGAGGTACGCCGCCGTCCCCTGCCGCTGCTGCTCGCCGTCTGCCCACCCTTCCCGCCTGTCGCTCATGAGGGCAGCCTCCCTTCGGATGGAAACGTGCGTATGCCTGCTGCTGACTACTGGTACGGCTGCGGCGGCTCGTTGTCTCGATGCGAGGCGTCTCGACGCGAGGCGCGGGTGTGATGTCAGGCTCTCTGGTACGCGGCCGGGTCGCCGATCGTCTCCCCGGCCGTCCCGGAGCGCTGGATGCGGTGCCACTTCAGCCGGGCGCCGAGCAGCAGGGCCACCACGGACTGGATGACCACCAGATACATCAACTGCCGGTAGGCGAACAGCTGGAACGGCAGCGACCACAGGGTCCGCATCCGCTCCCCGTCCAGCCGCAGCGCGTATCCGGCGCACACCGTCTGGATGCCGAGGTACGCGAGCCACACCCCGGCCGACTCCGTCGGGTCCTGGAAGAGGATCCCGTACACCGCGAACAGGTCGATCACGGGCGCGAGCAGCGGCAACACGACCTGGAAGAGCGCGAGATAGGTCAGCCCGCGGCGGCCGAAGCGCCCTTCGGGGCCCAGCGAGAAGACGGCACGGCGGTGCTTCCACATGGCCTGCAGCGTGCCGTACCCCCAGCGGTAGCGCTGCCGCCAGAGCTGGCGCAGCGAAGTGGGGACCTCGGTCCAGGCGACGGCCGTCTCCTCGTACACCACGCGCCAGCCCGCCCGCCACAGCGACATCGTGAGGTCGGTGTCCTCGGCGAGGGTGTCCTCGCTGACCCCGCCGACGGCCATCAGTGCCTCCCGCCGGAAGGCGCCGATGGCGCCGGGGACGGTCGGCATGCACTCCAGCACCTCGAACATGCGGCGGTCGAGGTTGAAGCCGAAGACGTACTCCAGGTGCTGCCAACGGCCCAGCAGGCTGCGCCGGTTGCCGACCTTGGTGTTCCCGCTCACCGCGCCGACGTCGGGCTGGGCGAGCGGCTGGATGAGCTGACGGATGGCGTCCGGTTCGAAGACGGTGTCGGCGTCGACCATGACCACGATGTCGTGCTTGGCGTGCGCCAGTCCGCTGTTGAGTGCGGTCGGCTTGCCCGAGTTGGGCTGGCGTATCACCAGCACCCGGGAGTCGTTGCTGGCGGCGGCGATCTCGGCTGTCCGGTCCGTCGACCCGTCGTCGATCACGATGACCTGGAGCTTCTGGTGGGTGGAGGCGAGCAGCGACCGAATGGTGCCCTCGATGCCGGCCTCCTCGTTGTACGCGGGGACGAGCACCGTCACCGGGTCGTTCACCACCCGGGGCGGCGGTCCGTCGGTCCCGTAGCGGGTGAGCCGCCGGACGTGGGCGCGCGCGAACACGACGAGCAGCACCAGCCGCAGCACCCCCAGCGCGCCCGCGATGCCCAGCACCCACGTCATGATGGTCACGAAGGCGCGGCCGACGGCCGCGAGCGAGATCAGGGCGGTGCCCTGCCAGCGCTCCATGGTGGAGGACCGGGTCTCCACCGGCGGCACCCCGAGCCCGCCCGTCACCGTGGTGAACCTCCGCACCCGGGGGTTCTTCAGCAGCTTCTCCGTCTGCCGGTACGCGGTGTCCGTCTGCGGGAACTGCCGGACCACCCCCTGCGACGGCCGCTTCGACGCCTTGTCGGCGGCGACCAGCGCGTACCCCTGCGCGGCGACGCGCCGCGCCGCCTGCCACTCGACGCCGCACAGCGTCTCCACGTCGGTGGTCAGCGGCATCCGCATCAGCCGCGGCTCGGCCCCCACGGTGCCCGCGAGCGCCGACTCGGTCAGCGACAGCTCCATCGTGGAACGGACGGAGGACGATGTGCCCATGTCGGCGCCGGTGTAGGTGTTGGAGCCGATCTCATGGCCCTCGGCTCTGATCCGCCGCACCAGCTCCGGATGCTCGGCCGCCTTGGCGCCGGAGAGGAAGAACGTCGCCCGTGCCTTGTGTCTGCGCAGCAGGTCGAGGATGCGCGGTGTCCACTCGGGGTCGGGTCCGCCGTCGTAGGTGAGCGCCACCGTTCCGGCGGGCATGCTCACCGTCTTCACCTGCCCGTTGTTGATCTGCACCACCGGGCCGCCGCCGACGATGTCCTTCGGTACGGGGCTGGTGCACGCGGGCCGCGTCTTCGCGGCGTCCACCTCGTGGGTGGTCCAGCCCTGGAACATCAACAGGCCGAACATGACGGGGAGGATCAGTGAGAGCAGCAGCCAGTGCGCGCGCGGGTCACGGGACCGCTTGTGTCGGCCTCCTCGGATCGGGTGGCTCATCGGCTGGATCGTCCCCCAGGGTTCTGGGTCGCATGAGCCACGGTCACCGTGGCACGTCTTCGGTCGAGGGTCGGCGGATGCCGTCGCCGCGAGGGGCGGCCCCGCGCGGCTCAGACGGTCTCACCGTAGTGAGGACGGCTCAGCGGCCCGGCCCAACCGGCGGCAACGGATAAGAATCCGCCGACGCCGCCCTCGGGGGCCGCCCGATCACGTATCGTCTGTCGGCGGCCCGGCCACACGCCCCGTTCAGCGGCGGAGGGCGTTCTCCTCCCGCATGTGCGACAGCTTCTGGGGGTTGCGCACCGCGTACAGCCCGGTGATCAGGCCGTCGTCCATGCGCACCGCCATGACGGTGTCGACCGCGCCGTCCTCGCCGTCCTGCCGGAAGATCAGCGCCGGGTGGCCGTTGACGTGCGCGGGCCGCAGCGACCCCAGGGCGGCGATCCGGCCCAGCCCGGCGGCCAGCAGACGGCCCACCTTGTCGGCCCCCACGACGGGCCGGAGGACTGCCTGCTTGATGCCGCCGCCATCGCCCAGGAAGACGACATCCGGCGCGAGGATGTCGAGCAGGCTCTGCAGATCGCCGGTCTCGGCCGCCCGCTGGAACGCGTCGACCGCGTCGCGGCTCTCGGCCGGGGACACGGCCCCGCGCGGACGGCGCGCCGCCACGTGCGCCCGTGCCCGGTGGGCGATCTGGCGGACGGCGGCCGGGCTCTTGTCGACGGCGTCGGCGATCTCGTCGTACCCGAGGTCGAACACCTCGCGCAGCACGAACACCGCCCGCTCGGTCGGCGCCAGCGTCTCCAGCACCAGCAGCATCGCCATCGACACGCTTTCGGCCAGCTCGATGTCCTCCGCCACGTCCGGGGCGGTCAGCAGCGGCTCGGGCAGCCAGGGGCCGACGTAGGACTCCTTGCGGCGGCCGAGCGTACGCAGCCGGCTCAGCGCCTGGCGCGTGGCGATCCGGACCAGATACGCGCGCTGGTCCCGTACCGCGCCGAGGTCGACCCCCGCCCACCGCAGCCAGGTCTCCTGCAGCACGTCCTCCGCGTCGGCGGCCGAGCCGAGCATTTCGTAGGCGACGGTGAACAGCAGATTGCGATGGGCGACGAACGCCTCGGTTGCGGGGTCCGTCGTGTTCTTGTTCTCCACCGGCTGCTCCTGCCTGTTCGCTCTCGGCCATGCCACGCGCATGAGACGCCGGTCGCCGCGCTGCTGTGACACCTCCGCCCGGTGGCGCACGTCACACGGCCGGAGGTGTCACACGTAAGCCGTCGTCGGCATCTCGTGGTCGTCCAGCGCCACACCACGAGAGAAGCACGCGAGAGGACGAACCCATGGACGCCCGGTTCAACCTGTTCGAGAACGAGACCTCCGCCAAGTTCGCCAAGCGGTTCGCCAACGCCGGTCTGGTGATCCACCAATCGTCGCTGCCGAAGTCCACGCAGGAGCTGGTGTCGCTGCGCGCCAGCCAGATCAACGGCTGCGGCTGGTGCGTCGACATGCACACCAAGGAGGCCGCGGCCGCCGGGGAGACCGCGGCCCGGCTCCACCTGGTCGCCACCTGGCGCGAGTCCACCGTGTTCACCGAGGCCGAGCGGGCCGCGCTGGCCCTCGCCGAAGAGGGCACCCGGCTCGCCGACGCCCACCCTGGCGTCTCGGACGAAACCTGGGCCCGGGTGCGCGAGAATTACGACGACGACCAGATCGCGGCGCTGGTCTCGCTGGTCGCCCTGATCAACGCGGCCAACCGGCTCGCCGTGATCGTGCACCAGCGGGGAGGCTCGTACGAGCCCGGCATGTTCGCCGCCGCGGTCAACTGACCGCTACGACCCGACCCGGCCCGGGGCCGGTGGCCCCGGGGCCGGGCCAAAGTCCTACTTCCGCCAGAACAGGTGGTGCGTCACCCCGCTCGGGCTGGGCACGACGTCGCGGTGGAAGCGGTCGAGCAGTTCGTCGGGCGACTCCCAGAGCCGTTCCCCGGCCTTGAGCTCCAGCGGCGCGACCACCACGTGCAGGGTGTCGACGAGATCGGCGTCGAGGAACTGCCGGATGGTGCTGACCCCGCCGCCGAGCCGGACGTCCTTGCCCCGCGCCGCCTCCCGCGCCCGCGCGAGGACCGAGGCCGGGTCGCCCTCGACGAAGTGGAAGGTGGTGTCGGACAGCGTGAACGAGGGGCGCGGGTGGTGGGTCATGACGAACACCGGGGTGTGAAACGGGGGCTCATCGCCCCACCAGCCCTGCCAGTCGTGGTCCTGCCAGGGCCCGCGCTGCGGCCCGAACTTGTTGCGGCCCATGATCTCGGCGCCGATGTTGCGGGCGAAGTCCCGCGTGAAGTAGTCGTCCAGACCGCGGCTCCCGCCGGGCTCGGTGCGCCCGGGCCAGCTCGCCGTGGCCCCGGCCCAGGCCATCAGCTGCCCGGGATCGGCGTCGCCGAACGGTCTCTCCAGGCTCTGGTGCTCACCGGCACCGAATCCGTCTCGCGAGACGGCGAAGTTCTGGACTCTCAGCAGCTGCGTCATGGGGCGCTCCTCCTGTGGGGTGTCGACGAAGTAGGGACCGTCCGGCCCGGGGAAACTCATCGCTTCACAGCGTTACGACGCGTTCGACGGCGGCCGCGACGAGAGCGTCCCGCTCCGCTTCCGAGAACACGTCCGGCAGCGTGAGCTGTTCGACGATCAGCCAGTTGAGCGCCAGATACAGCAGCCGGACCGCCGTGGCGTCACCGGGCAGGCCGGACGCCTCGTGATAGGCCACGTTGGCCTCCATGTCGGCGCGGACGCGCTCGGTCAGCACCGCGCGCAGGGCGGGCCGCCGGGTCGCCTCCAGGCGGAGTTCGAGGAGTGCCAGATAGCCGGTGCGGAAGGCGCTGATCCGGCCGACCAGCTCGCGCATCAGCGCCGCGTACCCCTCCCGGTCCCGGGTGCTCGCCTGCTGCCGCGCGATGGTCGCCTCGTCGGGCTGGAGCCGTTCGTAGACCCGGGCACCGGCCTGGGTGAGCAGGTCGTCGCGGTTGGCGAAGTAGTTGGAGGCCGTCCCGGCGGGCACCGCGGCCTCGGTGTCCACCGCCCGGAAGGTCAGCCCCCGCGCGCCCTCCGCGGCCAGCACCTCGATGGCGGCATCGACGAGGGCCGCCCTTCGTTCGTCGTTCCTGCGCACCATTGACACCACTCCATCTGTAGTACTACGTTCACACCACCTCAAGCAGAGTACTACGACTGGAGTGATTACGTGCGAGAGCTCGTCTACTACGTCGCCGTCAGCATCGACGGCTACATCGCCGGACCCGGCGGGGAGTTCGACTTCTACCCGGCGGGCGACGAGGCCCAGACCGCCGCCTACATGGGGGCGATGAACAAGCGCTACCCCGAGACCGTCCCCACCGCCATGCGCCCCGCCTGCGGCCTCACCGACGCGCCGAACCAGCACTTCGACACCGTCCTGATGGGCCTCGGCGCCTACCGCCCCGCACTGGACGCGGGCATCACCAGCCCGTACGCCCACCTGCGCCAGTACGTCGTCTCCACCACCCTCGGCCCCAGCCCCGACCCGGACGTGACGGTGATCGACGCCGACCCGCTCGCCCTGGTCCGCGACCTCAAGCGGGAGGAGGGCCAGGACATCTGGCTGTGCGGCGGCGGCCGACTCGCGGGGGCACTGCTGCCCGAGATCGACCAGCTGATCGTCAAGAGCTATCCGGTGGTCGCCGGATCCGGAATCCCCGCCTTCCAGGGCGAGTTCAGCCCCACCGTCTTCCGGGTGGCCGACCGCGAGTCGTTCGACGGCGGCGTGACGGTCACGTGGTTCACCCGGCGCTGACCGGCCCGTCCCGGACATGTCCGGGACACGGGAAACCCCCCAGGTCCCGGGGGATGCCGCGTCCGGGACAGTCGAGATCGCTTTACGGGCTCGGTCCGGAGCGGATTTTCTCTGTCGCAGCCGTCGGCACGGGTCGGCGGCACGAACGGAGGGAAACCACCCATGAACCGCAAGCTCGGCCTGACGGCGGCCTCGATCCTGATGGGCGCGGCGGCGGCGGTCGCCGTCCCCGCGACCGCCCAGGCCGCCCCGGCCGCGACCTGGCAGGACACCGGCCAGTACTACGCCAACTATTCCCGCTGCATGGCGGACGCGGACTACTACCTGGCGGCCTCGAACGTCTACGCCTACAAGTGCGTGAAGTCCGGCAGCCTCTACAAGGGCAGGGTCTACGCCGACTGACGACCACCCGCGTCACGCGTACTTCCTCGGGGGAGTGCGGCTCCCGTCAGCAGCGCGCTGACGGGAGCCGCGCTTTCGCCGTTGTCGGCTTCGGTACGAAGACCACGCCGACCCGTGTGAACGTCAGGTCTTGGGCTTGAGAGCACTTCCGGGGCGGAGTTCGCCGTCCTCGTCCACGTCGTTCAGCACGGCGGGCAGGCCGACGCTCAGCATCTTGCGCCGGACGTGACCCAGGATCCGGGTCATCAGGAGCCCGCCTGTGCCGGTGAAGCCCGTGTGGTCGTAGGTGAAGCGCGCTCCTGTGCCATGAGCTTCGATGCGGTAGGCGACCTCGGTGGTCTCGCCGCCGCCGTGGTCGGTCCACGAGTAGCGCAGCAGCCGGGGCTGCTCCACCTCCAGGACGACGCAGTCGACGATGCCGCTCCAGCCGGGCTTGGGCTTGGCGATGAACTGGAACGTGGAGCCGACGGTGGTGGTGAATCCTTCTGGGCGCGCCCCGGCCCCGGTGGCTGTCCATAGCGGTATGAGCCGGGGGTCGGTGACGGCGCGCCAGACCTTGGCGGGGGAGTGCGGATAGTCGCGGACGATGTGGATGGCGCTCATGGGGCTCCCCAGGCGGTCAGCTGAAGCACGGAACGTACAGTCGCTGAAAATTTACAGTAGCAGTAAATATTCTGCTGCTGTACTACGCTGTCGACATGAGCACGGTGGACTGGACGGCATGGCGCCCGCAGACCGCGGCGCCCGAGGCCGAAGGGCTGCGGGAGCAGAAGAAGCGCCTGTTGCGCCAACGCCTGTCCGATACCGCGACCGAGATGTTCCTGGAGCGCGGCTTCGACGCCGTCCGCGTAGCGGAGATCGCCCAGGCGTGCGGAGTCTCGGAGAAGACGGTCTACAACTACTTCCCCACCAAGGAATCGCTCATCCTGGACCAAGGCGAGTCCACGTTGGCTGCCCTGCGTAGCGGTCTGGCCGACACGGACCTTTCAGCGGTCGAAGCGGTGCTGCGGATCCTCTCCGATGAGTTGCGGGCCATGACCTCCTGGATCGCCGCGCAGGACGACCCCACCCAGGCCGCCGGCATGATCAGGCGCTTCGGCGCACTGACCAGGTCCACGCCCTCACTGAGGGCCTACCACCGGGACATGACCGACCGGCTCGTCGCCGCGGCGGCCGAGGCGCTGGCCCGGCGCAGCCATGGAAGCCCGGACGACCCGGAACCACAGATCGCGGCGACGGCTTTGCTCGGACTGTGGTCCATCCAGTTCCAGAGCCTCGGGAAACATCTGGACGGCGCCCGCACGGCGACACGGATTCATGAGGCGGTGACCGCCGACGTCCGCCGCGCGGCCAAGCTCATCGACACCGGTCTGGCCTCATTCGAAGGCGCCGCTCCGACTCGCTGACGTGTTCAGCCGCAGATCGCGTGAGAGCCCTCATGCGTCGGCAGGTTGCCGCCGGCGATCGCCCGGAGTTGGCAGATATATTTCGTAGCTCGATATATAGTCGATGCGTGACACGACAGAACCCGTCCTTGACGGAACCGCAGTACTTCATCCTTGCCGCGCTCATGGACGGGCCGTTGCACGGTTACGGCATCATCAAGGCCGCCGAGCAGGCCACCGACGGGCGGCTCCGGATCGCTGTCGGCACCCTCTACGGCGCGCTGGAGCGGATGGAGCGGGCCGGGCTGGTGGCCGCCGACCATGAGGAGATCGTGGACGGGCGGGCGCGGCGCTACTACAAGCTCACCGAGGACGGCACCGCGATGCTCAGCCGGGAGGCCTTGCGGATGCAGCAGGCGGCGGCCGTCGTCATCGGCCGCTCGCGGAATCCCGGAGCGGCCCCGGCATGAACCGTCTGCTGCTCGCGGCCTATCCCGAGCCCTACCGTTCCCGGCAGGGGGAGGAGTTGCTGGCCTGCCTGGCCGAGGCGTATCCCGGCCGCTCCTGGCCCCCGCCTCGGGAAGTCGCCGCCTTGGTGCGCGCCGGGGTGCAGGCCCGCGCCCGTGCCATCGTCGACAACACCACTCGGCCGTGGTGGCTGGACGGCATCCACCTGGCCGCCCTGGCCCTCGCCGCGCTGGCGCTGGTTCCGTACCTGCAGGATGTGTGGCACTGGGCACTGCACATCGACCCCGGACAGAACGCCATCGCCTTCCACTTCTCCGGCTGGTACCCGTGGGCCGGAGGTCCCACGCGGATACGGCTGCTGCCCTACGGGCTGCTCCCGCTGGGCTGCCTGATCGCGCTGCTGCGTGGCCGACCGTGGATCGCGCTGCCGGCCGCGGCAGCCATGATCTGGGCCGGCGCCACGTCCCACGGCCGCACCCTCTTCGGCGACGAGGGCAAGGCGGGCCTGGGCTACTACGGTCTTGGCACCCCGATAACCGCCCGTGACCTGGTCCTGTCGGGGACACTGTGCGCCGCGTGCGCCGTGCTGACGGCCTGCCGTCCCAGCCGTCTGCGGCGCCGCTCGTACCGCTGGCTGGTGCCCGTCGTGCTCGCCATGTACGTGGCCGGGGGCCTGCACATCATCTCCGTCAGTCCAACCTTCCAACGCGGCCTGTTCGCCCTCGAAGTCGCCGCGCTGATCGCCGCGTGGGTGGCGACGGCCTCCACCGGGGATTACCGGTGGCTGATCCCCGTCGCGGCGGTCGCGTTCATCCGCACGCAGGCGATCGTGATCCAGCCGCAGGGGTTCATGCAGTCCCTGCCGGACCTGGTCGTCCTCGTCCTCCTGATCGCCCCCCTCCCGGTCCTGGCGATCACCGCCCAGCGCCGACAGGGGCAGGCACTCGCCGAATAGGAGCGGACCCCCGGTGGGCCGACCGGGCCCGGCGGCCCACGTCGTGCCGCAAGCCGTGCGTGACCGAACTCCCCGCAACGGAAGAAACAGAGCGATGACACAGCACGATTCCCCGTCCCTGCCCGCGCACGGTCCGGGGGTCTCGAGGCAGGCCCCCGACGACCCCAGCCCGTCGCGTATGACACGGCCGTGGATGCCGGCTCTGCTGTACGCCCTGGGGTTCCTGACGGTCTACCTGCTCGCCATCTGCACCCCGTGGGGGCAACGAGCTGAGAACCCCTGGTTTTATCTCGGTGAACAGGGCGGCGAAGCGGCATGGATCTACCCCCTGTCAGGAGCGGAATACGGCTCGACGCCCCTGCCGCCGCTGGAACTGAGCGCCAAGCCCACCCTGATGGTGGGCCTGGCCGTCATCGTGGTCCTCACCCTGGTGCGGCGGTGCTGGCGGCAGGGGTGCGCGGCACTCGGGGTCGTCATTCTCACGGCCGGAGGCAACGATGTGCTCAAATCGACCATCCTGCCCCGCCCCGATCTGGTGGGCGCGCCCGAGAATCTCCTTGATCAGGGTTTCCCCAGCGGGCACTCGGCCATCCCCGCCGCGCTGACCCTCGCCGCCGTCCTCGTGGTTTCCCCCCGCATCCGCCCCTACGTCGCCACGGCCGGTGTGCTGTGGCTCGCATGCATCGCCGCCTACAGCGCGACCAACGGCGGCCACCGGCCCAGCGAAGTGCTGGGAGCCACACTGTTGGCCTGTGCCTGTTACGGCCTCGCAACCTGGCTGCTGCCGTCGGCCGCCGTGCCAGGCGCCACGCGGAGCCCCCGTGCGCTGCCCGTCATCACCCTGACGCTGGCACTGGCCATCGCCCTCGTTTCCGGCGCACGGAACGACACCCTCACAAGGTCACTGGTCTCCGGGGCGACGGGCTTCATATGTGCGGCCCTGGTCTGGTACGCCGCGGTCGGGCGGCCCGCACTCACCGCACGCCGCACACGCCCCGCACTGGGCTGACCACCCGGCAGGCTCCGGGCGGGAACCGGCGCATCCGGCGCTTCTGTGGCCGGGAAGCTGAGGATGATCTCAGCGTCCGGGTGCTGAGGGAAAGCCTCTTCGACCGCCTCGGCGAGGTCGTCGGCAGCGGTGCAGGCGGCCTCCAACTGGACCAGGAGCGCGAGCATCTGCTTGCCCAGCGCGTCCTCGACCATGGGCGGCTGTCGACGCGCCTGGCGGGCGATCCGGCGGAGGCGGTGCCCGTCGCTCCGGCGGACGCGTCCCCGGCGATCCAGTGGACGTCCCGCCGGCGATCTAGTGGGTGGACCCGGTGTGCTCCCGCACAGTCGCCGCCTCGCTCGCCGCCGTCCCGGCCCCCGGCTCGGCGCTCTTCCTCGCGAACCCGCGCCGGCCCGGCAGGACCGCGAGGACGACCAGTGTTCCGGCGGCCATGATGATCCCGCCGATGAGGCTGGTCTGGGCGACGCCGTGGGCGAAGGCCTGGTGGACGGCGTCCACGGCGGCCTGGGCCTGCTGGGGCCCGGCGGAGGGATCCTGCGCGACCCGCTCCGCGACGGCCAGGCCGGCGCCGACCGAGTCCTTGGCGGTCTCCATCGCCTCCGCCGGGAGCCGGTTGCCCACCAGGTCGGTCAGCTCGTCCCGGTAGGTCGTGCCCAGCAGCGAGCCCAGCACCGCGATGCCCAGCGCCCCGCCCAGCTCGAGCGCGGTGTCGTTGACACCGCCGCCGACGCCCAGCTCGGACTCGGGGAAGGAGCCCATGATCGTGTCGGTCGCCGGGGAGACGCTCAGTCCGAGCGCGAGGCCCAGCATCATCAGCGGCACCAGGAAGTCCCCGTACGTCGACCCCTTGTCGATCTGGGTGAGCAGGAACATGCCCGCCGTGCCGACGGTCATGCCGGTCACGACCATCACCCTCACCCCCAGCTTCGGGGTGAGCGTCCCGGTCACCGCGGACCCGAGGAACACCGCACCGCCCAGCGGCAGCAGCCGTACACCCGTGTCCAGGGCGCCGTAGCCGAGGACGAACTGCAGGAACTGCGTCGAGTAGTAGATCACGGCGAACATACCGAAGAAGAAGAACGTCACCGCGAGCATCGAGCCGGTGAAGGGCCGCAGCGCGAACTTTCGGACGCCCAGCATCGGGTGCGGGTGCCGCAGTTCCCAGGCGACGAAGGCGACCAGACCGACACCGGCGACCACGGCGGCGGTGACGGGGCCGACGCCCCAGCCGAAGTGCGGGCCCTCGATGGCGGCGTAGATCAGGGAGCCGACGGAGACGATCGACAGCAGACCACCGACGTAGTCGATCCGGCCCATGCCCTCCGCCTTGGACGGCGGTACCAGGGCGAGCGCGCCGAACACGGCGACGACGGCGATCGGCACGTTGATCAGGAAGGTCGAGCCCCAGGCGTGGTCCTCGAGCAGCCAGCCGGAGACCAGCGGGCCGACGGCTACCGCCAGCCCGGAGGTCGCGGCCCAGGCGGTGATGGCCTTGGCCCGCTCGCTCCGGGGGAAGGTCGCGACCACCAGGGACAGCGTGGCCGGCATCACGACCGCGGCACCCACACCCATGATCGCGCGGGCCACGATGACCAGCGAGGTCTCGTCGACCATGCTCCCCATCACCGAACCGCCGGCGAAGATCAGCAGACCCAGCACCAGCGCGCCGCGCCGGCTGTACTTGTCGCCGATCGCGCCCAGCACCAGCATCAGCGCCGCGTACGGAACGGTGTAGCTATCGACGACCCACTGCAGATCACTGCTGCTCAGGCCCAGGTCGGTGGTCATGTCGGGGGCGGCGACGATCAGCGACGTGTTCGCCATCACCGTGATCAGCAGGCTCAGGCACAGCACGAGCAGCGCCCACCAGCGCCGCACGTAAGGCCCGGCCATTTTCTCCACGGGGGTGTCCGCAAGGAAGGACATCAGTAGCTCCTGAGGGGAACGGGGCGGACGCGCGGGATCACTTGATTGCCCGTGAGGCGAGCGGGCGACGGGCTGAGATCTCGGGGCTTCAAGATCACGCTGTGGCCCCTTGTCGGCTTCCCTCGGCGATCCCCTGGAGGGCCGCGTCGGTGTCCGCGATGGCCAGCACCTTGTTGATGTCGATGCCGGCCAGCGCGCCGGCCGCAGCGGAGGCCCCGACCTGGGCAACCGGATCGGTGACGTTGCCGGCCACCCACACACCCGGCACCTCGGTGGTGCCGTCGATACCGGAGGCGAAAGTGCGGCCCGTCGGCAGGTCCCGCACCGGCAGGCCCAGACCTTCCAGGCCATGGGTGCGGGCCTGCATCTGCGGGGCGACCGCGAGGACGCGGCGGGCCACGACCTGGCCGTCGGCCAGGCGCACTCCGGTGAGGGCACCGTCCTCGTCGTTGACGACCTCGGTGACCGGGGTGTCGATGACGCGGATGCCGCGGGCGGCGAAGCGGGCGCGGCTGTCCTCGTCCAGGTCGGTGCCGTGGGTGAAGTAGGTCAGGTCCTCGGTCAGCTGACGGAACAGATACGCGTGGCCGATGGAGGCCGCGCCGGTGGCGAGGATGCCGATGGGCTCATCGCGCACCTCCCAGCCGTGGCAGTACGGGCAGTGCACCACACTGTGCCCCCAGTGCTCGGCGAGCCCGGGCACCTGTGGCAGCACATCCGTGAGGCCGGTGGCCACCAGGATGCGGCGGGCGGTGATGCGGCGGCCGTCGGCCAGGGAGACGGTGAACCGAAGGTCCCCGTCCGCCGACGGGGCGGCGGACTCGGCCGAGACCACCTCGCCGGACACGACGCGTCCGCCGTACTGGCGCACCTGCTCCCGGCCCCGTCGAAGGATCTCGGGCGGCGGGGTGCCGTCCAGGGCGATGAGGCCGTGCACGGCCTCCGCGGGCGCGTTGCGCGGGGAGCCGCTGTCGATCACGACGACCGAGCGGCGGGAGCGGGCGAGGATCAGTGCACCGTTCAGCCCCGCGGCGCCCCCGCCGATCACCACCGCGTCGACAATCCCCTCGGCCAGTGCGTCGCTCGCGTACGGAGGAGTCGTCACAGCCATGGCCTCCTGCCTTTCCTTGTCAGTCATGGTTCGGTCAACCTTTCTCCAGTCCGGCGATGAAACTCGCCAGGCGTGCACGCACCCTGTCCGGTGAGCTCAGGATGGTTGTTTACTGAATAGTCCAAAACCTAGGTAGTTCTGTACTGAGTTGTCAAGTATGGCAGGTCGGCTTTACCTTCTCTGTATGGCGAGACCGCGAAGCTTCGACCACGACCACGTCCTCCATGCCGCCGAGCGGCAGTTCCGCACCTCGGGCTACAACGGCACGAGCGTCGACGACATCAGCGCCGCCACCGGCCTGGGCCGCGGCAGCCTCTATGCCGCGTTCGACGGCAAGCACGGCGTGCTGCTGCAGGCGATGGGCAGGTACTCCGCCCGGCTGGGGTTGGCGGTAGAGGTGCTCGCCGGACCGGACGAGGGCGCCCTGGAACGACTGCACGGGTTCTTGCTCCGCGCCGTCCACGGGGTGCCACTCGCCCACGACGTACCCCCTGCCCCTGACCGGGCGGCGGCGGCCTGCTTCGCCGCCAAGATGGCCCTGGAGCTCGGCGCCTCCGACCCCGAGGTGGAACGCATGGCCAACGCCTGCTTCTCCGCGGTCGCGACGTCGGTGGCCGAGTGTGTGCGAGCGGCGCAGCGCAGCGGCGACATCGACCCCGACGCGGATCCTGACGACCTTGCGTACCTTCTGCTGACCATCGTCCGCGGGATCGATGTCGTAGGCGCGTCCGGCCACAGTCCCGCCCGCCTGACCTCGATCGCGGAGAGCGCGTTCGCACTGTTGCCCCGCCGGCACCACCGCTGACTCACCACGGTGCAGGCCGTGCACGGGCTGCCGGTGTCGGAGCGGGCGATGGGCATGGCGCAGCTGGTCGTGAGCGAGCTGGTCACCAACGCCCGCAGGTACGCGCCCGGCCCGTGCCTGCTGGACCTGGGGAGTGTCGGTGCGCCGGTCCAGCTCGGTGCGGAGTTCGTGGGTGACCTGATGGAAGGCGAGCCCGAAGTCATCTTCTGCGTGGATGGGTTCGGGCCGCTCAACCCGGCGAACGTTGCCTGATGAAGCACTGGTACGAAACGCCGCGCCCCTCCGCTTCCCGTCATCGGGGAGGCGGAGGGGCGGTTCGTCCGGGGCTGGTTACGCGGTGACGCTGACCGGCGAGAGGCAGGACTCCCAGTCGCCCTTGACCACGCAGACCTTCATGGTGTGCCTGGAGCCCTCGCCGAGGTTGCCGGTGGCCCAGGCGCTCCAGTAGGGCGAGCCGTGACCGCGCGTCGAGGCCACGCGGCCGGTGTCGAGGCGGGCCTCGACGCCCAGACCGTCGGCGGCGCCGTCGTAGGCGATGAGCGCGTCACCGGGGTCGGTGGCGCCGTCCCCGTTGATGTCGCCGCCCGGGTCCTGGCTCCAGATGCCCGTCCCGGCATAGACGCCACCGTAGTAGATGTCCACCCCGGTGTACGGGCTCTGGGCCAGCTGCGGTCTGAGGACGTAGGTGAGCTTGGCCTTCCCGTCATCGGCCTGGGCGGTGGCCTGGGTGGCCGCCACGGCACCCAACGCGAGCATGCAGGCGGCGCCCACCTTAAGCGTCTTTCGGATCATTTGTTCCCCCATGTGTCTCGAAATGCTCACTGAGCATCTGGAGCACCATGCTTAACCTGGCAGGGGCGCGCAACAAGCGCGATTCCGGCCACTGGTGACGGAGGTATAGGCCATTCCGCTGCCGGCTGTGGATCGCCTATGAGGGACCTGTCACCAGATGTCGGGGGTCGGGATCGCCCGGCTGAAGTCGCCCGCCCGCAGTGCCTCGGTGGGGATCGACCAGTGCATCCAGCCGCCGTCGCCGCCGATGTACCACTCGCCCTGCCCGGAGAGCTGCAGCAGGTGGTGGTAGAGGTTCGGGTCTTCGTGGTTCGGCAGCATCGGTGAGCTTCCGGTGGGGAATTGCGGTCGGCCGAAGGCGATGTCCTCCGAGTCGAGCGCGCCCGGCCGTTGGGACCACTCGGTCAACAGGCCCTCCAGGTGCATGGCGGGCATGGCCCTGGCCATGTAATCGACGTCGGGCCCCAGGTCGAGGTCGTTCCAGGCGGGGTCGAACGAGTCGGGGAAGGCGAAGCCGGGCGCCGCCGCCCACGGGACCGGCTCGAAGACGCTCGACCGGGCGGGCGGGGCCGTCTCCACGGCATGCGCGGAGCGGGCCGCGATCACCGCCCCCAATCGCGGGTCGAGGCAGCCGTACTTGATCGAAAGCTCCATGGCGGACGGGTCGGCCATCTCCGAGTCGCTGTCGAGGGAGAAGAAGTTGAGCAGGCCCGTCCCGGCCGGGAGGACGCCGTCGAGCCAGGGGGCCAGGGCATCGGTGTCGAGGACGGCGAGCAGGCTCAGCGGAAAGCCGTCGCAGGCCGGCCACTCCGTACCCGGTTCGAGCATCGCCCGCCCACCGAACCGGCTGTGCCCGGCGGCCTCACCGGGCCCGGCCTCGGAGAGCGCGAAGCCGGGGCGGGCGAGGCGGACGAAGCGGTCCGCGAGGTCCGCGCCGAGACGTTCGGCGCAGAAGTCGCGCAGGGCGGTGAGCGTGGCGTTCGGTTCCATACGGGGGATTCAAACAGCCGCGTATGACACCGCGACGGAGCGGAACGTTCCGGTGGGCCGGCCCGTTGGCCCTGGGCCCGTACACGTCGCCGACCCCGGGAGCATCCGTGCCCGAAGCCACGCCCGCCGCCTCCACCGTTCTCCCCGTGCTCCCGGCCCTGAGCGCGCAGGCCGAGCGGTTGATCGAGCTGGGGGTACACGAGATCGCCGGGCTGCCCGCCGCCGAACTCCGCGCCTTCGCCGCAGGCGCCGAGGGCCCCGCGGGCGGTGACGGTGTCCTGCTCGCCGTTCACCCGGGCCGAGCCCCGGCCTCGGCCCTCGCGCCGTTGCTCCGCCGCGACGACAAGCCGGGCTTCGTCGTCACCGACATGCCCGACGTCGACCTCTTCGCCCCGCTCGACACGGTCGCGCTGCCCGACGCCCCGCTCTACCTCGTCACCGGCCTCGACCGCGGCGACCACATGGCCAACTGGAGCCCGAACGAGGCACTGCCCGCCCTCACCGCGGAGGCCCGCACCCCGCTGCTGCTCACCGAGGGCATCCACTGGGTCATCCAGCAGCCCGCCGCCCTGGAGCGCAACCGCTGCTTCATGACCATCGGCTCCCGGCTGCGCAAGGCCAACGGCGCCCTGGACGCCCGCACCCCGGCCATCTGGATCAGCAACGGCACCGGCCGGGACGGCCGCGAACGCCGCAACGCCCCCAAGGTCGGCTGGTGCTGGGCCGGCAACCGGCACACCTGGCTGGGCTTCGCCTCCGCGACGGGGCGCAGTGCCCCGGGCCGGTAAGGAGTCGCGACCACGAGGTCTACAGAGGCCGACGGCGCCCGTCCGGAAGGTGCCACGCATAGTGGCGGACCGTTCTGCTCGACACGGCAGACGACGGCGCGGGCGGACGCCCCGAGGTGCGGCGCGGCGAGCTGCGACAGATCCTGCTCGGCTCATTCCCGGTCGGCACCGTCCGGTGGGTCAGCAGCACCCGTGTCTTCGGGAGGAACCGCACCCGTCCCGCCTGAGCTGGTCCGGGCAAGATCGATAGTGGGCGGAGGCCGGCGTCGTGGGTCTGGATCTGAACCTGCTGGTGCCGTTGGACGCGCTGTTGCAGGAGTGCAGTGTGACGCGGGCGGCCCAGCGGCTGGGTCTGAGCCAACCCACCGTGAGCGCCGCACTGGCCCGGCTGCGCCGCCACTTCGGCGATGAACTGCTCACCCGCGTGGGGAACGCCTACGAGCTCACCCCGCTGGCCGAGCGCCTGGCCGAGCAGACCGCGCAGGCGCTCGGCTCGGCGGACCGGGTCTTCCAGACCCGCCCCGACTTCGACCCCGCCCAAGCGCGGCGCGAGTTCACCCTGGTGGTGACCGACGTGCATCTGGCGACCTTCGGCCGGACGCTGGCCGCCCTGGTGCGCGACACGGCGCCGGGGGTGCGGCTGCGCTTCCAACACCTCATCCCGCAGATCATCCGCCGCGCTGATGAGCATCTGCGCACCGTGGACGCCGCCCGCTTTCCCATCACCGGACGGGGCGGGGAGTCGCTGTCCGACAAGTGGGCCGGCGGCGTACGCACGCTGCACGGCATCCTGGCCGTCGGCTTTCCCAATCTGTTCCTGGTCGGCAGCCCCGCCCAGGCCGCGTTCCCGAACAACTACGCGTATCTCCTGTACGGGCAGGGAAGTTACGTCTCCACCCTCGTCAAGCGCTGCCTCGACGAGGGTTTCACGAGCGTCGAGGTCCACCCGGAGGCGGAGGAGCGCTGGGCGCAGCAGATCAAGGAAAGGGCCGCGGGCATTCCCGCAGTGGATTTCGGCTGCGCACCCACCCCTTACGGGGGACTGATCAGCTCCGGGTATCCCGGCGGGCCGGTCGAGTACCTCCGGATCTGCCGGGAGTGGCTGGAGGACGGGTGGCAGCGCGACCTGATCTTCCGGTCCCCGTCCGACGCGACGGCCTGAGTTCGAGTAGTCCACCCGCCCTGGGATTTGTCGGCCGCCACGACCGCCCCACGCCCGCCGCGCTGTGCCTGCTAGGGGGTGTCGTGTGGATCAGGCCGGATCAGCGAGCGGCGTCTGGTGCGGTGCCTCGCAACCCGCGTGAGGAGAGCGCAGCGGCGCTGCGTGCGACGAGCGCGGGG
>NZ_JBEYAL010000009.1:0-35222 GCF_040631655.1 Streptomyces sp. NPDC019937
ACGAGCGCGGGGCCGCGAGGTGCCGCCCGCCGCGGCAGCGGCTGATGTCACAGCGGCGTCGGGAGCCCGGCATGATCCACACGACACCCCCTAGCCCAGCCCCGCTTGCCGTCCCAGGGTGGCGGCGGTGTGCGTGAAGAACTCCTCGCGCGCCTCCACCACCCCCTGGAACTGGCCGAACAGCTCGAAGCTGATCATCCCGAACATCTGCGCCACCGCCGCGACGAGCGCCGCGAGCGCCGCGGCGGGCAGCTCGGCACCGGGGGTGCCGAGGGCGTCGGCCAGCGTCGTCATATCCGCCCGCACCCCCTCCGGCAGCTCCGTCTCCTCCGGTACGCGCAGGGCGCCCGCGGCGTGTGCGTCGCGCGCGACGCCGATGAGGGCGAGGGCGACGCGGGCGGCGGGCGCGACGGTGTCCTGGGGCGCCGAGTAGCCCGGCACCGGGGAGCCGTAGATCAGCGCGTACTCATGCGGGTGGGCGAGCGCCCAGGCCCGGGCCGCCCGCCAGACCGCGGTCCAGCGCGCAACGGGCTCGCCGTCGCCGCGCGTCGCGTCGAACGCGGTCTCGGCGGCGGCGCCGATCGCGTCGTACGCGTCCACGATGAGCGCGGTCAGCAGCTCGTCGCGGCTCGGGTAGTAGCGGTAGAGGGCGGAGGAGACCATGCCCAGCTCGCGGGCGACGGCCCGGAGCGACAGCTTGGCCGCGCCCTGGTCGGCCAGCTGGCGGCGCGCCTCCTCCTTGATGGCGGCGGTCACATCGGCGCGGGCCCGTTCCCTGGCCCCTCGGATCGCGGTCATGCGGTCCAGTCTGCCACCTTACGGAGCGGCGCCCCAAAACGAGAGCAATGCTCTTGCCGGGACGTACGGCACGGTGCACACTGCTCTTGAGCGAGAGCACTGCTCTCATCCTGGCTCACGGCAGACGGAGGACGTCATGACACAGCACTACATCGCACCCCGCCGCTTCGAGATGCCCGCCCACCGCGCCGTGGCCTGGCTCGCCCGCCACGGCCTCAGCCTCTTCGGCGCGGCGGAGCTGTCCGTGCCCGGCCGGACCAGCGGGGCGCCGCGGCGCGTCCCGGTCAACCCGCTGCGCCTGGACGGCGGGCGCTATCTCGTCTCGGCGCGCGGCAACGCCCAGTGGGTGCGCAACCTGCGGGCGGCCGGGGGCGGACAGCTGCGCAAGGGGCGCGGAACGCGGCCGTTCACCGCCGCCGAACTCCCCGAGGGCGAGGAGAAGGCGGCGGTGCTGCGGGCCTATCTGGGGCGGTGGGGGTGGGAGGTCGGCGCCTTCTTCGACGGCGTGACCGCCACCTCCCCCGACGCCGAACTCGCCCGGATCGCCACCCTGCACCCGGTCTTCCGCATCACCACCACGGACGCCTGAGCGCTCCCGGACACGGGGAACGCGCCAGGGGGTGTCTCGCCGATCCTGCCGGGCTCCCGACGCCGCTGTGACATCAGCCGCTGCCGCGGCGGGCGGCACCTCGCGGCCCCGCGCTCGTCGCACGCGGCGCCGCTGCGCTCTCCTCACGCGGGTTGCGAGCTTCCCCCAGCTACCGCTGGGAGGTGCCCCCTGCACCAGACGCCGCTCGCTGATCCGGCCCGATCGACAAGCCCCCCCTACGGCACCTGGGTGCCCTGGGCGCTGGGCGCCTGCTGGCTCCGGTCCATCGCCGCCAGGGCCCGCCGGGCCGCCGGATGGGTGCGGATGAGGTCGGCCAGCGTCGTCGTACCGCGCGTGATCTTCGTGAACGCGCGCCACGCCGGGCGGAATCCGGTGAGCGCGGCGTGGAACATCCCCGGGCGGCGGGCGAACACCGCGTACATCCGGCGGCCGACGCCCATCTCCACACCGAGACCGGCCTTGATCGCGAAGGCGTAGTTGAGGGCCTGCCGCCGGGCGTCCACCGCGTCGTGCGCCTCGGCGATCCGCACCGCCCACTCCCCCGCGAGACGGCCCGAGCGCAGCGCGAAGGAAATGCCCTCCCGCGTCCACGGCTCGAGCAGCCCGGCCGCGTCCCCGCACACCAGCACCCGGCCGCGGGAGAGCGGCGAGTCGTCCGCGCGGCAGCGGGTCAGATGGCCGGAGGAGATGCTCGGCTCGAATCCGGCGAGGCCGAGCCGGGCGATGAAGTCCTCGAGGTAGCGCTTGGTGCCCGGGCCCTCGCCGCGCGCCGAGATGACGCCGACGGTCAGTGTGTCGCCCTTGGGGAAGACCCAGCCGTAACTGCCGGGCATCGGGCCCCAGTCGATGAGCACCCGGCCCGCCCAGTCCTCCGCGACCGTCTCCGGAACCGGGATCTCCGCCTCCAGGCCGAGGTCGACCTGGTCCAGCTTCACCCCGACGTGCGCGCCTATCCGGCTCGCGCTGCCGTCCGCGCCGACCACGGCCCGCGCCAGCACCGTTTCGCCGTCCGCGAGGACGACGGCCACGGTGCGGCGGTCCGGTACGGACGGGCCGTGCTGCTCGACGCGGCTGACGGCCACGCCGGTGCGCACCTCGGCGCCCGCGTCCTTGGCCGCCTCGACCAGACCGGCGTCGAACTCCGGCCGGTTGATGAGCCCGAACAGCATGTGCTTGGAGCGGCGGGTCCGGGACAGCTTGCCGTTCATGGAGAAGGTCACGGCGTGGACGCGCTCACGCAGCGGCAGTTCGAAACCGGGCGGCAGCGCCTCGCGCGACGGGCCGATGATGCCACCGCCGCACGTCTTGTAGCGCGGCAGTTCGGCCTTCTCCAGCAGCAGCACCCGGCGGCCGGCGCACGCCGCGGCGTGGGCCGCTGAGGCACCCGCGGGCCCCCCGCCGACCACGACGACATCCCATACCGTCTCTTTGTCCGGGGTTGCGTTGTCGCTGCTCACGTGTGCTTCCGCTCCCAATCGCCCGTCCTGCATGCGCCTACCGGGCATCCTACGGCTCGCTGTCGGCCGGACCTGCTGTGGGATGATCGGGCCACCGCGCAAGCCGCGTCCCACCCCTCAACGCCGCGTATCCCAGGAGCGTTCCCCCATGGAACAGGACCTCGCCGCCACCGTCGCCGCCCTGCAGCCCCGCGCCCTGGCCGAGCTGGCCGAGCTGGTGGCCTTCCCCTCGGTGGCGGACCCGGCGCAGTTCCCGCGCAGCGGGTGCGAGGCCGCCGCGCAGTGGGTCGCGACCGCGCTGCGCGCCGAGGGCTTCCAGGACGTGGCGCTGCTGGACACCCCCGACGGCACCCAGTCCGTCTACGGTTTCCTGCCCGGCCCGGCCGACGCGCCGACGGTGCTGCTCTACGCGCACTACGACGTGCAGCCGCCGCTGGACGAGGACGCCTGGCTCAGCCCGCCGTTCGAGCTGACCGAGCGGGACGGCCGCTGGTACGGGCGCGGCGCGGCGGACTGCAAGGGCGGCGTGATCATGCATCTCACGGCGCTGCGCGCACTGAAGGAGCACGGCGGCGCCCCGGTCAACGTCAAGGTGATCGTGGAGGGTTCGGAGGAGCAGGGCACGGGCGGCCTGGAGCGGTACGCCGAGGCGCATCCGGAGCTGCTGGCCGCCGACGCGATCGTGATCGGCGACGCGGGCAACTTCCGGGTGGGGCTGCCGACCGTCACCGCCACGCTGCGCGGGATGACGCAGCTGCGCGTCTCGGTGGACACCCTCGAAGGGAACCTGCACTCCGGCCAGTTCGGCGGCGCCGCCCCGGACGCGCTCGCCGCACTGATCCGGATGCTGGACTCGCTGCGCGCGGAGGACGGCTCCACGACGATCGACGGCCTCGACCCGGGCACGGCCTGGGAGGGCCTGCGGTACCCGGAGGAGGACTTCCGCAAGGACGCCGGGGTGCTGGACGGGGTCGAGCTGATCGGCTCGGGCACGGTCGCCGACCGCATCTGGGCCCGCCCCGCGGTCACGGTGCTGGGCATCGACTGCCCGCCGGTCGTCGGCGCCACCGGCTCCGTCCAGGCGAGCGCGCGGGCGCTGGTCAGCCTGCGGGTGCCGCCGGGCGTGGACGTGGCCGAGGCGAACCGGCTGCTGGCCGCCCATCTGGAGGCGGCGGCACCGTGGGGCGCGCGGGTCGCGGTGGAGCAGATCGGCCAGGGCCAGCCGTTCCGCGCGGACACCGGGAGCCCGGCGTACGAGGCGATGCGCGCGGCCATGCGGGTGGCGTACGACGGCCAGGAGATGGCGACCGCGGGTCAGGGCGGCTCGATCCCGCTGTGCAACACGCTCGCCTCGCTGTACCCGGAGGCGGAGATCCTGCTGATCGGCCTGAGCGAGCCGGAGGCGCAGATCCACGCGGTCAACGAGAGCGTGTCGCCGGAGGAGCTGGAAAGGCTCGCCCTCACCGAGGCGCTGTTCCTGACGGGGTACGCGACCGGCAAGAAGATCTGACCGGCTCCCGGGTCCGGCCCGCGCCCCCGGCCGGGCGGCCCCCCGGACCGGACCGGGGGCCGCCCCGTCGGGGGCGACGCGCCGCCGCGACGGCGTACGGTACGGGCGGGGCGGGCGGTCAGCCCACCGGGACCCCGGCCTCCAGGTACAGCGTGCGGCCCTGTTCGCGGGCGCGCAGTGCCCAGCGGAGGCGGCTGAGCCGGACCGGGGGCAGCAGGCCGGCGGCCTCGGCCTCGGTGACGAAGCGCCAGCCGCGCAGTTCGGCGCCGGGCAGCAGCACCTCCTGGGCCTCCCCGGTGGTGATCCGGCCGCCGTCGAACAGCAGCCGCAGGCCCCCGTAGCCGGGCGGCTGGGGGCGTTCCCAGTCGGCGACCAGCAGCCGCAGCGGCTCGTCGAGCCGTAGGCCCAGCTCCTCGGCCACCTCGCGGCGCCCGGCGCACATCGGCGGCTCGCCGCGCTCGACGACGCCGCCGGGGAACTCCCAGCCGGGCTTGTACGTGGGGTCGACGAGCAGCACCCGGTCGGCCTCGTCGAAGAGCAGGACCCCGGCCGCCAGGGTCTCCGCCGTCGGTTCGGGCGTCTGCACGATGTCGCAGCTCCCGGCGCCCTCGCGGACGGCGTCGGCGATGTGCTCGGCGGTCTGGCGCGGGGTGAGCCCGGTGGTGTCGACCACATGGGCGTCGGTGGTCAGCCAGTCGAGGGCCGCCCGGTAGGGCGCGAGGTGGTCCAGGCACCAGCGGCGCACGGACTCGCTGGCGTCCGCGTCGCCGGGTATCTCCTCGCGCTCGGCTATGCGCCGGCGAAGGATCGTTTCATCGGTGTGCAGCAGAACATGCCGCACGGGGATCCGCCGGGCGGCGAAGCCGCCGAAGATCTCATCCCGGTACTCCTGTCTGAGGACCGTCATCGGGACCACGAGCGGGCCGCCGACCTCCGCGATCAACGCCGCTCCCGTGTCCACGACCAGCCGCCGCCACGACGGCAGGTCCTGATAGTCGGAGACCTGTTCCAGACGCTTGCGCGGCAGCATCATGCGCAGACCGTTTCCGACCAGTTCCGGGTCGTAGAACGTGCTGCCGGGCATGAAGTCCACCAACTCACGGGCCGCGGTGGTCTTCCCCGCGCCGAACGCACCGTTCAGCCAGACGATCACATTTCCCCCTAATCCATCGCCTCCTGACAGTTGCCCGCATCACCCTGCCACGGAAACGCCCGAATACGACTGAGTGACGGATCGGGCCCTCCCGGTTCCCCGACGTGGGGCGCCGCGGGGTCCTGGTGCCACAGAACCCCACACGTCACACAGACCACCGTGGCCCCTTACGCCACGGTGGCCCCTCGGCCATCAGCCCTTGCTGGCGCCGAGCGTGAGCCCGGCGATGAAGTGCCGCTGCAGCAGCAGGAAGACGAGCACGGTGGGCAGCGCGACCAGCACCGAGCCCGCCGCCAGCAGGTTGTAGTCGGTGAAGAACTGCCCGCGCAGATTGTTGAGCGCGGAGGTGACAGGAAGCTTGTCGCCGTCGGAGATGAAGACGAGCGCCCACAGGAAGTCGTTGTACATCCAGGTGAATTGCAGCGTGGCGAGCGCGGCCAGGGCCGGCCGGCACAGCGGCAGCGTGATGCGCCAGTACCGCGTCCACACCCCCGCGCCGTCCACCACCGCCGCCTCGATGATCTCGATGGGCAGGGTGCGCATGAAATTCGCGAGAACGAAGACGCAGAAGCCGACCTGGAACGCGACCTGGACGGCGATCACGGCCCAGTAGGAGTCGTACATCGTCATCGAGTCCGACATCCAGTAAGGCAGATCTATCTTGGTGAACAAGACGTACAGCGGGGTGACGATGACCTGCTGCGGCAGCAGGTTCCCCGCCGTGAACACCATCAGCAGAACGAGCCCGCCCCGCATTTTCAGCCGGGTGACGGAGAAGGCCACGAAGGACGCGAGGAACAGCGTCAGCAGCACTCCGGGGACCGCGATGAGGATCGAGTTGAGGAAATACTTGCTCATTCCGGAGTCGACGAACGCCTGCCGGTAGTAGTCGAACGACAGATGGCGCGGCAGCGAGAAATAGCCGTATTCGGCGGTCTCCTCGTACGGCCGCAGCGAGGCGTAGACGGCGAGCAGCAGCGGGGCGAGAAACGCCAGCGAGACGGTCATCAGGAAGGCGTGCAGCCCGAGCCGCCCGGGGCGGACCCGGGGCCGCCCCGGTCCGGCCACCGGGTGGACGACCGGTGCGGGGGCCGGGCGGATGTCGGTGGTCATCCCTTCTTCTCCCCTCGCAGCTCCTGGACCAGGTAGGTCACGATGAATCCCAGGGACACGGTGAGCAGGACGACGGCGATGGCGGAGCCGAATCCGATCCGGCTGGCCTCACCGATGATGTTGTCGGTGACCAGCACGGAGAGCAGTTCCAGCCCGTTGCGGCCGTGGTTGATGGCGTAGACGATGTCGAACGCGCGCAGCGCCTCGATGACGGTGATGACGCCGACGATCACATTGACCGGCCGCAGTGTGGGCAGGACGACCCGGAAGAAGCTCTGGGTCTCGCTCGCGCCGTCGATCGCGGCGGCCTCCTTGAGCGAGGGATCGACGGATTTGAGCCCCGCCAGATAGAGGATCATCACATACCCGGTGTGCCGCCAGGCGGCCGCGAGCAGCACCATCCAGATATTGAGGTCCGGATCGCCGATCCAGTCCACCGGATGACTCTTGTCGCCGAGAATCGCGTTCAGCGCGCCCTGGTCGCGGGAGAAGATCAGCTGGGCGATGAAGCCGACGATGGCGAGCGAAAGCACCACCGGCATATAGAGGGTCGACTGGTAGAAGCGGCTGAACCGGACGCCCTTGTCGAGAAGGACGGCCAGCAGCAGCCCGAAGGGCGTGGCGACGAGGCCGAGGAAGGCCACCCACAGCAGATTGTTGCGTACGGCGGGCCAGAACGGCGGATAGTCGGTGAACAGGTTCCGGTAGTTGTCGAAGCCGACCCAGTGGAGGTCGCCGATCCCGTCCCAGCTGGTGAAGGACAGACCGATGGAGGCGAGGGTCGGGCCCCAGACCAGGGCCAGGTCGAGCAGGACGGGTATGCCCAGCAGCACGCCGATGACGGCGAGGTCGCGGGAGGTGAACCTCCGCGGTCCCCGCCGTTTGGCACGCCGCGCGGTGGTGAGCGGCACGGCGCGATTCTCCTAGCTGTCGGCGAATATGGTCTTCTTCTGGGACTCGATGTCCTTGGTCAGGGTGTCGATGTCGTCCGGCTTGTTGATGAATTGCTGGATGGCCCGGATCATCACCTGCGACGCGAAGTCGGGGCGGGTGTCGCGGTCCATGAACTGCGATATCTGCTTGGCGCCGGAGACGAGCGCGACGGCCTTCTTCTGCAGCGCGTTGTAGGAGGAGGTGGCCGCCTTGTCGTTGCACGCGATGTTGTTGGGGTCCCGCTTCAGGTAGATCTCCTCGGCGGCCGGGGTGGCGAGGTACTTCAGCAGTTCCTTGCCCTCCTTCTGCCGCTTGGACTTCTTCGCCAGCAGGAAGCCGTCGATCGGCGCCTCGACCGCGTCCTGGCCGTAGGCGGAGTCGATTTCGGGGAACGGGAAGAAGTCCAGGTCATCGCGGTCGGCGGCGGAGAACTGCTGCCCGGGGTGGGGCAGTCCGAAGACCGCCATGCCGGACTTCTTCTGCGCCAGGCTCTGCGCGGCCTCCTGCCAGGTGCGCCCGTTGGCGCCCTGCTGGTGGTACGGCATGAGACCGCGCCACAGGTCGAAGACGTGCTTGACCCGGGGATCGGTCCAGGACTCCTTGCCGCCCATCAGCGAGACATGGAAGTCGTAGCCGTTGGCGCGCATATTGAGATAGTCGAAGGTTCCCATGGCGGGCCAGCCGTCCTTGTCGCCGAAGGCGATGGCGTCGAGGCCGTCCTTGTCCATGCGCTTGGCGAGCGCCCGGAACGCGTCGAAGGTCTTGGGGATCTCGTAGCCGTGCTGCTCGAAGACGCTCTTCCGGTAGAAGACCGCCCACGGGTAGTAGTAATACGGCACGAAGTACTGCTTGCCGTCCTTGCCGGTGGACTGCTTCTTCAGCGCGTCCGAGAAGCCGCTGAAGCCCTTCCAGAGGTCGCCGATCTCGGCGAGCTGTCCCTGCTCGGCGAAGAACTGCATGCGATAGCCCGCGAACCACATGAAGACGTCGTCCGGGGTGCCCTTGAGGTAGCGGTTGATGCCCTCCTGGAAGGCCTCGTGGTTGACGGTGTTGACCTTGACCTTCTTGTCCGACTTCTTCTCGTACGCCGCGAACACCTCGGCGAACGCCTTGCGGGGCACGGCGTCCGAGGCGTTGGAGCCCATCTTCACCTCATTGCCCGGACCGCCGCAGCCGGTGAGGAGCGCCGGGAGGGTGACCGCCCCGGCTCCGACCGCGGTACCCCGGAGCAAGGTACGGCGGGAGATCCGATGTCCTGACGATGACTGTGCCATGGGCCCTCCACAGAGGATCAAATCAAACACAACCGAACGCGGGTGGCTGGATCACATCGGGCGAGTGGCGGCACAGTCAAGGGTTTTGACGAGATATCGAACAACTGTTATCGCATCTCTTCCAACAGACTCCAACACGGCCTACCGTAAACGCTCGCATGTGACGCGTCCCGCGACGCTGCGTCACCCCGTTGAGACGGAGGAACCGCACCATGCGCCACCGCTCTTTACGCACCGCGAGACACCGAGTCATCGGAGGACTGGCGGCCGCGCTGCTCGGCACGGCCGGTCTCACCCTCCCCGCCGCCGCCCAGCCGGCCGCGGCCCGCCCCGCCCCCTCGAAGCAGACCGCCCCGCAGACCGCCCCGGCAGCGGAGCCCGCCCCGGCCGGGGACGGGCTCGCGCTCACCCCGCCGATGGGCTTCAACAACTGGAACTCCACCCACTGCCGCGCGGAGTTCAACGAGGCGATGGTCAAGGGCATCGCCGACCTCTTCGTGAGCAAGGGCCTCAAGGACGCCGGATACACCTACGTCAACCTCGACGACTGCTGGGCGCTGCCGCAGCGCGACGCGAACGGCAAGCTCGTCCCGGACCCGGCGCGCTTCCCCAACGGCATCAAGGCCGTCGCCGACTACATCCACTCCAAGGGCCTCAAGATCGGCATCTATACCAGCGCGGGCACCAAGACCTGCAACACGGCCGGGTTCCCCGGCGCGCTGGGCCATGAAAGATCGGACGCCCAGCAGTTCGCCGACTGGGGAATCGACTACCTCAAGTACGACAACTGCAATAACCAGGGAGTAGACGCCAAGCAGCGCTACCGCGCCATGCGGGACGCGCTGAAGGCCGCCTCCGAGACCACCGGTCGCCCCATCGTCTACAGCATCTGCGAATGGGGGCAGAACAAGCCCTGGGAATGGGCGGCGGATGTCGGCCAACTCTGGCGCACCACCGGTGACATCAGTGACACCTGGGGCAGCATGCTGTCGATCGCCAAGAAGAACCTGCCGCTCGCCCCGTACGCCGGGCCCGGCCACTGGAACGACCCCGACATGCTCGAGGTCGGCAATGGCGGCATGACGGACACCGAGTACCGCAGCCACTTCTCGCTGTGGTCGGTCATGGCCGCGCCGCTGCTGATCGGCACCGATCTGCGCAAGGCCGACGCCACGACGTATCAGATCCTCGGCAACCGCGACGTCATCGCCGTCGACCAGGACCCGCTGGGCAAGCAGGGCACCGTGCTCTCCTCCGAGGGCGGACGCTGGGTGATCTCCAAGGAGCTGGCGGACGGCGGCCGCGCCGTCGCCCTCTTCAACGAGACCGACCAGCCGCAGCGCATCGCCACCACCGCGGCCCGCCTCGGCCTGCCGCAGGCGGACGGATACCGGCTGCGCGACCTGTGGCAGCACCAGGACCACAACACCGCGGGCTCCGTGGCGGCCACCGTCCCGGCCCATGGCACGGTGCTCTACCGGGTCTCCGCCGACAAGCGCTGGGCGTCCTACCCGCCCGCCGCCGAACTTCGCGTCGACGCCGCCCCGTTCACCGAGGCGGGAGCCACCGCACCGGTCGAGACGGCACTCGGCAACCTCGGCGGCAGCCCGGCCCACCAGGTCCGGGTCCGGCTCACCGGCCCCGACGGCTGGCGCGTGAGGACCACCTCGCCGACCCAGGCCGCCACCCTGCCCACCGGCAGCAGGCTCGCCACCCGCTGGCAGGTCACCGCTCCGAAGGACGCCAAGCCCGGGGCGTACGAGCTGACCCTCCGCGCCGACTACCGCTCGGCGCGCGGCGGCAAGGTCAGCACCGGACTGCCGATCCCGGTCCATGTGGTGGTCGCTCCGCCCACCGGCGCCACCTACGCGAGCGATCTGCCGTGGCTGAGCGCGGTCAACGGCTGGGGGCCGGTCGAGAAGGACACCAGCGTCGGCGAGAACGCGGCCGGCGACGGGCATCCGATCACCCTCGACGGCACCGCCCACGCCAAGGGCCTGGGCGTGCACGCGCCCAGTGAGGTCACGTACTACACCGGCGGCCACTGCACCGCGTTCACGGCGAAGGTCGGCGTGGACGACGAGGAGGGCACCGCCGGAACGGTCGCCTTCGAGGTGTGGGCGGACGGCACCCGGGTGCTGTCGACCGGGACGCTGACCAACGCCGATCCGGCGAAGGCCGTCACCGCCGCCGTCGACGGCGCGACGACGGTCCGGCTGGTCACCACCGACGGCGGGGACGACGTCACCAGCGACCACGGGGACTGGGCGGACGCGGCGTTCAGCTGCTGACGCAACCGCCCCGGCGACCGGCCCGCTCCCCCGTGCCGCCGGCTCAGCAGACCGGCAGCCCGGGGAGGGGCTGGTCGTTGTCGCCGCCCCGGACGTACACATCGCTGACGTAGACGCCCTTGTTGCCGTTGTCGTCGTCCGTCCTCGCCCACCAGACGTTCGTCCACTTGCCGTACCGCTCCGGGCGGTTCAGATTCTCCTGGCAGTAGAAGTAGTTGATGCCCTGCTTCAGGGCGCCGACCGGTTCACCGCCGTGGGTGTACGACGTGGCGTCCCGCCACACCACGCAGTTGTACTTGCCGCCGCCGATGTCACTGCACACCGGGGCGGCGCCGGCACCGGAGGGCGGGGAGGCCTTGCCGGTGGCGGCGCCACCGCCGCCCTTGCCGTCCGGCGCGCCGCCTTCCGGCGCGTCCTTCGAGCCGCCCTCCGCGCCGCCCGGCGCGCGCGAGGCCGATGGGGACGCCACTCCGCTCGCCCGCGGGCTGCTCGCGCCCGCCTCGCCCGTCCCCTCGCGGCCCCCTCCCCCGGCCCTCGGCGACCCGGGTCCCGTCGGCTCCGGCGACCGGCCCGCCGTCGTACGGTCGCTCTCGCCGCCGAGCAGCGCGTACGTCACCCCGCCCCCGACCAGCACCACACCGGCCACCGCCGCCGCCACCAGCGCGCGCGTCCGCCCGCGCCCCGGCCCCGGCGCGCCACCCGGCGTGGCGACGCCCGGCGCGGCGGCGACGTCCGGCGCGGTCGGGGTCCGCGGGACCCGCGGAGCGGACGGCCGAAGCGGCGGCGGGCCGGGCTCCGGCGCGGCCCCGGCGGCGACGGCCGCCAGCAGCTGCCGCGCCTCGGCCGCCGTGGGGCGCCCTTCCGGGTCCTTGTCCATCAGCTCGCGCAGGACGGGCGCCAGCGGACCGGCCAACCGGGGCTCCGGCAGCGGCTCGGTGACGATGGCGGTCAGTGTCGACCACACGGAGGTGCGGCGGAACGGCGACGAACCCTCCACCGCCGCGTACAGCGTCATGCCCAGCGCCCACACGTCCGAGGCCGGGCCCGGATCCTGGCCCTGGGCGCGCTCCGGTGCCAGGTAGTCCAGCGAGCCGATGAGCTCGCCGCTGCGGGTCAGCTTGGTGGTCGCGCCGTCGTCGGGCGCCTCCATGCTCGCGATGCCGAAGTCGGTGAGCACCACCCGGCCCCCGCGGTCGATCAGCACATTGCCCGGCTTCACATCGCGGTGCAGCACCCCGACGTCATGGCCCGCGGCGAGCGCGTCGGCCACCTTCGCGCCGATCCGCGCGGCCTCCAGGGGCTCGACGACGCCGCGCTCGTCGATCAGGTCGTCCAGTGACGGGCCGTCGATCAGCTCCATGACGATGACCGGCAGCCCGTCCTCGTCCGCCACATCGTGCACGGTGATCACACCCGGATGGCGGATCCGGGCCGCGGCGCGCGCCTCCCGCCGCATCCGGGTGCGCAGATCGGCCAGCTCCGCGCCGGACGCGTCGGTGTAGGCGCGCAGCACCTTGACCGCGACCTCCCGGCCCAGTACCTCGTCCACCGCTCCGCAGACCACGCCCATGCCACCGCGGCCGAGCTGCCCCGTCACCCGGTAGCGACCGCCCAGCAGTCTGCCCGTCAGATCACCGCCCATGTCCCCCGGTGCCACCATCGCGGTCCCCTCGCATCGCAAGCAGTGAGCGAACAGCTTAGGGGCAGGGGGTGACAGGGCGGCTCAACTCGGGAAACGAGGCGTGCCCAGCGGGCCGAACCCCTCCAGCCGCTGTTCCTGGGCCGCCGCGGCGGCCGCGCCGACCAGGCCCGCGTCGGTGCCCATCTGCGCCGGTACGACCTCCAGCCCCGTCACGAACGACAGGGTCGCGTAGTCGCGCAGCGCGCGCCGCAGGGGCGCGAAGAGCACGTCACCGGCGCCCGCCACGCCGCCGCCGATCACCGCCACCTCGATCTCGACGAGCGCCGCGGTCGCGGCGATCCCGGCGGCCAGGGCCTGGGCCGCGCGGTCGAAGGAGGCGCGCGCGACCGGGTCACCGGCGTGCGCGGCGGCGGCCACGGCCGCGGCGCTGGTGTCGCCGTCCGGGCCCGGCCGCCAGCCGCCGGACAGCGCGCGGCGCGCGATGTTGGGCCCGCTGGCGATGCGCTCGACGCAGCCGCGCCCGCCACAGGGGCACGGATCGCCGTCGAGGTCGACGCTGATGTGGCCGATGTGCCCGGCGTTGCCCGTGGGGCCGGGGTGGAGCCGCCCGTTCAGCACCAGCCCGCCGCCGACGCCGGTGGACACCACCATGCACAGCGCGCTCGCGCGCCCGCGCGCGGCGCCCTGCCAGTGCTCGGCCGCGGTCATCGCCGGTCCGTCGCCGACGAGGGTGACCGGCAGCTCGCCGGTGGTCTCCCGGACCCCGGCGACCAGCGGGAAGTCGCGCCAGCCGGGGATGTTGACCGGGTTGACGGTGCCCACCGAGGCGTCCACGGGGCCCGCGCTGCCGATGCCGACGGCGGCCACCCGGGACCAGTGCGCGGTGGCCGCGAGTTCGGCCAGCACCGCGGAGACCTCCGCCATCACCGCCGGGCCGTCGGCCTGCGCGGGGGTCGCCCGCCGGGCCCGTACGACCAGCTTGCCGCCGCCGTCCACCAGGGCGCCCGCGATCTTGGTGCCGCCGATGTCCAGCGCGGCGATGAGGTCACGTGCCATGGCTGTCGACTCTCCTGGTGGGCGGCGTGTCATCCGTATGCGGCCACAGTCTTCCCTGCCGCTGACAACGTTGTCCAGAGGCTATGCTCGACACCCCTTCCGCCACCACGACCAGCGACGGGACGAGCACCGTGACCGACACCGCCCGGGACACCGCCGCCGGCACCCCACCCCGCCGCTACGGCTCCCGGCCCACGATGAAGGACGTCGCCGCCCGGGCCGGAGTCGGCCTCAAGACGGTCTCGCGCGTGGTCAACGGCGAACCGGGGGTCACCCCCGACACCGAGCACCGCGTCCAGGAGGCGATCACCGCGCTCGGCTTCCGCCGCAACGACAGCGCCCGCATCCTCCGCAAGGGGCGCACCGCGAGCGTCGGCCTCGTCCTGGAGGACCTCGCCGATCCGTTCTACGGCCCGCTCAGCCGCGCCGTCGAAGAGGTGGCCCGGGCCCACGGCGCGCTGCTGATCAACGGCTCCAGCGCCGAGGACCCGGTCCGCGAGCAGGAGTTGGTGCTCGCCCTGTGCGCGCGCCGGGTGGACGGCCTCGTCGTCATCCCGGCGGGTGACGACCACCGCTATCTGGCCCCCGAGCTGGCGGCCGGTGTGGCCACCGTCTTCGTCGACCGCCCGGCGGGCCGCATCGACGCCGACGCGGTGCTCTCCGACAGCTTCGGCGGCGCGCGGGACGCGGTCGCCCATCTGATCGCCCATGGCCACCGCCGGATCGGCTTCCTCGGCGACCAGCCGGGCATCCACACCGCCGCCGAGCGGCTGCGCGGCTACCACGCCGCGATGGCCGCGGCCGGGCTGCCGGTCCACGACGGCTGGCTCTCCCTGGGCCCCACCGACCCGGAGCGGGTGCGCGGCGCGGCCGCCGCCATGCTGAACGCCGCCGAGCCCGTCACCGCGCTCTTCGCGGGCAACAACCGGGTGACGGTCACGGTGGTGCGGGTCCTCGCCGAGCGCCCCGCCCCCGCCGCGCCCGTCGCTCTGGTCGGCTTCGACGACTTCGAACTCGCCGATCTCCTCTCCCCCGGCATCACCGTCGTCGCCCAGGACGCGGCCCGGCTCGGCCACACCGCCGCGGATCTGCTCTTCCGCCGTCTCGACGGCGGGGGCGGCGAACCGCGCCGGGTCGTACTGCCGACCCGGCTGATCGCCCGCGGCTCCGGCGAACTGTCCCCCTCCTCGGCCTGACGGGCGCCCCGGACGGCGTCCTGAACGGCCCCGCCCCGGTTGCCCCGGCTCCCGGCCCCCGTCACGGTGGGGTGCGGAGGGCCGGGAGACCCCAGCCGACGGGACGGAGGAGGTGCGATGGCCGGACGCCGTACGCGAACGATCCGCGCGGCCGGCCCCATGGCCGCGCCGGCACCGGTCGCCGCGGGCCGCTCACAGGAGGGCGGCACCCCGTCGGCCGCGGTGTCCCGGACCTCCGCCGCCTTCGTCCCGTCCTGACCGCCTCGCCGTTTCACCGTCTCCTCAGGCGGCGAGCACCTTGGCCTTGGCGCGTTCGTACTCCTCGGCCGTGATGTCACCGTGGTTCTTCAGCTCCACCAGTCGTGAGAGCTCATCGGCGTGGCCGGTCGCCGCGGTCCCGCGCACGAACTCCCGGAGTTCCTCCTCCGCCTGCTCGGCCCGCTTCATCTCGCGCCGGCCCATCCCGCTGCCCCGTGCCATCAGGTACACGAAGACGCCGAGGAAGGGCAGGACGATGACGAAGACGCACCAGCCCGCCTTGGCCCAGCCGTTCAGCGAGTCATCGCGGAACATGTCCCCGATCACCCGGAAGAGCAGCATCAGCCACAGGACCCACAAAAAGATCCACATCGTGGTCCAGAACACATTGAGCAGTGGGTAGTCCATCGTCTGCCTCCCATCGGACGCGCCCGGCGGGACCCACGACGGCCACCACCGGGGCCGACGTATCCAGCGTACGCGGCGGGCGCGCCGCGTACGGCGGGCTCCCGGGACCCGGTCGGCGCAGCACCGGGTGCGCCGCGGGCCGGGCCGCGTACCAATGGAGGCAGGGCGGACGGGGCCGGAAGGGCGGGCCATGGACCTCCAGATTCTCCCGCTGGCCGTCACCATGATGGCGGGGCCGCAGATCGTGGCCGCCGTGATCCTGGTGACCACCACGCGGCCGGTGCGGGTCTCCTCCGCGTTCCTGCTCGGGGTGGCGGTCGCGACGGCGGTGGGTGTCGCCATCACCCGGGGGATCTTCGCGCTGCTGGGCGACGCGGTCTCCCCGGGCCGCCCGTCCGATCCGGGGGCGGCCGCGACCATCGTGCAGCTGGTGCTGGTGGGGCTGCTGGTGCTGATCGCGGTGCGGAACCTGGTGCGCCGGGAGTCGGTCGAGCCGCCGAAGTGGCTGGGGTCGCTGATGGAGGCGGGCCCGCTGCGGGCACTGACGACCGGGCTGATGGTCATCCTGCTGATGCCGTCCGACATCATGGTGCTGCTGACGGTGGGGGCGAATCTGGAGCAGCACCGGGCGGCCCTGACGGCGGCGCTGCCGTTCATCGGCGCCACCGTGCTGATCGCGGCCCTGCCGCTGCTGGTCTATCTCGTCTTCCGGCACCGGGCGCGCAGCGCGATGCCCCGGCTGCGGGAGTGGCTGAACACCCACAGCTGGGTGGTCAACATCGCTTCCTGTCTCCTCTTCATCGTGCTCATCCTCGCGCCCTAGCTAGGGGGTGTCCTCGAAGTGGCGGCCCGTCGCGGCCAGCAGCGTGATCACCGCGAGGGCGGCCAGCAGGACCAGCACCAGGAACAGCACGGTCAGCACGGTGGGGTGGTTCCACAGCGCGAACACGGCGGCCGGGGTCAGCAGCGCGGCGACGGTCAGCTCCCGCCGGTGGTCCGCGGTCCAGGTCCCGGCCCGTCCGGTGCGCATCCCCCGGGCCGCGCCCCACCGCGCGGCGGATTCGGCGGCGCGCTCGGCCGCGGCCCGTACGGCGCGGGGCATCCGTCCGGGACCGGCCAGATAGGCGCCGGCCGCGACGACGGAGCTGAGCACCGTCACGGTGAGCACGGTGACCCGCAGGAAGCGCACCACCGTGTCGAAGAGGGCCGAGGCGGCGGCGCGGGACAGCACGCCCGGCGGCACATGGTCGAGGCAGTACCGGCGGGCCACGGTGAGCGCGAGGGCCAGCGCCAGCGATGCGGCGGCCGTGCCGAGGGCGGCGCCCACGAGCGCGCGGCGGCGGCCCCGGGCGAGCAGGACTCCGGTGGCGCCGAGGGCGACGGTCAGGGTGGGCAGCCAGTTGCCGGCCACGTCGAGCAGGCGTACCGCCCGCTTGACGCGGTCGAGTTGATGGGAGTGGAAGAGGATCGTGCGCCGGTGGATGTCGGGGATGTCCCTCGCCGAGGGGAATCCGGCGTTCACGAGCTGGAGTTTGACCTTCTCCACGGCGGCGCCGACGTTCAGGGTGACGGTGTCGCCGCGTACGCCGACCGGGCCGTGGCCCTCGCCGGTGAGGGCGTGCACGACGGCCGCGTGGGCGGCGCGGTTGGCACCGGTCCACACGGCGGCGAACTCCTCGGTGTGCACGATGTGCGTCGCGACCTTGCGCACGGCCTGGTCGAGGGCCGCGTCCAGCTGGGGGGCCAGGCCCTCGATGGTGTCGGCGGCCCGGGGCGGCAGGCCCTGGTCGCGCAGCCAGTCGGCGACGTCGGAGGTGACCTTCCGGCTGTTGTGCCGGAGGTCCACGGCGTTGCCGATATGATCCACGGCCGCCTCCTGGATCGCCGGATCGGTCGCCAGCGGGGCGACCGTCGCCACGTAGCGGTCGGTGTCCAGGACGATGCCGTCGACCCATACGGTCAGCACGGACACCGGCACGAGCAGGCAGCCGAGCAGGATCAGCAGGGCTGACACGGCACTTCTGACCATGCCACCATCTCCCGCCCTCCCCGGCGGCCGCGCATCCCGGGTGACACGGAGGGGTGAGCGAATGCGGCCGCCGGGTCAGCGCGCGGACCAGGCCGCGGGCGGTTCAGCGCGGGGCGTGCCGGTTCAGCGCGGGGCGCGCCCGGCGAGGGCGTCGAGTTCGGCGCGGCTCAGCCCGGTCAGCCGTCCCACCTCGGCGGCGTCGACCGCGCCGCAGTCCAGACCGCGCAGCAGGTGGCCGCTGAGTGCCTTGGCGGTGGCGGGCTCGTCCATGACGTCCCCGCCCGTGCGGTTCACATACGCCGCGAGCCGGGCCGCGGCGGTCTCCAGACCCTCCCGGTAGAAGGCGTAGACGGCGGCGTAGCGGGTGGGCAGATGGCCGGGGTGCATGTCCCAGCCCTGGTAGTACGCGCGGGCCAGGGACCGCCGGACGAGGCGGTGGTGGAGCCTCCAGGCGTCGTGGACGCGCTCGGTGGGGCCGACCGGCAGCACATTGGTCGAGCCGTCGGAGAGCCGTACGCCGGTGCCCGCGGCGGCGACCTGCATGACGGCCTTGGCGTGGTCGGCGACGGGATGGTCCATGGCCTGGTGAGCGGCGCTGACGCCGCAGGAGGCGCTGTAGTCGAAGGTGCCGTAGTGCAGTCCGGTGGCGCGGCCCCGGGCGGCGTCGATCATGCGGGCGACGGTGGCGCGGCCGTCGGAGCCCAGGATGGACTGGGTGGTCTCGATCTGGATCTCGAAGCCGAGGCGGCCGGCCGGGAGGCCGCGGGCCTTCTCGAACTCCTCGCACAGCCGGACCATGGCGCTGACCTGTTCGGCGTACGTCACCTTGGGGAGGGTGAGCACGAGCCCGTCCGGCAGACCTCCGGAGTCCATCAGTCCGGTGAGGAAGATGTCGAGGGTGCGGATGCCGCGGTCGCGGACGGCGGCCTCCATGCACTTCATGCGGATGCCGACATAGGGCGGTGCGGTACCGGCCGCGTGGGCGGCGGCGACCAGGGCGGCGGCGCGGGCGGCCGCGGCGTCCTCCTCGGCGTCGGGGCGCGGCCCGTAGCCGTCCTCGAAGTCGATGCGCAGGTCCTCGACCGGTTCGCGCTCGAGCTTGGCGCGCACCCGCCGGTACACGGGCCCGGCCAGCTCGTCCGGGAGGCCGAGGACGGCGGCGAGGGCTCCGGCGTCGGGCGCGTGGGCGTCGAGCGCGGCGAGCGCCTGGTCGCCCCAGTCGCGCACGGTGCTCTCGGTGAGGGCGTCGGCGGGCACGTAGACGGTGTGCACGGGCTGGCGGGTGCCGGAGTCGCCCGGGTAACGGCGGGCGAGGTCCGCGTCGACGGGGGCGAGGGACGCGGTGATCCCCTCGCGTACGCCGCGCGGCAGGCTGGTCCCCACCGTCTCGTGCTGAGTCATGCCCGCACCTCCGCCTTTCACCTTCACTCCATCGACCTGAGTTTCCGTCTTGCGGAAACGAATATCCGTAGAGCGAAGTTATACGGGCTCCGAGTGGAGGTCAACACCCCATTGACGCACGTGAAGGCCCCGTACGCGCGGTGCGTACGGGGCCTTCACGAAACCGGGCGGGCGGTCAGCCCTTGCGGGCCTTGACCTCCTCGGTCAGCTGCGGGACGACCTCGAAGAGGTCGCCGACCACGCCGTAGTCGACCAGGTCGAAGATCGGGGCCTCGGCGTCCTTGTTGACGGCCACGATGGTCTTCGAGGTCTGCATACCGGCCCGGTGCTGGATCGCGCCCGAGATACCGGCCGCGATGTACAGCTGCGGGGACACGGACTTCCCCGTCTGGCCCACCTGGTTGGTGTGCGGGTACCAGCCCGCGTCCACCGCCGCGCGCGAAGCGCCGACCGCGGCACCGAGCGAGTCGGCGAGGGCCTCGACGACGGGGAAGTTCTCCGCGCCGCCGACACCCCGGCCACCGGAGACCACGATCGCGGCCTCGGTCAGCTCCGGACGCCCCGTCGACTCCCGCGCGGCGCGGGAGACGACCTTGGTGCCGGTGGCGGCCTCGGAGAAGGAGACCTCCAGCGTCTCGGCGGCGCCCGCGGCCGGGGCCGCCTCCGGCGCGGCCGAGTTGGGCTTGACGGTGATGACCGGCGTGCCCTTGGTGACGCGGGACTTGGTGGTGTACGCGGCCGCGAACACCGACTGCGTCGCCACCGGGCCCTCGGCACCGGCCTCCAGGTCGACGGCGTCGGTGATCAGCCCCGAGCCGATGCGGACCGCGAGCCGGGCCGCGATCTCCTTGCCCTCCGCGGAGGACGGGACCAGCACGGCGGCCGGGTTCACGGCCTGGTACGCGGCCTGGAGCGCGTCCACCTTCGGTACGACGAGGTAGTCGGCGAACTCCGGGGCGTCGGCGGTCAGCACCCGCGCCGCGCCGTACTCGGCGAGGGTGGCGGTGGTGTCCGCGGCACCGGCGCCCAGGGCGACGGCGACGGGCTCGCCGACGCGGCGGGCCAGCGTCAGCAGCTCCAGGGTGGGCTTGCGGACGGCACCGTCCACGTGGTCGACATAGACGAGGACTTCAGCCATGGGACTTCTTCTCTCCTGCGAATGCGAGGGGGTCGGGGCGGTGAGGCGGCTCGGGGTGGGAGGTCCGACCCGCCGGGCTGCGCAATCAGACGAACTTGCGCTCCGCGAGGAATGCGGCGAGCTGCTTGCCGCCCTCGCCCTCGTCCTTGACGATCGTGCCCGCCGTGCGGGCCGGGCGCTCCTCGGCGCCGTCGACCTTCGTCCAGGCGCCCTCCAGGCCCACGTCCTCGGCCTCGATGTCGAGGTCGGACAGGTCCCAGGAGGTCACCGGCTTCTTCTTGGCCGCCATGATGCCCTTGAAGGACGGGTAGCGGGCCTCACCCGACTGGTCGGTCACCGACACGACCGCCGGGAGCGACGCCTCGAGGTGCTCGGTCGCGGTGTCGCCGTCCCGGCGGCCCTTGACCGTGCCCTCCTCGACCGAGACCTCCGACAGCAGCGTGACCTGCGGGACGCCCAGGCGCTCGGCGAGGATCGCCGGCAGCACGCCCATCGTGCCGTCGGTGGAGGCCATACCGCAGATGACCAGGTCGTAGCCGGTCTTCTCGACCGCCTTGGCCAGCACCAGCGAGGTGCCCAGCGCATCGGTGCCGTGCAGATCGTCGTCCTCGACGTGCACGGCCTTGTCGGCGCCCATCGACAGCGCCTTGCGCAGCGCGTCCTTGGCGTCCTCCGGGCCCACGGTCAGCACCGTGATCTCCGCGTCGTCCGCCTCGTCGGCGATCTGGAGGGCCTGCTCGACCGCGTACTCGTCCAGCTCCGAGAGCAGGCCGTCCACATCGTCACGGTCGAGCGTCAGGTCCTCGGCGAAGTGCCGGTCGCCGGTGGCGTCGGGCACGTACTTCACACAGACAACGATCCTCAAGCTCACGCCGGCTCTCCTACTGCATCGTCTCTTCCGGGCTGCCTTGTGCTGGCAGCATAGGCGCCCTCGGGGGCTCTTCCCGGTCGGTTGGCGGCCGGGGGCGGCCCATGCACCGAACGAAATATTACTCGTCAGTACACCCAGGGTGTTCCCCGTATGCAACCCGGTTGAACTGTGACCTTGCCAACGGATGATCAGTGGGACGGATCAGTCGCGCAACGCGTTGAAGCGCCCCTGGTGGTACAGGAGCGGACGGCCCGCTCCCGCCGGGTCGCCCGCGACCACCTCGCCGATCACCACGCGATGGTCCCCGGCGGGTATCCGGGCCACCACCCGGCACACCAGCCACGCCAGCACGTCGTCCAGCACCGGCACCCCCTCGGGCCCGGCGTGCCAGCCGGTGCCGGGGCCGAAGCGGTCCGCGCCGCTGCGCGCGAAGGTCGCGGCCAGCTCCCGCTGGTGCTCGCCGAGGACGTGTACGCCGACGTGCTCGGCCTCGGCGATCACCGGCCAGCTGGAGGAGCCCTTGCCGACGCCGAAGGAGAGCAGCGGCGGCTCGGCGGCGACGGAGGCCAGGGAGGTCGCGGTGAAGCCGACGGGATGCGCCCCGTGCGCGGTGATCACCGCGACACCGGCGGCGTGCCTGCGGAAGACGGAGCGGAAGAGTTCGGGGGCGCTGAGCCGGGGCGTGCCGAGGTCGGGCGAAGCCGTCATGAACGTGTCCTTCTGCGGTGGGGTACGAGCGGGGGGAGCCGTGCTGTCGTCGTCGCTCACCCGCCCGGACACCGCGCACTCGCGGTCCGCAAAAGGTCCACGTGTACGCGTCCGCAGAGAAGAAGAAGTCCAGGCCGCATGACGTCACCCTGACGATGCCCGCGGCACACCGTCAAGTGCGGGCCGCTGGTGGGACGTCCGCCGCGGGGCCCTCCGCCGGGAACTCACGGCGGATCAGACCGCCTCGCCCAGGGCGGCGATGACGTCCGCCGTCCGCGGCTGTCCGGCCGCCCGGCGCACGATCCGCCCGTCCGCGTCGAGCACCAGCACGGTGGGCGTCCGCACGATGTCCAGCATCCGTACGAGTTCCAGCTGCGCCTCGGCGTCGATCTCGACATGGGCCACGCCGTCGACCATGCGCGCCACCTCGGCCAGGACCCGCCGGGTGGCCCGGCAGGGCTGGCAGAAGGCGCTGGAGAACTGGACGAGGGTGGCCCGGGCGCCCAGATCCGCTCCGAGCTGGGCGGCTGCCAGCCGTCCGCCGTCGTCCGCCGCGCCCTGCCCCTGCTCGTTTCGCACGTTGTCCTCCGTATCGGATGCCGTCATAGGGTGCAGCGACATGGGCCTTCAGGGGATTCCCCGGAGCCGGACGTGATGAGGATCTCCCGGCCCGGCGGGGACCCGCGCTAGCACAGAGAGATGACATAGGGCACCATCTGCCAGAAGCCGGGAAACCTACGGCTGCGTAACTTCCGCCGGGAGAGCCCTCCCAGGGAAAACGATGAAGGGTCCCTTCTATGGCAGAGCTCGTCTACCCGCCGGTGATCGGCGCGGCCCGCACCATGTTCAAGGCGCTGGACCTGCGTATCGACATGAAGGGCACCGAGAATGTCCCCGAGCGGGGTGGCGCTGTTCTGGTGAGCAACCACATCGGCTATCTCGACTTCGTGTTCGCGGGGCTCACCGCCCGCCCCTCGAAGCGGCTGGTGCGGTTCATGGCGAAGGAAGCGGTCTTCCGGCACAAGATCTCCGGGCCGCTGATGCGCGCCATGAAGCACATTCCGGTGGACCGGGCCGCGGGCATGGACGCCTATAAGCACGCCCTGAAGGCGCTGCGCTCCGGCGAGATCATCGGCATCTTCCCGGAGGCGACGATCTCGCGCTCGTTCACCCTCAAGAACTTCAAGTCGGGCGCCGCCCGGCTGGCCCAGGAGGCGGGCGTACCGCTGCTGCCGATGGCGCTGTGGGGCACGCAGCGGGTGTGGACCAAGGGCCACAAGCGAGCGATGGGCCGCAACCACTTCCCGATCACCATGCGGGTCGGCGAGCCGATGGAGGCCGACCCGGCGGAGCCGTCCGACACGCTCACCGAGCGGGTGCGGGCGCGGGTGCAGGAGCTGCTGGAGGCGGCGCAGCGGGCGTATCCGGTGCGGCCCAAGGGCCCCGACGACACCTGGTGGATCCCGGCCCACCTGGGCGGTACGGCCCCCACCCCGGCGGAGGCCATCGCCCTGGACCGCGGGCGGTAGCCCCGACCCGGCCGGGCGGCGGCCGTCCCTCCCGGCGGGGGGACGGCCGCCTCCGGACCGGTCAAGCGTCCAGCCCGGTCGGCCAGGGGGTGCCTTGTGGATCAGGCAGGATCAGCGAGCGGCGTCTGGTGCAGGGGGCACGTCCCAGCGGTAGCTGGGGGAGGCTCGCAACCCGCGTGAGGAGAGCGCGGCGGCGCTGCGCGCGACCAGCGCGGAGCCGCGAGGTGCCGCCCGCCGCGGCAGCGGCTGATGTCACAGCGGCGTCGGGAGTCCGGCATGATCCACACGACACCCCCTAACGCTTCATCTCCTCCCGGAGGGCCGCCACGAAGCCGTCGACGTCCTCTTCCCGGGTGTCGAAGGAGCACATCCAGCGCACGTCGCCCGCCGCCTCGTCCCAGAAGTAGAAGCGGTACCGCTTCTGGAGGCGTTCGCTCACATCGTGCGGCAGCCGGGCGAAGACCGCGTTGGCCTGCACGGGGTGCAGGATCGTGACGCCGTCGACCGTGCGCACCCCCTCGGCGAGCCGCCGGGCCATCGCGTTGGCGTGGCGCGCGTTGCGCAGCCACAGGTCGCGGGCGAGCAGGGCCTCCAGCTGGACGGAGACGAACCGCATCTTGGACGCCAGCTGCATGGACAGCTTGCGCAGATGCTTCATGGCGCGCACCGCGTCCGGGTCGAGCACGACGACGGCCTCGCCGAAGAGCATGCCGTTCTTCGTGCCGCCGAAGGACAGCACGTCCACGCCCGGCACATTGGTGAACGACCGCATCGGCACGTCCAGCGCGGCGGCCGCGTTGGCTATCCGGGCCCCGTCCAGGTGGACCTTCATGCCGCGCTCATGGGCGTGCTCGCAGATCGCGCGGATCTCGTCGACCGTGTAGACGGTGCCCAGCTCGGTGTTCTGGGCGATCGAGACGACCTGCGGCATCGCCCGGTGCTCATCGTCCCAGCCGTACGCCTCGCGGTCGATGAGGTCGGGGGTGAGCTTGCCGTCCTCGGTGGGCACGGTGAGCAGCTTCAGCCCGCCGACCCGTTCGGGCGCACCGCATTCGTCGACGTTGATGTGCGCGGTGTCCGCGCAGATGACCGCGCCCCAGCGGTCGGTGAGCGCCTGGAGCGCGACGACGTTGGCGCCGGTGCCGTTGAAGACCGGGAACGCCTGCGCGTAGGGCCCGAAGTGGCTGCGCATGACGTGCTGCAGATGCGCGGTGTAGTCGTCCTCGCCGTAGGCGACCTGGTGGCCGCCGTTGGCGAGGGCGAGCGCGGCGAGGATCTCCGGGTGGCCGCCCGCGTAGTTGTCACTGGCGAAGCCGCGTACCTCGGGGTCGTGATGACGGCGGGCGTCGGTCCTCACGGCTTGGGGGTCAGCCACAGGCGGGTTCCGTTCACTTCCCGGGCGGGCCGCTCCCAGACTCCGGTGATGGCCTCGGCCAGCTCCGTGACGTCGGTGAAGCCCGCGAACTTCGCGTTGGGGCGCTCCGCGCGCATGGCGTCGTGCACCAGCGCCTTGACCACCAGGATGACAGCCGCGGCCGCCGGGCCGCCCTCGCCCCCCAGCTTGGCGAAGGAGTCGCCGAGCGCGAGCGTCCACGCCTCGGCGGCGGCCTTGGCGGCGGCGTACGCGGCGTTGCCGGCGGTGGGCCGGGACGCGCCCGCCGCGCTGATCAGCACGTAGCGGCCGTTGCCGGTGCGCCGCAGGGCGTCGTGGAAGGCGAGCGAGGTGTGCTGGGCGGTGCGGATCAGCAGATTGTGCAGGGTGTCCCAGTCGGCGAGCGGGGCGTCGGCGAAGGTCTTGCTGCCGCGCCAGCCGCCGACGAGGTGGACCAGGCCGTCGACGCGGCCGAACTCCTTCTCGGTGCGGTCGGCCCAGGCGCGGGTGGCGTCCAGGTCGAGCAGGTCGATCGTCTCGCCGGTGACGCGGGCGCCGCCGTGGGCGTAGCGCGCCGCGTCGACCGCCTCGGCCAGCCGCGCGGGGTCGGAGTCGGAGGCGACGACGGTGGCCCCGGCCTCGGCGAGGCGGAGCAGCGTGGCGCGGCCCGCCGGGCCCGCCGCACCGGCCACCGCCACCACGGCGCCGTCCAGCGGCGTCCGGCCGCCCGGCTCGTTGGGGCTCGGGCTCGACGTCGGTGTGGTCATGCTCGCTGTCTCCTCATCGTCCGGTGCCGTGGGGCGGCCCTGCGGTGGTGGGCGGTCCGCCACCGGGTCACGCCGCCGCTCGTACGCTGTCGTCGCCCGCCGTGATGCCCTTGGTGGAGGCGACCACGTCCCGCAGCTTCTTGGCGAGCGCCTCGTAGAACATGCTCAGCGGAAACTCGTCGGGGAGCACGTCGTCGACGAGCTTGCGCGGCGGCTGGCTCAGGTCCAGCGCGTCGGGGCCCTTGGCCCAGACGGATCCGGGGTGCGGGGCGAGATAGGTCGACACCAGCTCGTACGCCTTGAACCAGTGGACGAGCTTGGGCCGGTCGATGCCGTCCCGGTACAGCTTCTCGATCTCACCGCACAGCTGGTTGGTGACCTGCGCGGCGCGCGACCAGTCGATGTGCAGGGTGTTGTCCGTCCAGCGTACGACGTCGTGCTGGTGGAGATAGGCGAACAGCAACTGGCCGCCGAGCCCGTCGTAGTTGCGGACCCGCTCGCCGGTGACGGGGAACCGGAACATCCGGTCGAAGATCACGGCGTACTGCACGTCACGGGCCTGGGCGAGCCCCTCCGCGTCGAGCTTCACGGCCTCCTTGAAGGCGGTGAGGTCGCAGCGCAGCTCCTCCAGGCCGTACATCCAGAACGGCTGGCGCTGCTTGATCATGAAGGGGTCGAACGGCAGGTCACCGTGGCTGTGGGTGCGGTCGTGGACCATGTCCCACAGGGCGAACGCCTCCTGGCAGCGCCGCTGGTCGGCGAGCATGTCCCGGATGTCGTCGGGGAGTTCGATGCCCAGCGCCCGGACGGCGGCCTCGCTGACCCGGCGGAAGCGGGCGGCCTCGCGGTCGCAGAAGATGCCGCCCCAGGTGAAGCGCTCGGGGGCCTCGCGCACGGCGATGGTCTCCGGGAAGAGCACCGCCGAGTTGGTGTCGTAGCCGGAGGTGAAGTCCTCGAAGGCGAGGCCCAGGTAGAGCGGGTTGTCGTAGCGGGTGCGCTCCAGCTCGGCCAGCCAGTCGGGCCAGACCATGCGCAGGACGACCGCCTCCAGGTTGCGGTTCGGGTTGCCGTTCTGCGTGTACATGGGGAAGACGACCAGGTGCTGGAGGCCGTCGGCGCGCCCTTGCGCGGGCTGGAAGGCGAGCAGCGAGTCGAGGAAGTCGGGGACGCCGAAGCCGTCGTCGGCCCAGCGGCGCAGATCGGCGACGAGCGCGCGGTGGTACGCGGCGTTGTGCGGGAGCAGCGGGGCCAGCTCCTCGATGGCCGCGATCACCCTTTCGAGCGTGTCGCGGGCGCGGTGGCGCGGTGGCGCCCCCTCGGCGTCGAAGTCGATGGAACCGTCCTTGGACTGCCAGGGGCGAATCGTTTCTACAGCACCCTTGAGGGCCGGCCAGGCCGGGTGCGCGATCACACGCTCCGCAGGCAGAATGCCACCGTCCGCTATCACGGACGAAAGAATTTCCGTCATGACGACTCCTTCACCGGAGAACCTTCCGTGTAGACACCGTATCCGTGGATGATCCCCCACTCAAGGGCGGGTAACGGAAATCGTCCTGTGTCACCTCCGCACCACCGCCGTTTTTCCTGCCCCGTCCGCCCCGGACCATGCCACGGCCACGCTTGAGCGGTCCTGCCGGAGTCGGCCGTTAGGCTGAGCGCCGGTCCGGCGAGCCCGTGCCTCCACACAGCCGAAAAGGCGACAAAAAGCCCGACAGAAGAGCGAGATCACGTTGACCTTTCTCACCATCGGACACCGCGGAGTGATGGGCGTCGAACCGGAGAACACCCTGCGCTCATTCGTCCGGGCCGAGCACGAGGGCCTGGACGTCATCGAACTGGACCTGCACCTCAGCAAGGACGGCGCGCTCGTCGTGATGCACGACGCCGACGTCGACCGCACGACCGACGGCAAGGGCCCCATCAGCGACTTCACCCTCGCCGAGCTGCGCGAATTCGACGCCGGGGAGGGCGAGCGTATCCCCGTCTTCGAGGAGGTCGTGGACGCGGTGAAGGCGCCGCTGCAGGCCGAGATCAAGGACGTGGCCGCCGCGCGGGCCCTGGTCGAGGTGCTGACCAGCCGCGATCTCCTCGGCCGGGTCGACGTGATCTCCTTCCACGACGAGGCCCTCGCCGAGATCCGCACCCTGCTGCCCAGCGCCCGCACCGCCCTGGTGGCCAGCCGCTACGGGCTCGACGCCATCGACCGGGCGCACGCCGTCGGCGCCGGGATGCTGGTGCTCAACATCCGCCGGCTGACCCTGGAGCTGGTGGAGCGCGCCCACGCCGCCGATCTCAAGGTCATCGGCTGGACGGTGAACACCCCGGACCATCTGAAGCTGGCCCGCGGTCTCGGCCTCGACGGCGGCACGACCGACTTCCCGGAGATCCGCCGGGCGGCGCGCTACACGGCGTGAGGACGGCCTGCGTGACCGGGTTCAGCCCAGCGGCTTGACCAGCAGCTCGAACTCCAGGTCGGGGCGGCGCGGCACCCCGAAGCGCTCGTCGCCGTACGGGAACGGGGTCCTGCGTCCCGTACGGGCGTAGCCGCGCCGCTCGTACCAGGCGATCAGCTCCTCGCGGGCGGTGATCACGGTCATGTGCATCTCGCGGGCGGCCCACTCGGCCGCCGCGAACCGCTCGGCCTCGGCCAGGACCATCTTCCCGAGGCCGCCGCCCTGCTGCCCGGGCCGCACCGCGAACATGCCGAAGTAGGCGTGCTCGCCGCGGCGCTCCAGCTGACAGCAGGCGACCAGCTCGCCGTCGCGCTCAGCGACCATCATCCGGCCGTCCGCGTTCCGCACGACGGCCGTGACGCCCTCGGGGTCGGTGCGCTGCCCGCCCAGGATGTCCGCCTCCGTCGTCCATCCCGCCCGGCTGGCGTCCCCGCGGTACGCCGACTCGATCAGCGCGACCAGCGGCTCGACGTCGGCCTCGGTGGCCCCGCGGTAGGTCAGCGCGGCGGTGCGGGTGGCGGGGGTGTTCATGGCGGCGGGTGTCCTCTCCCTGGCGGCCCGGCTCCGGCCCACGGCTCGCGGCTCCCCGGGGGGGCGGGCGGATGACGAGAAGAAGACCCTAACCCGGTCCCGGCCGGGGCGGGGTGCGTAGGGTCGCGGTCATGGTGCACGTACTGAGCAGCCGCACACTGCTGCGGCCCACGGACCCCGACCGCTCACGGGCCTTCTACGGCGAGGCGCTGGGACTGCCGATCTACCGTGAGTTCGGGACCGGCCCCGAGCGCGGCACGGTCTACTTCCTGGGCGGTGGCTTCCTGGAGGTCTCCGGCCGCTCCGACACCCCGCCCGCGCCGGGGCTCCAGCTGTGGCTCCAGGTCGCGGACGCGGAAGCGGCCCACGAGGAGCTGGCGGCCCGGGACGTGGAGATCCTGCGGCCGCCGAAGAAGGAGCCGTGGGGGCTGGTCGAGATGTGGATCGCCGACCCCGATGGCGTACGGATCGCGATCGTGGAGGTCCCCGAGGACCACCCCCTGCGCTACCGCCCCTGACGCCGTTGCGGTGCGGCTAGGCCACGCCGAGCACGCGCAGCCCGGCCGCGGTGGCGGCCGCGGCCAGGACGACCACCAGGAACGGCGCCTTGCGCCAGGCGAGCACTCCGGCGACCGCGACCCCGGCGGGACGGGCGATGCCGGCGGGGCCGTGGCCCTCGGTGAGCGCCGTCGTCGCCACGACGGCGGCCAGCAGGACGACGGCGGAGGTCTCCATCAGCTTCTCCGCCCGGGGCGGAAGCGTGATCCGGCTGCGCAGCAGCGGCCCGGCGAACCGGAGGGCGAACGTACCGGCCGCGAGCGCGAGGATCGCGGCGGTGAGCGTCAGGGGGCCGGGCACGGGCGCTCCTCCTCGGGGTTGCCGGTCTTGCGCGCCTTGTCTTTTCTGTGCGGTACGGCGGTGACCGCCACCCCGGCCAGGGCGAGCAGGACGGGCACCCCGGCGGGCAGGAAGGGGGTGGTGGCCAGGGCGATGGCGACGCCCGCCGGGACCGCCCGGCGCTTGTCCCGGTCGCGCAGCCCGGGCAGGACCAGGGCCAGCAGGATGGCCGGGAACATCGCGTCGAGCCCGAACAGATCGGTGTCGTCGATGGCCGCGCCGATCAGGCCGCCGGTGACCGCGCCCAGCGGCCAGCACAGGAGGACGCCCAGGCCGCAGGCCCAGTAGGCGGCGCGCTGCCGCGCGAGGGTGTCCTGCGCGAGCGCGAAGACGACGCTCTCGTCGTTCATCAGATGGCTGCCGAGGAGGCGCCGGCGGCCGCGTCCGAGGACATCGGGAAGGGCCAGCCCGAACGGCAGGTGCCGGGCGTTGACCACCAGCCCGGCGAGCACCGCCGCGACGGGGCTGCCGCCCGCGGCGACGAGCCCGACGAACAGGAACTCCGAGGCACCGGCGAGCACCAGCACGCTCAGGGCCGCCGGAACCCACAGCGGCAGACCGGACGCCACGGCGACCGCCCCGTAGGACAGGCCGGTGACGCCGACGGCCAGGCAGACGAGCGCGATGTCCCGCAGCAGCACACGATCGAGCGTTCTCCATATCGAATGCATGACGCATAGAATGAACACAGCGCACCGCGTTCGTCAAACCGAACACGTCGACGTCTGGAGCGAACGGATGACACAGGAAGTACCGGCGGCGCCTTCGGTGGTTTCAACGGCTCCAACAGCGCCAACGGCTCCAACGGCTTCGGCCAAGGTCCCGATGGACACGATCGCGGCCGTACTGCGACGCGAGCGCGGCCGGGCCGGGCTGTCGCTCACCGAGGTGGCCCGGCGCGCCGGAATCGCGAAGTCCACCCTGTCCCAGCTGGAGTCCGGCAGCGGAAACCCCAGCCTGGAGACCTTGTGGGCGCTGTGCGTCACCCTCGACGTGCCCCCCTCGCGGCTCCTCGACCCCCCGCGCCCCCGCGTCCAGGTGATCAGGGCCGGCGAGGGCGCGACGCTCGCTTCCGCGCAGGCCGACTACCAGGCCGCCATGCTGTCCGCGAGCCCGTCCGGCGCGCGCCGGGACATCTACCGCCTCAGCGCCGAACCCGGTGCGGCGCGCGCCTCCGAACCGCACATGCCCGGCGTGGTGGAGCACGTCGTCCTGGCCACGGGCCGGGCCCGGGTCGGCCTCGCCGACGACCCGGTCGAGCTGCGCCCCGGTGACTACGTCGCCTATCCGGCCGACCTGCCCCATATCTTCGAGGCGCTCGAACCGGCGACGCGGGCCGTGCTGATCTCCGAGCACAACTGACCCGCCCGCACCGCCCGCCGGACATCCGCGCGCTCCCCCACTGCGCCCATGCGCTCCCGTAGCCCGGTCCGCGCGCGGGCAGTCTCCCGGCATACGTCCGCGGCGTTGCCGGACCGGGAGGTGTGCCGTGCACGGACCTCCGCTGATCGGCTGGCTGCTGGTCGCGCTGTGCGCCGCCACCGGCGCGTACTGCCTGCTGCAGATGCGCGCCGAGCCACCCGGGCCGGGCCGCCGGATCGCGCGCGCCGAGGCGTTCATGGGGTGGGGGATGGCGGCGATGGCCGTGCCGTCCGCCGCCCTGGACCCCCGCCCATGGGGCCCGCCCGCCTTCGCGGCGGTGTTCGGCGTGGCGGCCGTACGGGCCGTGGTGCCCGTACGGGAGCTGCTGCCGGTGCGGCGCGGCGCCGGATGGCCGGGGCACCACCATCTGCACCACGCCATAGGAGCGTTGGCCATGGCGTACATGGCGCTCGCGATGATGGCGGGCCCCGCGGGCGGCCACGGCCATGACGCCTCCATGGCGGCAGGCGGGGGCATGACGGCGAGCGGCGACATGACGTCGGACGGCATGGCCGGCGGCATACCGGCGCTCACCGGCGCGCTCCTCGCCTACTTCGCGGTCTACGCGGTCCGTTCCGGTCTGCGGCTGCTGCCCATGACGGACGGCGCGGCGGCCGCCGGGGCACCGCGGGCCGGCTGGTCGCGGCGGCCCGAACTGCGGCATGCGTGCAGGCTCGCGATGGCCATAGGGATGTTCGCGATGCTGCTGACGCTCTGAGTCCGCCCGCCGCGTACGCCTTGTGACGCCCGCCGCGCAAACCGTGGCGTACGTCACTTCGTCCGCGCGGACATACCCGGGCCGACCGCCCCGACCATAGGCTGACGGCCATGATGGTCCCGCTCGCGCTGATGGGCCTCGGCGCACTGGTGGCGGCAATGGCGCCGCGCCTGATGTCCCGTTCCACATGGGTCGACCGCGAACCCGTACTCGCCCTCTGGGTATGGCAATGCGTCGTCGTCGGAGTGCTGCTGTGCTGCGCGCTCACCATGGCACTCACCGCCGCGGCCGCCTCGGAGGCCGTCCGCGGGAACGTCTTCGCCCCCGCGCCCAACGGCGTCGTGGAGGCGTACGCGCTGTCCGGCTACGGCCCCTGGGCGGCGCCCGTCGCCCTCGCCCTGGCCTTCGGCGCCGTGTGGTCCGCCGCGATGCTCACGCGCGAGATCGGCCGCGCCCGCGCCTGGCGCAGGCAGCACCGCGCCGAACTCCTCGTCCGCTCCCCCGTCTTGCCCGGCGAGGAGCCCGCCGGGGAGCGGCTGGTCGTCCTGGAGGGCGACAGGCCCGACGCCTGGTGGCTGCCGGGCCCCACGCCCCAGCTCGTCATCACGACCGCCGCCCTGCGCCGCCTCAAGGGACGCCGGCTGGACGCCGTGATCGCCCATGAGCAGGGCCACGCGCGGGCCCGCCACCACTGGCTGCTGCACTGCGCCGGCGCGCTCGCCGGCGGCTTCCCGCAGGTGCCGGTGTTCGCGGCGTTCCGGGACGAGGTGCACCGGCTGGTCGAGCTGGCCGCCGACGACTCGGCGTCACGGCGGTTCGGGCGGACGACGACGGCGCTGGCGCTCGTGGAACTCAACGAGGACCGGGGAGTGTTCGGCCCCTGCCCCAGCGGACTCGCGCAGGTCCCGCAGCGCGTGGACCGGCTCCTGGCCCCCGCCGCGCGCTTCTCCCCCGTACGCCGTCTGCAACTCACCGCCGCGGCCGCGCTGGTCCCCGTCGTCCCCCTGCTGGTGACCCTGGTCCCGGCGCTGCGGGTGCTGGGCTGACCCTCACGGGCACGGTTCGCCCGTGTGCTGGCCCCGCACACCCGGCGTCGGCGATCATCGACACCATGCAGCCGCAGATCCGCCACCCCCACGCCTTCCGCGTCGCAGCGGTGCTCACCGCCCTCTTCGTCGTGCTGCTCGCTCTGGTCGCCGCCCGCTGGGGGCCGCTGCTGGACGCGGACCAGGACGTCGTCGTCCCGCTGCACCGCTCCGCCCTCGACCACCCCGGCTGGACCGGGACCAACAGAGTGCTGACGGACTGGATCTGGGACCCCTGGGCGATGCGCGCCCTGACGGCCGTCATGGTCCTGTGGCTGCTGCTGCGCCGGGAGCGGACGTCCGCCCTGTGGGTCGTCGCCACGGCGGCCGCCGGCACCGCGCTCCAGCAGGGCGTGAAGGCCCTCCTCGACCGCCCCCGCCCGCACTGGGTGAACCCGGTCGACTCGGCGCACTACGCGGCCTTCCCCTCCGGTCACGCCCTCACCGCGACCGTGACCCTCGGACTGCTCCTGTGGCTCCTGAAGCTGCACGGCGCACCGGCCCTCTGGCAGCGCCTGGCCACCGCGGTGGCCGTCGTCTCCGTGCTCGGCGTCGGATTCACCCGGCTGTACCTGGGCGTCCACTGGCCCACCGACGTCCTCGGCGGCTGGCTGCTGGGCGCGGCGCTGGTCGCCTGGGCGGTCACCACCTACCCGAACGCCGTTATCCACAGGGCCGAGCGGAAGTCGCCCTCCGGTGGGAGAGTTCATCCATGAGCAACCTCGATCCGCGGCCCACGGCGACCGTATGCGGCGGCCGCGCCGACGTCACGGCGCGGCCGGTGCGCGAGCTGCTGACCGCCAAGCAGGTCCCGCTGGGCGAGTCCACCGTGGTGCGCCGCCTGCTGCCGAACCTGGGCCGCCGTATGATCGGCGCCTGGTGCTTCGTCGATCACTACGGCCCGGACGACATCGCCGACGAGCCGGGCATGCAGATCCCCCCGCACCCCCACATGGGCCTGCAGACGGTGAGCTGGCTGCACGACGGCGAGGTGCTGCACCGGGACAGCCTCGGCAGCCTGCAGACCCTGCGGCCCGGCGAGTTGGGGCTGATGACCTCGGGCCGGGCCATCGCGCACTCCGAGGAATCCCCCCGCGCCCACGCCCGCCTCCTGCACGGCGCCCAGCTCTGGGTCGCCCTCCCCGGCAGCGACCGGCACACGGCCCCCACCTGGGAGCACCACACCGAGCTGCCTCAGGTCACCGGCGGCGGGGGCCTGCGCGCCACCGTCATCCTCGGCGACCTCGACGGCGCCGCCTCGCCCGGCACCACCTTCACTCCCCTGATGGGCGCGGACATCACCCTGGCGGCAGGCACCCACACCCGCCTCCCGGTGCGCCCCGACTACGAATACGCGGCGCTCACGATGTCCGGCGAAGCCGAGGTCGACGGCGTGCGCCTGTCCCCCGGCTCCCTGCTCTACCTGGGCTGCGGCCGAAGCGAGCTTCCCCTGCGCGCGGACGTGGACAGCGCGTTCATGCTGCTGGGCGGTGAGCCCTTCGAGGAGAAGATCGTGATGTGGTGGAACTTCATCGGGCGGTCCCACGACGACATCAAGCAAGCTCGCGAGGACTGGACATCGGGCAGTCGCTTCGGCGAGGTACACGGCTACGACGGCCCTCCACTGCCCGCTCCTGAACTCCCCCCGGTACCCCTGAAACCGCGCGGACGCACGCGCTGACCTGGTCTTTCGCCGGAGGCGTCTGACGCCCGGCTGCTTGATCATCTACGGCCGAAAGCGAACGACCTTGCGGCGGAGGCACGCCTCCTCCGACCTCTTCACATGGACGGTGACGAGTCCCAGGTTTGGCCGCCTGTGACAGCGTCTGGCAGACCTCATGCTGGCTTTACTGACCCTCCGTCAGATGTTAGCTGCGCAGTCGTGAACCTGCCACTTCGGGCTACCGGAGCCCGACCCCTAAGCTGATTGTTCCTCTGGGGCCCGAATGCCGGGCTGCCCCCGGTGCACTACGGGGGCAGCCCTTTTACGCGCACGTTCACCCGAGGGTCACGGTCACACCGGCGGGATGCACGGCCGCAGGGTGGCCGTCGAGGTGACAGTGGCGCCGCCGACGACGGCAGTCGCCTGGTAGGTGGTGTTGATGATCTGCAGGAGGGTGAGGTTCACCGGGAGGGTGGCGGTGCCCGTCGCGTCGGTCGTCGCCGTCCCCACGGGCACGCCGCCCACGAGGAACTGCACCGGGATGCCCGCGGCCGCCGGTGTCACTGTGGCTGTCAGGGTGGTCGGGAAGACGGTCGGGTTGAGCAGGTTGATCCGCCAGCAGGCGGGGAGGGCCTGCAGCGCTCCCGGCGGTGTCGTCGCCCCGGGCAGGACGACGATGGGGATGGGGAGGGATGCGGTGCCGGTGCAGTTGCAGGCGATGCCTGCCGGGGTGGCAGTGACCGTGGCGGTGGCTGTGGTGGCTCCGGCGGTGGGGAAGGTGACCGTTGCCGAAGCCTGGCCGGAGGCGTTGGTGGTGCCCGTACCGAGCGTGCCACTGGGACTGGAGAAAGTGACCGTGGCCCCACTGACCGGCTGGCCGTTGCACAGCACCAACGCTGAGAGAGTGGTGGGCTGACCTGCCGTGACCGCGCCACTCGG